>NZ_JBHXVO010000064.1:0-1210 GCF_042672265.1 Nocardia sp. NPDC127526 | reverse complement strand
ACGTTTATCTTGCAATATAGCAACGTTTATCTTGCAATATAGCAACGTTTATGTTGCAATATAGCAACGTTTATCTTGCATATTACAACATTGTTATATAATGTTGCTATAACAACAAAATTCGAATAAGTTGCTATGTATGAAAAAAGACCTAGTCGTTAAGGATAATGCGCTGATCAATGCCAGTTATAATTTAGACCTTGCAGAACAACGCCTAATCCTTTTAGCAATACTGGAGGCGAGGGAGTCTAATATCCCTAGTGACCGTGATTTAACTATCCATGCAGAAAGCTACATTAACCATTTCAATGTCCATAGAAACACCGCCTACAAAGTCTTAAAGGATGCTTGCAAAAACTTGTTTGAGCGTCGCTTTAGTTACCAAAAATTAACGGCTAAAGGCAATCTTGAGAATGTTATGAGCCGATGGGTACAGCGTGTGTCCTATGTTGAAAATGAAGCCCTTGTCCGTATCAGGTTTTCAGATGATGTTGTGCCACTGATCACCAACCTAGAGAAGCATTTCACCAGTTATGAACTGGAGCAGCTAAGTAGCCTAACGAGTGCCTATGCCATACGTTTATATGAACTACTAATTGCATGGCGTAGCACTGGGAAAGTATCAATGCTTGAAACTAAGGAATTGAGGTCAAGACTTGGTGTATTGGACACAGAGCATCAACGGATGGAATCGTTTAAAAGACGAGTATTAGAGCCTGCTATTCAACAAATTAACGACCATACCGACATTAAGGCAGAATACGAGCAACATAAGCGAGGACGTTCAATCATTGGGTTTTCATTCAGCTTTAAACAGAAATCCAAGCCTAAAACAATCAACCATGAACGAGATCCAAGCACGGTTGATATGTTCTGCAACTTGTCAGACAGTCAGATAAATACTTATAGCTCAGTATTGTCTAAAGTCCACAGTATCAGCGACCTAGCAGGGAATAAGGACTATCAAGCATTTGCAATATGGATTGCCAATATTTTACGTGACCCGTCCAGTGTGCGAGAAGAAACGGCAAAACGCATATTCAAGGCATTGCGAACAGAAACAGATTTTAAAGGTTAAATGGGAGTATTACTAATGACTGATTTATCAAAACTAAGTGAAACCGAGCTATTAGCTATCTGGAATAAAGATAATTTTGGACTGAAAGGTCAACTATACAAACTAGAACAAGAGTACATCGAAGCCAAAGAA
>NZ_JBHXVO010000063.1:0-2272 GCF_042672265.1 Nocardia sp. NPDC127526 | reverse complement strand
AGTGCTGGTACCGGGCCGCTTTTTGCTCGATAGGCCCTGGGGAACCCGGCCTACTTCGTCCCGACGCCCATGGACCCGCAGCCCAGGCTCGATTCGCCCAGGATGGCGATGGCGCTGCCGAAGACCGCGCACAGCGGGCCGTCGCCGAAGAGGATCTTGTCCAGGTTGGGCAGTCCGAAGGATCCGGTTCCGGTGGATCCGGTGGTCATGAGCCCGCCTTTGGATCCGGTCTGCGCCGAGTCGGAGGCCGATCCGGTGACCGAGGATTCCATCGGATCGTCGGCGACCGTGGCCGGTTCGGTCAGCACGATGTCGGCGGAGGCGGCGGGGGTTGCGCTGAGGATGGCGGCCGTGGCTAGGAACGTGGTTACGGCACAACGGTTCACGTGAGGGTCTCTCTGGTCGAGCTCTGCGGGGGTCCCGACTCCCCCCGATGTCGTCCTGAGTGTACGAAGATCGGGTGAGCTGCGACGCAAAATCAGAAACGATACTGATCCAGTCGCGTGGATGTACGGCAATGCACAGGTCAGGCATCGATTCGCGCAATGGCGCGCACCGGCGCACCGTCCGCCCGGGCGAGCCTGAGGGGCAGCAGCGACACCTCGATCCGGTGTCCCAGCTCCTGCGCCGCCAGCACCCGGTCCAGATTGGTGAGATTCTCCGCGATCACCGCGTGCGCCCCGCACAGGATCCGGTGCACCGGAATATCCTGCGCCGGTGTCGGATCCACGCTCAGCGCGTCGATCCCCACCGTCCGCACCCCGCATTCCACGAGGTAGGCCGCGGCCTCCGGGGTCGGTGCGGGATGCCCCTGATAGGCGTAGGTCCCCCAATACGCCGACCACCCGGTCGCAATGAGCACGACCTGCCCGGCGGCCACCCGCCCCTCGAAGTATTCGAGCCCGATCGCACTGCGCGGCGCCAGCCCGCGCGCATCCACGACCACCGCCGGCCCGATGAACCGATCCAGCGGCAATGCGTCCAGCGCCGGCAGCGAATCGTCGATGTGCACGGGCGCGTCCACATGCGTCCCGGTCTGCGACCCCATGCTCAGATGCAGCACATTGACCCCGTCCGCGGTGACGGTCAGCGCCGGTTCGATCCGCACCTCCGGATCGCCCGGGTACACGGGCATCCCCGTTTCCACGGGAACCGACAGGTCGATGATGCGCACGATGTCAGCCTCGCGAACCCGGCCATCCCCCGCAAGTGCTGAGCGCGGTCGCATCCGGATTCGATTACGGCTGTTCGGTGGTGAAGGCCGCGACCACCGCGCCGACGGCCGCACCCGACAGCGCCCCGGCCACGGCGGTCGTCGCGCCGATGATCGCGCCCGCCAGCACACAGCCCGAGATCGTCCCGGTCAGCGCGCCGCTGCCCGCGCCCAGGCTCTCCAAGGTCGTCGCCAGCACGGGATCGATGGCCGGAACATCGTGCAACAGCACCGGGGACAACAGCGCCGCGGTGAGGCCGCCGGCGATGAACCCCAGCACCCCGCCGGCGATCGCGCCCGGTCCCGCGGCCAGGAAACATCCGCTGGTGGCGCCCGGGATCCCGCCCGCGATCGCGCCGATGCCCCCGCCGTCGGCAATGGTCCTGGTCACCCGATCGCGTTCGGCCTGTTCGGTCCCGGGCTGGGTGGCGGCGGGCGCTTCGAAGGCGGCCTGGGTCGCATCCGCGCCGGGCGTCAGGACGACGGTATTGCCCTGCACATCGGCGTCGATGGGAAAGCGCAGATCGTCGATCTTGTAGAACCCGGCCAGGATTCGCACGATCTTCCCGCTGGCGTCCCGGATGACCACGGCGCCGTCCTGTAGCTCCACGCTGCCGTGCTCGATGACCACCTTGCCGGTGCGCCCGGCCAGGCCGGCGGTGACGGTGACCTCCTCGGGCTCCGCGGTGGCCGGAACGATGACCAGGCCGAGGGCGGCGCAGACGACGCCCGCGAGGAGGGCGGCTTTCCCGAACTTCATCATGGAATTCCCCTTCGGCCGAAGCTAGCGACGGGATTCACGTTCAGGAGCTACCCGGTTGACGTTAGCTCGGGGGCCGCTAGCGGGGAGATCATGTTCTCGAACCGTTCTTAAGCTGTGTTTGATTTGTGGGGGACACCCCCACGGCCCCCGGCGGGGACACCCCGCACCCCGCAGGGGCTAGCCCCCGCACCCCCACAAGGGGCTCCGCCCCTTGACCCCGAAGACTGTCGGGCGGACGGCGATGAGGGCGGATGGGGATGAAGGCGGGCTGGGACGAGGACGGGCACGGACAAGGA
>NZ_JBHXVO010000062.1:0-2685 GCF_042672265.1 Nocardia sp. NPDC127526 | reverse complement strand
GCACAGTGGACGCGTAGCTTCTTTGTTGGTAAGTCCTCGGCCTATTAGTACCGGTCACCTGCATCTGTTACCAGACTTCCAGTTCCGGCCTATCAACCCAATGGTCTGTTGGGGGCCTTACCCCCTCGAGGGGGTGAGAAACCTCATCTTGGAACAGGCTTCCCGCTTAGATGCTTTCAGCGGTTATCCCTTCCGAACGTGGCCAACCAGCCGTGCCCCTGGCGGGACAACTGGCACACCAGAGGTTCGTCCGTCCCGGTCCTCTCGTACTAGGGACAGCCTTCCTCAAGTTTCTGACGCGCGCGGCGGATAGAGACCGAACTGTCTCACGACGTTCTAAACCCAGCTCGCGTGCCGCTTTAATGGGCGAACAGCCCAACCCTTGGGACCTACTCCAGCCCCAGGATGCGACGAGCCGACATCGAGGTGCCAAACCATCCCGTCGATATGGACTCTTGGGGAAGATCAGCCTGTTATCCCCGGGGTACCTTTTATCCGTTGAGCGACACCGCTTCCACTTGCCGGTGCCGGATCACTAGTCCCGACTTTCGTCCCTGCTCGACCTGTCGGTCTCACAGTCAAGCTCCCTTGTGCACTTGCACTCGACACCTGATTGCCAACCAGGCTGAGGGAACCTTTGGGCGCCTCCGTTACATTTTGGGAGGCAACCGCCCCAGTTAAACTACCCACCAGGCACTGTCCCTGAACCCGATCAGGGTCCGAGGTTAGAGGTCCAATACGATCAGAGTGGTATTTCAACGACGACTCCCACCACACTGGCGTGTGGCTTTCACAGTCTCCCACCTATCCTACACAAACCGTACCGAACACCAATACCAAGCTATAGTGAAGGTCCCGGGGTCTTTTCGTCCTGCCGCGCGTAACGAGCATCTTTACTCGTAATGCAATTTCGCCGAGTCTGTGGTTGAGACAGCAGAGAAGTCGTTACGCCATTCGTGCAGGTCGGAACTTACCCGACAAGGAATTTCGCTACCTTAGGATGGTTATAGTTACCACCGCCGTTTACCGGGGCTTAAATTCTCAGCTTCGCGCCGAAGCGCTAACCGGTCCTCTTAACCTTCCGGCACCGGGCAGGCGTCAGTCCGTATACATCGTCTTACGACTTCGCACGGACCTGTGTTTTTAGTAAACAGTCGCTTCTCTCTGGTCTCTGCGACCCCGTCCAGCTCAGGAAGCAAGTTCCGTCACCAGACAAGGTCCCCCTTCTCCCGAAGTTACGGGGGCATTTTGCCGAGTTCCTTAACCACAGTTATCTCGATCGCCTTAGTATTCTCTACCTGACCACCTGTGTCGGTTTGGGGTACGGGCCGTGTACCAACTCACTAGAGGCTTTTCTCGGCAGCATAGGATCACTGAATTCGCCTCAATCGGCTACGCATCACGTCTCAGGCCATGTGTCGTGCGGATTTGCCTACACGACGCCCTACACGCTTACACCAGGTATTCCATCACCTGGCCCAGCTACCTTCCTGCGTCACCCCATCGCTTGACTACTACAGCCAGGGTCGTGCGCAGCCGCTTTGAGCCTCCCGAAGGAGGTCTCGCCACATTTGGGCACTTAGCACAACTGATTCGCCATTGGGCGCGGGTACACGGGTACGGGAATATCAACCCGTTGTCCATCGGCTACGCCTGTCGGCCTCGTCTTAGGTCCCGACTCACCCTGGGCGGATTAACCTGGCCCAGGAACCCTTGGTCATTCGGCGGACGAGTTTCTCACTCGTCTTTCGCTACTCATGCCTGCATTCTCACTCGCGCAGCCTCCACGGCTGGATCACTCCGCCGCTTCCCTGGCTACACGACGCTCCCCTACCCACCCAGACCACTGCCCATTGCTGGGGATGTATATGTCTGAGTGCCGCGGCTTCGGCGGTGTACTTGAGCCCCGCTACATTGTCGGCGCAGGATCACTTGACCAGTGAGCTATTACGCACTCTTTCAAGGGTGGCTGCTTCTAAGCCAACCTCCTGGTTGTCTTCGCGACCCCACATCCTTTTCCACTTAGTACACGCTTAGGGGCCTTAGCCGGCGATCTGGGCTGTTTCCCTCTCGACTACGAAGCTTATCCCCCGCAGTCTCACTGCCACGCTCTCACACACCGGCATTCGGAGTTTGGCTGACTTCGGTAAGCTTGTGGGCCCCCTAGGCCATCCAGTAGCTCTACCTCCGGCGTGAAACACGTGACGCTGCACCTAAATGCATTTCGGGGAGAACCAGCTATCACGGAGTTTGATTGGCCTTTCACCCCTACCCACAGCTCATCCCCTCAGTTTTCAACCTAAGTGGGTTCGGGCCTCCACGACGTCTTACCGTCGCTTCACCCTGGCCATGGGTAGATCACTCCGCTTCGGGTCCATAGTGTGCGACTACAGGGCGCCCTATTCGGACTCGCTTTCGCTACGGCTCCCCCACACGGGTTAACCTCGCCACACACCGATGACTCGCAGGCTCATTCTTCAAAAGGCACGCCATCACCCCACCACAAGGGAGGGCTCTGACGGATTGTAAGCGCACGGTTTCAGGTACTATTTCACTCCCCTCCCGGGGTACTTTTCACCTTTCCCTCACGGTACTAGTCCGCTATCGGTCACCAGGTAGTATTCAGGCTTATCGGGTGGTCCCGACAGATTCACAGCAGATTTCACGGGCCCGCTGCTACTCGGG
>NZ_JBHXVO010000061.1:0-9532 GCF_042672265.1 Nocardia sp. NPDC127526 | reverse complement strand
CATTCCGAACCCGGAAGCTAAGGCCACCTGCGCCGATGGTACTGCACTCGACAGGGTGTGGGAGAGTAGGACACCGCCGGAACATCATTCGCGAATGGGGACCCATCACTGGGTCCCCATTCGGCGTTTAAGCACCCCGCGCCGCGAGGACGCTCGAAGGTGCGTGATTGAATTCAGGGTGGCGGGGATGGCCCCGCCGGCCCTCACGCGCACCAGCGCCGCGAGCTGGGTACCGCAGAATACTTACAGAGAGGGATCATCGTGTCGGACCAGAACGAAGGCCGGAAGCCTTTCCGCCGCAGCGGCGGATCGGGGCAGGGAGGTTTCGGGGGACCGGCGCGAGACAATTCGGGGGAACGCCGTGGTGGGGACCGCGGCGGCTATCGCGAAGGCGGCCGTGACAATGCCGGCCGCGGAGGCTTCAACCGCGAGGGCGGTAACCGTGAGGGCGGACGCCCCGGTTACGGCGGGCGCGGCTCCTTCAACCGTGACAACGAGGGTCGTGAGGGCGGCCGTGGCGGTTTCCGCCGCGACAACGACAGCTCCGACCGCCGCGGCGGATTCAACCGCGGCAATGACAGCCGCGACGGTGGTCGCGGCGGGTTCAACCGTGGCGGCGACAACGATCGTGGCGGCTTCCGTCGCTCCGGTGAAGGCCGCGACAACGATCGTGGCGGCTTCCGCCGGTCCGGCGAGGGTCGAGACAACGATCGCGGCGGTTACCGGGGCGGCGACCGCGAGGGCGGCCGTGGCGGTTACCGCGGCGGCGAGAATCGTGAGGGCGGCCGCGGTGGGTTCAACCGTGGCGGTGAAGGCCGTGGCGACAGCCGGGGCGGGTTCAATCGGGGCGGCGAGGGCCGTGGCGGATTCAACCGCGGTGGTGACAGCCGTGACGGCGGCCGCGGATACTCCCGCGACAACGGCGGCCGCGACTTCGGCCGGGATCGCGCCGAGCGTGGCGACCGGGATGACCGGAAGAGCTACGGCCGCAGCGGATTCGGCGGCGACCGCCGGGACAATGCGGGCGGCGGGTACAACCGCGATCGTCGCGAAGGCTTCGATCGGGATCGCCCGCAGCGCTTCGATCGGTCCGATCGTCCGGAGCGGGATCGTTCCGAGCGGCCCGATCGGGATCGTCCGGCGCGGTTCGACCGTGAGCGGTCGGGTTCCGACCGCGGGTACGACCGTGACCGGTCCGAGCGTCCGGACCGTGGCGACCGTCCGGAGCGCGGCGACCGCCCGGAGCGTTCCGAGCGTTCGTTCGAGGGTGATCGGCGTCGTGGCGGCGAGGGCGCGCGGGTCGGCGGCGGCCGCGGTGGCGAGCGCCGTGCGGCCCGCCCGGATGAGCCCGCGCTGCCGGACGACGTGCAGGCCTCCGATCTCGAGCCGGCAGTGCGCCGTGATCTGCTGAGCCTGGACAAGAGCAATGCCGAGGCGGTGGCCCGGCATCTGGTCATGGTGGCGCAGCTGCTGGACGAGGATCCGGAGCTGGCGCTCGCGCACGCGCGGGCCGCCCGGCAGCGGGCCGGTCGTATCGCGGTGGTTCGCGAAACCGCCGGTGTGGCCGCGTATCACGCCGGTGAGTGGGCCGAGGCGCTCTCGGAGCTGCGCACCGCGCGCCGCATGTCCGGTGGTTCGGGCCTGCTGGCCGTCATGGCCGACTGCGAGCGCGGTCTGGGCCGCCCGGAGCGGGCCATCGAACTCGGCCGCAGCGACGAGGCGCGCGCCCTGCAGGGCGATGAGGCCACCGAGCTGCGCATTGTGGTCGCGGGCGCGCGCATGGATCTGGGGCAGTACGACCAGGCCGTGGTGACCCTGCAGACCTCCGAACTGGATCCGTCGCGCACGGGTTCGGCCGCGGCCCGGCTGTTCTACGCCTACGCCGAGGCGCTGCTGGCCGCCGATCGCGGCGAGGAGGCCCTCACCTGGTTCATGAACTCCGCGTCCGCGGACCTCGACGGCGAGACCGACGCCGAGGATCGCGCCGCCGAGCTGGCCGAGGGCGGCGCGGACCGCGCCGAGTGGGATGTGGACTCCGACGACGAGGATTCGGACGACGACGCTGACGAGGCCAATGCGGCCGAGGAGTCGGCCGAGGAGCTCGAAGCCGCTGCGGCAGAAGAGGATCAGGCCGAAGGCACCGCTGCGAAGGGCACGGCCGAGTAGTTGTGAGAGGGGCGGCGTCATGCGCCTGAGGGATCGTTTCGGTGCACTCCTGCTGGACCTGGATGGCACCCTGTTCCGTGGTCACGAAGTGATTCCGGGTGCGCCGCAAGCGCTTTCGGAATCGCGCGGCAATGACCAGCGGCTGATGTACGTCACCAACAACGCCAGCCGCTCGGCCGCCGCGGTGGCCGGGCATCTGCGCGAGCTCGGCTACGCCGCGACCGCGGACGAGGTCGTCACCAGCGCGCAGGCGGCGGCTCACCTGCTGGCCTCCCGTCTCGATCCGGGTGCGACGGTGCTCGTGGTGGGCACCGACGACCTGATGGCCGAGGTGGATGCCGTTGGCCTGCAACCGATCCGCCGGTTCAACGGCAGCGCCCCGGCGGCGGTGGTCCAGGGCCACAACCCGCAGACCGCCTGGGCCGACCTGGCCGAGGCGTCGTATGCACTGCGAGCGGGCGCGCTCTGGGTGGCCGCCAATACCGATGCCACCCTTCCCAATGAGCGCGGCTTGGCGCCGGGCAACGGCTCCATGGTGGCGGCCCTGCGCACCGCCTCGGATCGCGATCCCATCGTGGCGGGCAAACCCTATGCGCCACTGCTGGAAGACGCCATGGAGCGCGCGGGCACCCGCGACGCTCTCGTGGTCGGCGATCGCCTCGATACCGATATCGACGGTGCGCACACGGTCGGCCTGGAATCTCTCATGGTCCTCACCGGCGTGAGCACTCTCGCGGATCTGCGCACCCAGCCCGCGGACCGGCTGCCCACCTACATCGCGGAATCGCTGGATGCCCTGAATCATCCGATCCCGGATACCGCCCCCCTGTCGGTGGCCGACGGCGATATCGTCGCCGCCATCACCGAGCTGCTGGCGCGGCATCCCGGCCGCGCGATCGCGGTCGCCGCGCCGCCTTCGGCGCAGGAGTAATCGAGACGTAGAGCAACGACCCCCGGCCACTCGGCCGGGGGTCGTCGTGTTTCAGGCGCGCTCCGGTTCGCTGACGGGGCTCCGGGCCGTGGTGCTCAGGCCCAGCCACACACAACCGATGAGGACGAGGACGCCGTGGGCGATGCGGATCGCCGGCGGCGCGAAGAACTGCGGCATGAAGAGTGCGAAACCGGCCGCGAAGGCAATCGCCGCATTCGTGCGCAACGTGACCGCCACCCAGATCGCGCCCGCGGCGAGCGCAATGAGCCCGGCCGCGAACATGGCCGCGGGGATGGCGCCGTACCGGAAGGCTTCGAACACGTCGAGCAGGTCGTCCCGGGACCCCGCGGTGGCGGCGGCGTGCAGCCCGAAGTCCTCCGCGCCGTAATAGGGCAGCACCAGCCCGACGCCGATCCAGGTGGTCATCACCGGCCCGATCCCGATCCGGTCGCGCAATGCGAGCAGCCCCAGCGATACCAGGATGAAGCCGATCATCGCGCACAGGTGCGCGATCACCCAGGCGGTCGAACCCATGGCGGCGACCGCGCCGTCGGTGGTCGATTCGTCCTCCCACGGCCGGAGGGCGGGATAGAGCAGGAAGAGTACGCCGGCGGCGATCAGGACATATCTGGACATCGACAGCTCCACTCGAAACAACGTGTGAGAGTCAACTTCCCACGGCTGCCGCGGCTGATCGGGAGAATGCCGTTATCGCGGCCCGAATTGTCGATTCGGCACGCGGTTTGCCGCCGTCCAGCTATCGGACGACTCGCACCTATCGCCCGAACCGCACGGACAGCGGCACGGGTACGTGTGTTCGAATAAGAGTTCGGGTAGCGTTGTCGCCACCATGAGTACGCCTATGCCACGCCCGCAGATTCCCGCTGAGGGACCCCGTCCCGGGGTGCCCTTGCCCGGGCAGCATCTGGCGGGCGCGAATCAGGAGTTCGCCGACCCGGAGCGGGTGCGGGCGGAGGTGGATGCGCTGCTGGCCGAACTATCGGCGGGCGGCCGGGATTCGGCGGAGGCGGGCGCGGATATCGTGCGCCGCGCCCGGATTCTGGAGCAGGCCCATGACGTGCTGGTGCAGGCCCTGGCCACGGTGGACAAGATCTGAGGTGGCCAGGCGCGCACGGGTGGACGCGGAACTGGTTCGCCGCGGATTGGCGCGATCGCGGGAGCACGCGGTCGAACTGATCTCGGCGGGACGCGTCCTGATCAATGGAACGGTCGCCACCAAACCGGCGACCGGTGTGGAAGCGGGCACGCCGCTGCTGGTGCGGGACGAACCCGACGAGGTGCAGTGGGCGTCGCGCGGGGCGCACAAGCTTTTGGGGGCCCTCGAAGCCTTCGAGCCGCAGGGTGTGTCGGTCGATGGAAAGCGCTGCCTGGATGCGGGCGCGTCCACCGGCGGCTTCACCGATGTGCTGCTGTCCAAGGGCGCCAAGGAGGTCGTGGCCGCGGATGTCGGCTACGGGCAGCTCATCTGGCGGCTGCAGAACGACGATCGCGTCCGGGTGCACGATCGCACCAATGTGCGGGCGCTGACACCCGAACTCATCGGCGGCACCGTCGAATTGGTGGTCGCCGACCTGTCCTTCATCTCCCTCGGCCTGGTGCTGCCCGCGCTGGCGCAGTGCTGTGCGCCGGGCGCGGATCTGCTGCCGATGGTGAAACCGCAGTTCGAGGTCGGCAAGGAACGCGTCGGAAGCGGTGGCGTGGTGCGGGATCCGGCCCTGCGCGCCGAGGTCGTCGGCGATGTCGCCGCGGCGGCCGCCGAGCTGGGACTGCGCACGCGCGGGGTGGTGGCCAGCCCGCTGCCCGGTCCGTCCGGGAATGTGGAGTACTTCCTGTGGTTGCGTAAGGACGTGAATACCGCGCAGGACGAAACTGCCTCGAGCCGTATCGAAGGCGATAGCGATCGGGGAGATGTCCCCGGATTCGCCTACGATGCGGAGGAACAGGCGCGGGTCTCCGCGCTGATTGCCAGGGCGGTGGAGGAGGGTCCGCAGTGAACGCGCAGGGGACCGCGAGGGAAATCCTGCTGGTCGCGCATCCGGGTCGGTCCGAGATCACCGAAACGGCGCATCGCGTGGCGAAGATCTTCGATCAGGCGGGCATCAGCCTGCGGGTGCTCGAGGACGAGGCGTACAGCACGCGTTTGGATATCGACGATGCGGGCGCGCCCGACGGGTATCCGGTGCGGATCATGGAACACAATCCGGATGCGGCCGCCGGGTGCGAGATGGTGCTCTCCCTCGGCGGGGACGGCACCTTCCTGCGGGCGGCGGAACTGGCGCGCAATGCGTCGGTGCCGGTGCTGGGAATCAACTTGGGCAGCATCGGTTTTCTGACCGAGGCCGAGGCCGAGCACCTCGATGAGGCGCTATCCCAGGTGGTGCGGCGCGATTACACCATCGAGCAGCGCATGACCATCGATGTCAGCGTGCGTGTGGACGATGTGGTGGTGGAACGCGGCTGGGCGCTGAACGAGGCCAGCATCGAGAATGCCGCGCGCATGGGCGTTCTCGAAGTGGTGCTGGAAGTCGACGGCCGCCCGGTGTCGTCGTTCGGCTGCGATGGTGTGTTGATCGCCACGCCGACCGGTTCGACGGCATATGCCTTCTCGGCCGGCGGCCCGGTGGTGTGGCCGGAACTCGAAGCGCTGCTGGTGATTCCGAGCAATGCGCATGCGTTGTTCGCACGGCCCCTGGTGACCAGCCCGGATTCGCTGATCGCCGTGGAAACCGTTGCCACCGGCCATGATGCGATAGTTTTCCTCGACGGCCGACGCACCCTCGCACTGCCGCGGGGCGGCCGGGTCGAGACGGTCCGCGGGACCGAGCCGGTGCGCTGGGTGCGACTCGATTCCGCGCCCTTCGCCGACCGGATGGTGCGCAAATTCCAGTTGCCCGTGACAGGCTGGCGAGGCCGACGGCGAACGGAGAGCACGAGTGCTGACAGAGATCAGGATTGACGGGCTGGGCGTAATTTCCACCGCCACCGCGCAATTCCACGAGGGTTTGACCGTATTGACCGGTGAGACCGGTGCGGGCAAGACAATGGTGGTGACGAGCCTGCACCTGCTCAGCGGCGCCAGAGCCGATGCCGGGCGGGTGCGCCTCGGGGCCTCGCGCGCGGTCGTCGAGGGTCGCTTCACCGTGGCGGAAGTCCACGACGGGGCCCGCGGCGAAGTGGAGGAGGTCATGGAATCCTCCGGCGCCGAGGCCGACGACGACGGCAGCATCATCGCCGTCCGCACCGTCGGCAGCGATGGCCGCTCCCGCGCCCACCTGGGCGGGCGCAGCGTGCCCGCCTCGGTGCTCGGCGATTTCACCACGCCGCTGCTCACCGTGCACGGCCAGAACGATCAGCTGCGGTTGCAGCGGCCGGACCAGCAGCTGCACGCGCTGGACCAGTTCGCCGCCGACGCGGTCACCCCGCTGCTGACCAAGTACCAGAAGGCCCGCCGCACCTGGCTCGAGGCCCGCAACCAGCTGCTGGAGCGCACCGCCCGCAGCCGCGAGCTGGCCCTGGAAGCCGACCATCTGACCCAGTCGCTGGCCGAAATCGACGCCATCGCACCGGAACCCGGTGAGGACAAGCACCTCATCGACGAGGTGCGGCGGTTGTCGGATCTGGATTCGCTGCGCGAGGCGGCCTCCACCGCTCACGATGCCTTGGCCGGACCCGCCGACAATCCGGGCGACGGTGCGGGTGCGCTCGACCTGCTCGGCACCGCTCGCGCCCGCATCGAAGCCTCCGACGATCCGAAGCTCACCGGTCTGGCCCCGCGCCTGGACGAGGCCATCTCGGTGGTCGTCGACCTGACCACCGAGCTGAGCTCCTACCTGTCGGATCTGCCCTCGGATCCGGGTGCGCTCGACACCATGCTCACCCGCCAGGCCGAACTGAAAACGCTCACAAGGAAATACGCCCCCGATGTCGACGGCGTGATCGCCTGGGCCGAGGACGCGCGCACCCGGCTGGCCGGTCTCGACGTCTCCGAGGAGGCCCTCGCCGCCCTCGCCGCCGAGGTGGAGACCGCGGCCGAGAAGGTCCGCGAAACAGCCCGCAAGCTGACCGCCGCCCGCACCAAGGCCGCCGGCAAGCTCGCGTCCGCCGTCAGCACCGAACTGGGCGGCCTCGCCATGGGCCGCGCCCGCCTCGAGGTCGTGGTGCGCCCCGTCCCCGCCGGCGTCCAGGACTCCGCACCCCTGACGATCGACGGCCAAGACCTGCACGCCGGTTCCACCGGCGTAGACGAGGTGGAGTTCCGCCTCGCCGCCCACTCCGGCGCGCAACCACTGCCCTTGAACAAGAGCGCCTCCGGCGGCGAACTCTCCCGCATCATGCTCGCCCTCGAAGTCGTCCTCGCCAGCTCCGAACACGGCACCACCATGGTCTTCGACGAGGTCGACGCCGGCGTCGGCGGCCGCGCCGCGGTCGAAATCGGCCGCCGCCTGGCCCGCCTCGCTCGCACCCACCAGGTCATCGTCGTCACCCACCTCCCCCAGGTGGCCGCCTTCGCCGACACCCACCTGGTCGTCGACAAACTCGACGACGGCAAGGCCGTCAAATCCGGCGTCCGCGCCCTCACCCAGGACGAACGCGTGGTCGAACTGGCCCGCATGCTCGCCGGCCTCGGCGACACCGAAACCGGCCGCGCCCACGCCTGGGAACTCCTCACCACCGCCCACGCCGAAAAGGTTTCCGCCGCCAGCTGAGCCTGCTCCGTACTTCTGTGGAGGTACATCGGGATTCGTGCCGGGGCCGGATGCCGGGGGCGGGCGGTGATGACACGGTGGAGGGGTGGGAGCTCGGATCACCGTGGAGGGAATCGTGAAGGAGCGCTGGGGTTTTCCCGTGCTGGTGCTGACGGCGGTGGCCGGTGTGTTCGGGGCCGGGCTGGCGTGGATGACGCATATGCATCATCGCGCGCTGCGGTATGTCGAGCCGGGGCGGATGGCGGAGTTCGATGCCGGGTATGAGCGGCTGTCGGATCTGACCGTGATTCCGGCCGGGGTGGTGGGAGTAGCCGGTTCGGTTCTGCTGTTGTGGCTGCGGCCGCGCGGGGTGCCGCTGTGGTTGATCATCACCACACTGGCGCTACAGGTTTCGGTGTTCGTCACCAGGATCTGGTGGTGGGGTGCGTGGGCCGAGGAGGTGCGGGACGCCGGGTCGGTGTGGCGGGCCGATGGCGGCTTGCACGCGGCGTACACGCGCTACATGGACACCAATGGGTTTCGGATAGCCGTGATCTCCGGATACGCCGTGCTGGCCGTCGTCATGGTGTTCCGGTCTCGGCCTCGGCCAGGGCGGCTCGAATGAGGGCTCGGGCGGCCCAGCGCATGGTGTCGATGGCGGTAGCGGTGTCCAGATCGCAGGTGTCGCGCGTGGTGACGAGGGCTTCCATGCCGTAGACGAAGGTGAGGGCGTTGGCCAGGCGGTCCATCTGGTCGGGGGTGAGGCGGTCCGCGAGGGGTTCGATGGCCAGGTGCGCCATTTCCAGCCGGGTATTGCCCCGGATCGGAACTCGTTCGGCCTCGGGGGCATTGGCCTGGTCGAACCAGCGGTCGAGCGCGGCGCGGACGAGCCTGCGCCACACGGCTTCGTCGGCGAACTGCATTTCGGCGGTAATGCGGACGATCTTGTCGATGCGTTCCTCGGCATCGTCGGGCAGCTCCTCGAGCAGCTCCGGAAATCCGGTGGCCGTGATCTGCATCCGGCTGGCCACATCCGCCCAGAGGGAGCCGGGATTGGGGTAGTAGCGGTAGGCGGTGGCGGGGGAGACGCGGGCGGCCTCGGCGACCTCGGCGATGGAGGGGGACTGTCCGTCGCGGGCGAGGGTCATGGCGGCGTCGAGCAGAGCTTCGCGGGTGCGTTGTTTCTGATTCTGTCTACCGCTGCTGAGAAATTTCTCTTGACGTGAGAAGCTCATCTCATGAAGATAGCACTATCTCGTAAAACAGGAGGTGGTCGCTATGACCCGCGACGAGATCGATGCCCTTTTCGAGCGGCATGCTGCCGCGGAGGGCCGCAAGGATGTGGACGCCATCATGGACACCCTTGCCGAGGGAGTGGTGCACGAAGTGGTCGGTGACCCCCGGGGGGTGCTCACCGACCGCGCTGCCATCAGGGCACGCTATGTCGAACTCTTCGACGGCCTGACCGAGGACAAGTTCGAAGTTCTGAGCCGGTACCACGGCGAGAACTTCTTCATCGACGAATCCCATTGGTACGGGCGGGCAACCGGCATGTTCATGGGAATTCCGGGCAATAACCGGCCCGTGGATTTCAAGATCCTGCACGTCTGCGAGGTTCGCGACGGACTGATGAGCCGGGAACAGGTCTGGCTGGATATGGCTGCGATCATGCAGCAGCTCGCCCCCACCACCTGAAATGCCGAGCGGGGCGTCGCGATCCGTTGATGAT
>NZ_JBHXVO010000060.1:0-10998 GCF_042672265.1 Nocardia sp. NPDC127526 | reverse complement strand
ACACGTTAAGCCCGGGGGGGGGGGGGGCCCCCCCCCCCCGAGAGAGCCCCCCGAGAGAGATAGGGGTGGCCCACCTCATTTAAAGCGGTGTTTCCGCCGCCGGTCGCCTATTCTGGGCAAATGCCCGTTATCTCGACCTCCGCCCTCAGCCGTGCCGCACTGGGAGCCGCCGGGGCCGCGGTCGCCGGAATCGGTTACGCCTCGCTGATCGAGCGCAATGCGTTCACGCTGCGCGAGGCGACGCTACCGGTGCTGGAACCGGGTAAACCTTCGCTACGGGTGTTGCACATCTCCGACCTGCACATGATGCCCGGTCAGCAGTTGAAGCAGGCCTGGTTGCGGGAGCTGGATCGGCTCGAACCGGATCTGGTGGTGAATACCGGCGACAATCTGTCGCATATGAAGGCGGTGCCTTCGGTGGTGCAGTCGATGGGCGGGCTGCTGGCGCGGCCGGGCGTTTTCGTCTTCGGCTCCAATGACTATTTCGCGCCGGTGCCGAAGAATCCGCTGAAGTACTTCAAGAAGGATCACAAGCGCGTTTTCGGTGACCCGCTGCCGTGGCAGGATCTGCGGGCCGCGTTCACCGAGCGGGGCTGGCTGGATCTCACCCATGTGCGCCGCGATATCGAGGTCTCCGGGGTGCGGATCTCGACCGCGGGCGTGGACGACCCGCATCTGCGGCGGGACCGCTACGACACCGTCGCGGGCGCGCCGAACCCGCTGGCGGACTTGAGCATCGGGCTCACCCATTCGCCGGAGCCGCGGGTGCTGGATCGTTTCGCCGAGGACGGCTACGACCTGGTCATGGCCGGGCACACGCACGGCGGGCAGCTGTGCCTGCCGTTCTACGGCGCGCTGGTCACCAATTGCGGGATCGACCGGGCGCGGGTCAAGGGCGCGTCGCAGTGGGGCGCGCACACCCGGCTGCATGTCTCGGCCGGCGTCGGCACTTCGCCGTGGGCGCCGTACCGCTTCTGCTGCCGTCCGGAGGCGACGCTGCTGACTCTGGTGGGCGCACCGCCCAAGAAGCCGGTGTCGGAGTCCGGTCGCGGACGAACCGTGTCGGAGACTGTCGCGCGTTGAGCGTTTGCCGCGATATACAACGCGGTATGTAGTCGTCAGTCAGGGGACAACCGTGACCAGTGGTAACGATAAAGACGATCCGGGGCAGCGCGGCCCGGATCCGGACTGGTGGCAGCAGGGCGCTCCGGCGCAGGATCCCAATTACGGTGGGCAGCAGTCCGATCCGACCTGGGTGGGGGGTTACACGCCGCCGCAGCCCACCACGCCGATCACGGGCGGGCAGTATCCGCAGGATCCGTATCAGAGTCAGCCGGGTCAGCCCTATACCGGGCCGCAGCCGTATCCGGGGCAGTCGCCGTATCAGTCGGGGCCGCAACCTTTTCCGTCGGGGCAGCAGCCTTATCAATCGGGATCACAGCCTTACCAGGCGGGGTCACAGCCGTATCCGGTGCAGCCGCAGTACGGGCAGCCCGGTTATCCGCAGCAGCCGTATCCGCCGCAGCAGCCGCCGGGTGGCGGGAGCGGCAAGGTCTGGTTGTTCGCCGGTATCGGCGTGCTGGTGCTGGCCATTATCGGCGCGGTGACGGTCGCGCTGGTGAACCGGGATTCGAGTGAGCAGTCGGCGCAGTCGAATACGACGCCCTCGCTGATCAGCGCGCTCACCCCCACCGGGAGTTCCACGGCGCCGACGACCAAGTCGACCACCACGCCCAAGACCACCGGCCCGGCCGCGGTGGTGCCCGGCTATCAGGTCGTCACGATTCCGGACAATGGTGCGGCCTATGACATTCCGAAGGAGTGGAAGGTCGACCGCACCGGTCAGAGCACCTTCGGCTCCGGCGGCGATTCCATTCCGATCGCCGGTCTCGCCCAGGACGGTATCGGCTACTGCCCGAACTATGTGCGCACCAATGTCTTTCTGAGCCAGTCCACCGAGACCGATCCGACCAAGGCGGCGACGGACATCGGTGTGCGCCTGGGCCGCATCGGCTGGTCGACCTCGACCGATACGACGCCCGGCATGGCCGAGCCGTTCAAGTCCTCGGACGGGCAGTTGGAGGGGATCTTCATGGAGATCACCGGCAATGCGCCCGCGCCGTCGACCGGATGCGCCTCCACCTACTCCATCTACACCTTCGCATTCCCCGGCGACAGCGGGGCTTTCGTCTTCACGATCGCCGCGGACACCGGGGTGGATCAGGCCGTGGACAAGACGTTAGCGAAGAAGATCCTCGCCACCATCCGCCCGTACGAGTAGGCGGGCGCCCGGCGGGGCGGCACGATTCGTCAGACAGGGGGTCCGACGATGACCAACGGATTCGACGACCGGAACAACGATCCGGAAGGGCGCGATCCGACCGAGAACTGGTGGCAGGGTGCGCCCGGCAAAGGTTCACCCTGGCAGTCACCGCGCCCGCCGAATCCCCGCCCGGCTCCGAATCCCCGATCATCCGGGCCGAATCCCCAATCGCCTGGACCGAATCCCCAACCCTCCGGGCGGAATCCGTTCTTCTCCGGCCCGAATCCCTATGTGTCGGCCCCGAATCCCAATGTGCCCGGGTCGAATCCCTATGTCTCCGGCCCTGACCCACGCGTGGGCCCGAATCCGTATGCGACGGGCCAGAATCCGTACCAGCCCACCCCGCCGCCGTTTGGCTACCCGCCCACGCCCGGACCGGGCAGGGGCCGGATATGGCTCTACTTCGGCATTGCCGCGCTCGTGATCGCCCTGGTGACGGTCGTGGCCGTCGTCCTGGTGACCCGCGATCCGGACATCACCACGCAACCCCCGTCCACCACTCCCGCATCGACCACCACCACGCGGCCGCCCACGACGACCACCAGCTCCGGCCCGACCACCCCGGCGCCGATCATTCCCGGCTACCAGGTGGTGGTTCCCTCGGGCGTCACCGCCGCCTGGGATGTCCCCGCCGACTGGCAGATAGACCAGTCGATCACCGAATTCGGTTCCGGCGCAGACACGGTCCAAGTGGCCGGCCTGGCCCAGGAGGGCGTCAACTACTGCCCCGACTACGTCCGCAGCAGCATGTTCCTCACCACCGCCGACCAAGCCGACCCCTCCGCCGCCGCCCTGGACGTGGGCGCCCGCATGGCCCGCCTGGGCTGGACCCCCACCGCCGTGAACGCCTCCACCCCCGAACCCTTCGACTCCAGCGACCACGACCTGCACGGCGTCTACGCCGAAACCAGCGGCGCCTTCACCCCACCCGCCCCCTCCTGCGCCTCCACCTTCACCATCTACACCTTCGCCCTCGGCGGCGAATCCGGCGCCCTGGTCCTCACCATCGCCGCCGACACCGGCATAGACCGCGCCGTAACCCGCGATTTCGCCCGCACCCTACTAGCCACATTCCGCCTGATTTAGCCACTTGACCAGCAGATTTAACGTCCGGACCAGCCATGCGCTAAGCTACTCCAGGTTCGCTTCACGGGGTGTGGCGCAGCTTGGTAGCGCGCTTCGTTCGGGACGAAGAGGTCGCAGGTTCAAATCCTGTCACCCCGACGTGTTGGTTGAGACACAGTAGAAGGCCCTGACCATTATCTATGGTCAGGGCCTTCCTCGTTTCCCAGGCTATTCGGAATCTTGGTTATTGGTGCCCGTCCGCAGTCCGTCCGCAGCCTTCTTGTTTGCTGCCCGCGCCGCCCGGTCGAGGGCTTCCGCGACGGCCTCAAGGTCGTCCGGGAACAGGTCGGCGTAGGTGTCGAGGGTCATGGCTGCCGACTTATGCCCCAGCATGATCTGAACAGCTTTCGGATTCGCGCCTGCGCTGATCGCCAGCGATGCGGCCGTGTGGCGAAGATCGCGAGGAGTGATCTTCGGGAACTCCGGAGTTTTTGCCTCCCCGATAGCTTCGATCTCCAGGGCACGCGCCTTGCGGGCCGCTTTGATCGCCCGAGTGACCGCAGGAGCGAATACACGTGGGCGGTAGGTAGACGCCCGCAGCACTCCGCCCTCGGTCGAGGTAAACACCAGGGCATCGCGTTCCTTGCCACGCATCAGAGCCGATAGCTCATCCGCCAAGGATTTCGGGAATGGCACCGAACGGCGCTGGTACGTCTTGGTGTTCGACCACACCAATCGCCCTTCTACTTCGGCGACGGCATCCACGATGTTGACGCGGCGGCGGAGCATGTCGAATGAGTACACCCGCAGCGCCGCCATTTCGCCCCATCGCAACCCGGTGTAAGCGAGAAACCGTATCGCAGTGGCGTTCTCGGTTACCTCGCGAGCCAGCTGCGCAACTTGCCGATGAGTGAGGTAGCCGCGCCGCTGTTGCCGACGCTTGGGCAACTTCACCCTGGTGCATGGATTTCGCGGAATCTGGCGTTCCTCCACCGCGGTCTCACAGATCCCTCGCAGAATGCCCACCGCGTTCTCGATGGTGGGCACCCCAACTCCGTCAGCCACCATATCCGCGACCCAGGTCCGGACGTTCGGAGTACGCACATCCCGTACCGCCGTAGCACCCCAGCGCGGCTTGACATGCGCGCGCCAGGTGTACCGCCGTGTGGAGCCGGTCGTCTCCTTCAGGTGTGCCTGCGCCTTGAGCCAGCGCGGCCCGAGCTTGGCGATCAGCTCACGGCCGGCCGAAGGTGCGACATGAGTTCCGGTCACAAGGGAGCTGGTCACCTCGTCGAGCCAGGATTGCGCATCGACCTTGCGGACGAAGGACTGCACGTGTTCCTGACCGTCGTCATCGACGTAGCGAGCGCGCCAGCGTTTCGCGCAGCCATAGTTCGCCGACTTCACCCGTTCACGGGTGATGGTCCCGTCCTCATGCTTCGTGGTGACCGTCTTGTACCAGCGGTCTTCGACACCCGCGCGTCGGTTTCGCTGAGCAGCCATTGGTCAGGCCGCCCCGCCGCGCGTGGTGGTCGCTTCCTGCTCGGCGATCCAGGCCATGAGGACACTCTCACGCCAGACGCGACGGTGACCGAGCTTGAAGCTCGCCGGACCAGAGCCAATGTGCGCCCAGTAGCGCCATGTGGCCTCGGGGATTCCGGTGATCCGTTCGCAGTCTTTTGCCTGGAGGTAGCGGTCGTCGTTCATGAGATGTCCTCTGGGAGTGGGTGTCAGGTGGCTGTCGTGTCGGGTGTCGGGTGCGGTGCGCACGCTGTCGGGTGGTGCGCACCGGCTGTCGGGTCCGGTGCGTTGGGTGTCGCGTGGTGCGACAGGAGCTGTCGGATGCGCGACAGCTGCTGTCGGGTGGTGTCGCATCAGTGCTCGCCACCTGTCGCGTGGTGTCGCAGTGACGCGACACGGGTGTCGCCGGCATGGTTCCGCTCCGACTGTTCGGTGCGCAGGGTGGCCAGGTCGGTCACGCGGAAGTCCAGGTCAGGCCCGTACGCGAGGGCCTGTCGCGCGACGGCGACAACAGTGTCGGGTCGGAGGTAGCCGTCGCAGACGTACATCACGCCCGCGCACTGGTCGTGGTGCGCTTGTCGCACGGTGGTGCGCAGGCGGTGCGCGAGCTGTTCGGCGGTCAGGTACCGGCTGGTATCGACCTTGACCGCGACAGACTTCCAGTCCGGGCGGATCAGCCGGCCGTCGTAGGGGTACAGGCCCGGTCCGGGTGTCTGGTGTCGCATGATCCGGTCGGAGGTCCATCGTTCTGTCGCCTGCGCGCCGAGCGCGACACGGGTTTGAGCGACCGCTCGGCAATGGCTGGCCCACATCGGGGAGGGCCGCCAATCCCCGGGCCGCCAGCCCAATACCCAGGCGGCGGTGGTGCGGGTGGGTACCGCCCATTTCGCGCCCGCCTGCACCTCCATCAACGGGTGCAGTGCCTGGGCGTCGAGGAGCCGGTGAATCAGGCGGTAGACCTCCGAGCGGCGCACGCCGAGGAATTCGGCGAGCACGTCGAGTTGCATGCCGCGCATCTCGGTCAGACCGACCAGGGCACGGACCGCATTGGCAGTGAGTTTGGTAGTGATCATGATTGGTCCTTGGAAGCGTGAATAGGGTTGCGGCGCCGCGGTTTCGCCGCGCGTCGGGTGAGGAAGTCGTGCCAGATGTCGTCGAAGTCGCGGACGGCGAATCCGATGTCGATGGCCTTGACTTCGGGTGGGAGCCGTTCGGCGGCCGCGTTCACGCCGTCCATGACTCCGGCGGTGCGGCACAGGTAGAGCAGGCCGACGACTTTCTCCGGGGTGGCGTCGCGGGCCGCGCGGATCGCACCCCGCAGCGCGGTGTCCAGGGCGTCGTCGGCCTTGCGGGACAGTTCGACTTCCAGCGCCCACCAGCCGTAGAGGCCCTGCACCTGGCCGAGGAACCGGCCGTCATGAATGTGCGGGAGTCCCTCGCGCGGGGCGCGGCCGGTGCTGAATTCCTTCTTGCGGGAGTGGGTTTCGTTCGCGGCGAGTTCAGCGCGATGCTGTAGGGCCCGTTCGGAGATCCAGGCTTCGAGGTCGTCGCCGACGAGCATGATCCGGGCCTGGGCCACCGCGCGGTGGTGAGCGGCTTGCTTGAGCGAGGTCCGCCATTCCTTGACCGACCAGCCCAGGAACCGCGAGGCGGTTCCCTTGTTGGTGATCACCCACTTTTCGCCGGGCTGGATCTGTTCGAGCTTGCGCACGAGATGGTCGTCGCGCAGCTGCTTGACCAGCACGTAGGTGTGGGACTTGTCCATGCCCAGGAACCAGCCCAGCACGTCGAGCTGCATCCCGCCCTGCTCCGACAATGCGGTCAGCGCCGTGGACTTGCGGGTGTTCGACACCGACGCACCGCCGCGCAGGCGCTGGACGGTCGAGCGGGGCAGGCCGACTCGGCGGCCGATCTCGCCATCGGAGTGGCCGGCGGTGTGCAGCCGCGCGACCTCCCCGAGGACGATTTCGACCTGGCGGGCGGTCAGGCCGAGCCGATCGGCGATCTGCCGGTAGCCCTCCCCCAGATCCCGCAGACCGCGAATCATCTTGTCCCGGTCCTCGCCCTCCAAGCCCGCGTAGCGGCCCTTGCCTTCGTGACTCATCAGGCCACCCCGCGACGGGAGCCGACTTCGACCCAGCTCATCAGCTGCCGCACCGCCGCAGGTGGACAATTCTGTCCAGCTGCCACCGGCGCGGATGGTTCGGACTGCACCACCGGTGCACGTGTTCCAATTGGGACACCTGTCGGCGGCGACACCACAGGAGCAACCCGCCCGGCAGGTGAGCCATGTGACTCACCTGCCGGGCGCGGCACGGCGGTGAAGAGTTCGGCGGCGGTGTGGCCGGGCAGCATCGCTTCCAGGACCCGGCAGTGGTCGGGGAACGGAAGGGTTTTGATGTCACCGGCCAGCCACCGGTAGAACTGCGCCTTGAGTGGGCCGGTGCCGACCAACTTCTCATCGATGCGGGCGGCGGCCTTGTCGTACTCGCGCAGGAACACCCGATGGGTCTGCCAATGCCGCTGCCGCAACTGCGCTTTCAACTCGGTATCCGGCCCCAGCCTGCGGGTACGCTGCGCGGTGCTCATCACACCGCCTCCCGATCGGCCACCGCGTACACCGTGGACTCGACCAGCCCGTACAGGCAGCCGCAGCTACCCTCCGGTGTGGTCCACGGCGCGCCGCCGCAGTCCGAGCACACCTTCCATTCCGTGGACTCGTGCAGCCAGACACACTGGATATCGGTGCAGCCGTGGCGGTCACACCAGATGCACACCCCGCCGAAACTGAGCCGGGGCGGGCACTGCCACACCGTGCGGGTGCCGGCGGCCGTCACCGCGGGCTGCCCCGCCAGGGTGCGCGGCGCCGGAATCGGTGCGCCCGTGGACAGGTCGAACGGGGCCAGTAGCTCATCAATGGTGTAGCCGGGGAACATCGCTTCGAGCACGTGGCGGTGGTCGATGTGCGGGCGAACCTGGCCCGCGAGCCAGCGGCGTACGGTGCGGATGTTCGGGGCGTAACCGACCATGCCGGAGTCCACCCGCGCGGCGGCCCGGTCGTATTCCAGGCCGAACCGGTCTTGTGTCCAATCACGCTGCCGGACAAGGGCTTTGAGCACTGTTCCGGACTTGCAGATGCGAGGCATCAGGCGACCACCTTCCCGTTGTGGTCGAGGGAGCCGAACCCGCAGGAGGCGAGGAACTCCGCATACCGCTGCGCGGCGCACTGTTCGGCGAACCGCCGCCACGGATTGATCTGCGTGCCAGGCGGTTCGGCGTAGCCGATCTGCGCGGCCGTGATCCGGTAGCCCGCCTTGATGCTGAGCGCCTCCGCCATCACCGTGACCGTGCGCGGCTTCGGGACGTTCTCCCCCAGCCGGTAGCGCTTGATATTGGCCTGCTTCAGCGACACCACCGGGCCGCCGTCGCGCTTGCTGACCTGGAACATCCGGTGTGCCAACCCGTTATCGGTGATACCCAGCTCGGCCATCACCGCCGTCAGGCGCTTGTTCTCCGTCATCGGGCCGCCCCCTCGTTGTGGTCGGAGGGCAACCGCCAGAACTCCGGCGTCGCGGACATCCACGACTCCGGTGCTTGGGCGGCGGGGGTGATCCACCCATCGGTGATCAGGAACTTCAGCAGCCGCTCAGCGGCGGCGGCCGGAACGCCGTGGTCCGGGCCGAACGAGGCCAGGGCTTCGAGGTCATGCCTGTTGGGAACTAGACTGGACATGCTTCAGGGACTCCTAACAATCTGAGGCAAGACGAAGCGGCGGCAACCGCTTCGGAATCGACTCCCCGGTAGCTCCAACTGCCGGGGAGTTTTCTGTGTTGCAACGCCTTCCAGCGTCATCAACTAGTTAAGCATAGGTCAATCAGTTATGTATGCGAATGGCCAATCAGGTGACTCTGATTCACCCCCTATCATTGGCGCATGAGCGAGCACGCCAGCACGCCGAAGTACCAGGCGATTGCAAATGACCTTCGGGACAAGATCGTTTCTGGTGTCTATCCGGTGGGTAGCCAGCTGCCTACAAAGGCAGAGCTCATGACGACCTACGAGGTCGCCCTCAATACAGTGGACAAGGCTCTGGACGTACTTCGAGACATCGGCCTTGTTGAATCGCACCAGGGCGTAGGCACTTTCGTGCGAACGGCCGAGATCGCCCGCAAGGCCGATCTTGAGGCACGAGTCACGCACCTGGAAGCCCAGGTCACCAAGCTCTTTGAACTCCTCAATGGCTCGGACGCACGGCGGGGCAGGAAGGGCAGCTAGGCTCACCGCCCCAACCTGCACAATCGGCATCCACGTCATACATTGAGGAAAACGCAGCCACCGCCGTCGCCACACCATGTGAAACCCCATGTGAGACAGCACGATCCAATGCGATCGATCATCCTCAGTGTTTGCCCGGTACTCGGGCGTATCATCAGCCGAGGATCTGGTTTCGCGTGAAAGAGGTGGATCTCGTGACCGAACGGAACACCGCTCTGGCCGATCTGATCACCGAAGCAGGAATCTCCTGGGCAGGGCTTGCGAAGCGTATCAACGACCTGGGGGCCGACGAGGGAAAGGCCCTGCGGTATGACTACACCGCCGTTCATCGGTGGGTGAACTTGGGGCAGAAACCGCGGGGCATAACGCCTACGCTGATCTGTCGAGTGCTCTCCGAGCGACTCAATGGCCGGCGCATCCGTCCGGCCGACATTGGGATGGAAGGATTCGAGTCATTGGCATCACGCGGCCTTCAGTACCCTCATGACCCGGAATCCTCGCTGGAGACGATCCGAGATCTCGGCGCGGCTTACACAAGCGGGCAGTTCAGCGCCCCTTTCATCCTGGCGGCCCTCGCCGCCCCGAGCCGCGACTGGTTGCTGGCAATGTTCGAAGAGGTCAGTTCCGATCGCGGGCCTCGCGCGATCGGCATGCACCAGGTCGCCGGCATCCGCAACATGTTCAGCCTCTTCCAGGAGATGGATGTCATGCGGGGCGGAGGCCATGCGCGCACGGCGCTGATCAGCTACATGAACACGACCGTGATTCCGTTGATCCGGCGCGAGCACGAACCCGACGTCCAGAAAGCCCTGTACGACGCCGCAGCTGAACAGGCTTACCTAATCGGGTGGATGGCCTATGACGATGGCGAGCACGGTCTCGCGCAGAGGTATCTGATCCAGGCGCTGAGGCTCTCTCAGGCGGCTGAGAACCCGATCCTTGGTGCGCATGTTCTCGCCGGAATGGCAGACCAGGCAAATCTACTCGGGCACTCCTACGAAGCCGTTGCACTCGCCCGCGCAGGACTTCACGGCATCGCCCCCGAGAACTCGCCCGCCTGCTACGCCGACCTGAGCATTCTTGAGGCCCGGGCCTTGGCGAAACTCGGCGAGGCCACGGCGGCAACCAAGTCGATCACGCGGGCCGAGCGAATCTTCGAGCTGGTCGACCACGACGCCGAGCCGGAGTGGGCACGGTTCATCGACCGCGCGTACTTCTACGGCGAAGCCGCTCAGATCTTCCGAGACTTGAAACAGCCCAGCGAGATCAACCGCTTTGCCACGCTTTCGATCAACGAGTGCAGGGAACAGCGCCGAGCACGCCGCGGCGGCCTGAGCCAGGCAGCTGTAGCGGCGGCCCATATCCAGAACAACGAGATCGAAGCGGCGGCCGATCGCGCCCGGGTGGTAGTCCGTCTGACATCCACCGTAAATTCTTCCCGCTGCCTTGAGGCGGTAACCGACCTTCAGCGACAACTGAAGCCCTACACCTCCGTTCAGCAGGTGCAGGAGTTCAACCTTGAGGCCGCGAACCTTCTTGGTCTTGTCGCTTAGTCGATCTACACGGCCGCCGACCAGATCCACTGGAGATCGGTTCGGCGGCCGTTCCACGTCGCAGCAGGGCTGAGATCCGCCCGCATTCTGCCCGAAGAGTGCCCGTACCTTGCCCGAAGTGTGCCCGAAGAAGAAATTCCGGAGTTTAGTGCGGGCAGTCGCTCCCACCCATGCCCCCTGAGCTGCGCCTTCGGCGCAGGGCTCTTGTCTCTCGTGGTCCTGATTCCCTCCCGCTTCGCTGAAGGGAATCAGGACCACGAG
>NZ_JBHXVO010000059.1:0-12919 GCF_042672265.1 Nocardia sp. NPDC127526 | reverse complement strand
GGTGTCGTCCCTCCGAGCCGCACCCCACCCCATTTCCCACAACGCACCCATCCTCGCGCGTTTCCCCCGCCAAGTCTTGCTTTTCGAGTCTTTCGCCATCCGTCACCGGATCGGCCGCGGCCTTATCCGGCGGCGTTGGCGACCCAGTTCTCGTCGTTGACGTCGACCTTCTTGCCGTCGATGAAGACCGACGGGGTGGCGGCGCGATCGCCGAGGGCGGCGGTAAGCGACTTCATGGCCGCTTCGGCGTGATTGCGGGCGGTGTCAATGCCATCGGCCTTGGTGATGCAGGAGACCGCCTCATCGGACGCGCCGAATTCCTTTGCCAGGGCTGCCAGTTGCTGGTTGTCCAGGTCGGAGCCGCGCTCCTCCGGCTGCTTGGCCGTGAACAGCTGGTCGTGGAACTTCGCGAAGACCGGGCCGTTCCCGGCCTGCGCCACGCATTCGAAGGCGGCGATGGCGCGCGTGGAGTAGTCCTTGCTGCCGGACTGCGGGTCGAGGAAGTTCACCATGCGGTACCGCACCGCGAACTTGCCCTCGTCCAGCTGCTGCGCGATCTCCTGCCCGTAGATGCGCTCCATCTGCCCGCAAGCGGGGCAGAGCGGGTCCTCGTAGATGTCAATGGTTTTGGTGATGCCGGGCTTGCCGAGCACGATGCCGCCGTCGGAGTCCATGGCCACGGATACCGCGGCATCGCGCACCGGCCCGTAGCCGTCATTGCGGATCTCGTCGCCGCCGCCGCGATTCCACTGGAACACCGCGAATACGATCACCGCGACCACCACGACGGCCAGGCCGCCCAGGGCGTAGGTGGTCTTGCTGGAGACCGGCTGCGGGGTGTGCTTCGAAGTCGGGTTGCTCACACCGCCCACTCTGCCCGAACCGGTCCGGACCGCGCCTGCCGGGGGCTAGGTCCGGGCGACCGCGACGGGTTCCTTGCGCGGCAGCGTTTCCGGCACGAACAGCCACACGGCCGAGGCCGATGCCAGAACGAGGCCCGTGACGCCGAGCGCCACACCGTAGGACACATTGTCGGCGAGCAGGCCGATCAGGTACGGGCCGAGGAAGGTGCCCAGGTCGGCGGACATCTGGTAGCCGGCCAGGACCGGGCCGCCCCGGGTACGCGGGCCGACGATATCGGCGACCGAGGCTTGCAGGGTCGGCGAGAACATGCCGGAACCGACACCGGCGATGGCGGACGCGATCAGGAACCACACCAGGTTGGGCGCCAGCCCCAGGCCCGCGGTGCCGACAGCACAGATCAGCGTGCCGGAGATGAGGAAGGGCTTGCGGCCCAGCCGATCCGAGAGGCGCCCGGACAGGAACAGCACCGCCGCATTGCCGATGGCGAAAACGGTCAGCGCCACGCCCGCGACCTTGGCGTCCTGTTTCAGCACCTCCACCACGACCAGCGGCACCAGCGCCATGCGCACGCCGAAAACCGCCGCGCCATTGCCGAAGTTGGCCCACAATGCGGCCCGATAGGCGGGCCGCGTCAGCCCGTCCCGGAAGGTCATGACGGGCGCGCCGTCGGCCGATTCGGGCGCGACCAGGGGTGAATCCTTCAGCGCCACATACACGATCAGGCTGGCGATGAGCAGCGCCACACAGTAGATGAGGAACGGCGCGCGCAGCCCGAAACCAGCCAGCGCACCGCCGACCAGCGGGCCGAGGATGGATCCGATGAGGAAGCTGGTCGAGTACACCCCGGACACCCGCCCGCGCTCCAACGGCGGCGACATGCGGATCACCAGCGCCAGCGAGGACACCGTGAACATGGTGGACCCGATACCGCCCAGCGACCGCAGCACCAGCAGTTGCCAATACGTCTGGGCAAACGCACACGCGCCGGTGGAGACCGCGACAATGATCAATCCGGTGAGATAGACCGGCCGCTCCCCCAGCTTCTGCATCAACCGCCCGCTCATGGGCGCGAACAGCAGCCGCATCAGGGCGAAGGCGCTGACGATGAACGAGGCGGCCGCCACGCCCACACCGAAACTGCGGGCGAACTGCGGCAGCGCGGGCGCGACGAGACCGAAGCCGATGGCGATCGTGAAGGCCGACCCCACCAGCACCCAGATCTCGACCGGCAGGGCCTTGGATCTACTCACCGGACAGGGCCCGTCCCACCATTTCCTCCGCGGCCGCCTGCACCTGGGTCAGGTGCTCGCGACCTTGGAACGATTCCGCGTAGATCTTGTACTTGTCCTCGGTCCCGGACGGGCGGGCGGCGAACCAGGCGTTCTCGGTGGTCACCTTCACCCCACCGAGCGCGGCGCCATTGCCCCGGGCGCGGGTCTGAATGCCGGTAATGGGTTCCCCGGCGATCTCCGTCGCGGTAATCATGTCCGGCGTCAACGCCGCGAGCCGGGCTTTCTGTTCCGCGGTGGCAGTCGCGTCGACCCGGTTGTAGGCGGGCGAGCCGTAGCGCTTCTCCAGTTCGGCATAGCGGGTGGAGGGGCTCTGCCCGGTGACGGCGGTGATCTCCGCGGCCAGCAGGGCGAGCAGGATGCCGTCCTTGTCGGTGGTCCACACGGTGCCGTCCATGCGCAGGAAGGAGGCGCCGGCGGACTCCTCGCCGCCGAAAGCCAGACTGCCGCTGAACAATCCGGGCACGAACCATTTGAACCCGACCGGCACCTCGTACACGTCGCGGCCGAGCACGCCGACCACGCGATCGATCATGGACGAGGTCACCACCGTCTTGCCGATCTTGGTGAGCGCGTCCCAGCCCATCCGGTTGGCGATCAGGTACTCGATGGCGACCGCCAGATAATGGTTCGGATTCATCAGCCCCGCATCGGGAGTCACGATGCCGTGCCGGTCCGCGTCCGCGTCGTTGCCGGTGGAGATGTCGTAATCGTCGCGAATCGCGACCAGCGACGCCATGGCGTAGCGCGAGCTCGGATCCATCCGGATCCGCCCGTCGCTGTCGAGGGTCATGAACCGCCAGGTCGGATCGACGAACGGATTCACCACCTCGAGCTCGAGGTCGTAGCGCTGCCCGATCTCCTCCCAGTAGTCCACGCTGGCCCCGCCCATGGGGTCCGCGCCCAGCCGAATCCCGGCGCCGCGAATGGCATCCAGGTTCAGCACATTGGGTAGGTCGCCGATGTATTTGTCCAGATAGTCGTAGCGCTCCACCTTGGTGGCGAGGGCGTGCGCCAGGCTGGTGCGCCGCACCTCGGCCAACCCGCCGCGCAGCAGCTCGTTGGCGCGCGCGGCAATGGCGTCGGTGGCGACGGTGTCGGCCGGACCGCCGTGCGGCGGATTGTATTTGAAGCCGCCGTCGCGGGGCGGATTGTGCGAGGGCGTGACCACGATGCCGTCGGCCTGATGCCGGGTGCCGCCCCGATTGTGGCGCAGCACGGCATGGCTCAAAGCCGGTGTGGGCGTGTACCTGTCGCGCGAGTCGATAATGGCGGTGACGTCATTGGCGGCGAGCACCTCGAGGGCCGTGGTCCAGGCCGGCTCGGACAGCGCGTGGGTATCCCGCGCCAGATACACCGGCCCGGTGATGCCGCGGGTGGCGCGATACTCCACGATCGCCTGCGTGATGGCGAGAATGTGGGATTCGTTGAAGGCGCAGTCCAGGCTCGATCCGCGATGCCCGGAGGTGCCGAAGGACACCAGCTGCGCCGGATCCGACGGATCCGGAATCCGGCTGTAGTAGGCCGTGACAAGGTGCGCGATGTCCTCGAGGTCCGTGGCGCGTGCCGGCCGCCCGGCTCGATCGTGCGCCATGCTCGCGCCTCCCTTCCGTATCGCCTGTGCCCGGCTGGTCATCAGGATCACGGCCACACCCACTGCCCGAACGAGGCACCGAGACAGGCCGCGGCCAGACTTGCCGCAATGCCGATCACGATGTTCGCCACCGCATAGCTGTAAGCGCCCTCCTCGGCCAATCGAACCGTTTCGTATCCGAACGTACTGAACGTGGTCAGCGCCCCGCAGAACCCGGTTCCGGCGGTCGCGAGCAGCCAATGGTTTGCTCCCGCACCGATCAACAGGCCGAGCAGGGCCGAACCGGTCACGTTCACCACCAGTGTGCCCAGTGGGAAGACACTATCGAATCGACGGGCCACCGCGCGATCCACCAGATAACGGGTCGGCGCCCCGACCATTCCGCCGACGATCACCAGCACCGCCGTCACCGCCGCACCTCATTCATCGCCTGCCCCCAATCGTCGTGCCGTGCGTACTGCCCACCGCGTCGCGCCCAGCCCGAGCACGACCGCTCCCAGCGAAATCATCACCGTCCCCCCGAGGTAGCCGAATGCGGTAGCCATTCGGCCCGATTCGAGCAGTCTACGAACTTCGACGGCGTACGTGGAGAAGGTGGTGAAGCCGCCCAGCACGCCCACGCCCAGAAACGGCCGCACCAGCCGGTGCGCGGACCGGAACTCGGTGATGACGGCCATGAGCACGCCGATGGCCAGACAGCCGATCGCATTGACCGCCAAGGTCTGCCACGGAATCCCGCCGGCCTCGGGCACGACCAGGCTGGTGCCGTAGCGCAGCAGCGCGCCGATGCCGCCGCCCAGGGCGATGACCGCGAGCATCAGCCCGTCGACCTCGCGCGTTCTCGCTGCCACCACCCTCCCTTCAAGATTGCTAAATAGTTGCTGTTCGGCGTGTTGCTGAGGGCGAAGAGCACCCGGGAACTGCGAGGATAGTGCCGCTTGCCCAGAGTTGTCCCATCGGCCTCGAGGAGCCAAGTTGGCGGTCCGGCAGGGAATCAGAAGGATGCTGGTCCAGAGCCTGAGTACCGCGGCGATACTGCTGACCGCACTGGCGGGCGCACCACCCGCCCACGGCGCCGTGTACCCGATCGGAGATCCGGACGGGTTCTATTACGCCCCACCGAATATCGGGGACTTCGCACCCGGCGACATCGTCCGCTCCCGCCTCGTGCCCGCGCACGGATTCGCCGGTGCGACGGTGTGGCAGCTGGGCTTTCGCTCCAACGACTCGCACGACGGCCCGATCATGGCCGTCACCACCCTGATCGTGCCCGGGGGCGGCGGGCCGCGGCCGCTGGTCTCGTATCAGCCGTTCGTGAATTCCCTGGGGATGCAATGCGCCCCGTCGCACGCCCTGTTCGACGGCGGGCTCAAGGAATCGGCCGCGCTGAACCTGCTGCTGATGCGCGGCTGGGCCATCGCCGTGCCCGATCATCTCGGCCCGACCAGCGCCTACGGGGCGGCCCGGCTGGGCGGCCAGATCACCCTCGACGGCATTCGCGCCGCCAAGCGCTTCCCGCCGACGGGACTGGGTGATTCGCCGGTCGGCCTGGCCGGGTACTCCGGCGGCGCGATGGCCACCGGCTTCGCCGCGGTACTGGCCCCCGATTACGCGCCCGAGCTCCCCATTGTCGGTGTGGCGCAAGGCGGTGTGCCGGTCAATCCCGGCAAGATCGCCATCGCCAACGGCAATGCCCCGCATCCGCTGTTCGGACTCGGCTTCGCGCTGGGCATCGGCATGGAACGGGAGTATCCGAGCGAAATATCCATGGACCAGTCGCTCACCCCGGCGGGCTTCGCGCTGCGCGACCGGATCGCCAATTCCTGTGTGGACGACATCATCTCGGCCGGGGCCAACAAGACCCTGAGCGAGGTCTTCTACCCGGGCCGGGAAACCGATCCGACGCTGTACCGGATCTTCCACGAGAACGCGCTGGAGATCTATCCGGGCGTCCCGCGCGCGCCCCTCTACCAGTGGCACGGCAGCAATGACCAGGTGCCGCTGGATCTCGCCCTCGGCACCGCCGGCCGCTACTGCGCCGCCGGGACTCCGGTGCTCTTCGAGATCATTCCGGGCGCGGACCACGGCACCGCCATCTTCCCCGGAGCGGCGAACGCCATCGGCTACCTGTCCGATCGCTTCGCGGGCCTGGCGCCACCGTCCAACTGCTGACAGCCGCGGCTGTTCTCACCCCTCCATGGCTACGGCCCCACTCACCTTGGTGAGTGGGGCCGTTTCCATCTGCGTCGCAGGCGCGAATCTCAGTGCGCCAGCACCGGTTCGCCCTCGGCGGGCACCGGGGCCTTGTTCGGCATGATGAATCCGGTGATCACCGCACCCGCCACGAAGATCGCGGCCGCCCACCAGAATGTGGTGGTGTAGCTCTCCACCGCGGCCTCCGCCAGCACCGCCGGCGACGGCGGGACGTGTTCGCCCACATAGTCGTTGAAGGCGGTGGCGGCGAGCGTGCTCAGCAGCGCGGTGCCGATGGAGCCGCCGACCTGCTGGCTGGTGTTGACCATGGCAGAGGCCACGCCGGCGTCATCGTGGTGCACGCCCGAGGTGGCGCCGATGAAGGCGGTGGACATGGCGGTGCCGAGGCCGATGCCCATCAGGATGAGGCTGGGCAGGATATGGGTCGCATACGCGGTGTCCACGCCGATCTGCGTCAGCAGCGCCATTCCCAGTGCGGAGACCAGGAATCCGGCCACCACCGTCACGCGCGGCCCGACCTTGGGCACCAGCAGCGACGGCACCGTGGTCGAGGACGCCACCATGCCCGCCACCATGGGCAGGAAGGCCACGCCGGTGATGATCGGCGAGTACGCCAGCTGCTGCTGCATGTAGTAGGTCAGGAACAGGAACATGGCGAACATGCCGATGCCGATGGCGAACACGGTGATGTAGGACGCGCCGCGGGTGCGGTCCAGCACCACGCGCATGGGCAGCAGCGGATGCGCGACCCGCCGTTCGATGGCCACGAACGCCGCCAGCAGCGCCGTGCCGCCGATCAGGAAGGCGAGGGTGACCGAGTTGGTCCAGCCGTCGGATTCGGCGTGCGAGAAGCCGTAGACGATGGCGAACAGCGCGGCGGTCACGGTGATGGTGCCCGGGATATCCAGCCGCGGCCGTTCGGTGGTCACATGCTTGGCCAGCAGCATGACCGCGCCGACCAGCGCGACGGCGGCGAAGACCAGGTTCACGTACATGACCCAGCGCCAGGAGGCCCATTCGGTGAGCGCGCCGCCGAGCAGCAGCCCGAGCGCGCCGCCGGCGCCGGCGATGGCGCCGAAGATGCCGAAGGCCTTGGCGCGTTCGGCCGGTTCGGTGAAGGTCACGGTGAGCAGCGACAGCGCCGCGGGCGCCAGCAGCGCGCCGAACACGCCCTGCGCCACGCGCGCGCCGACCAGCACCTCGAAGTTGGCCGCGGCGCCGCCGACCGCCGAGGCGACCGCGAAGCCGACCAGGCCGGCGATGAAGGTATTGCGGCGGCCGAACAGGTCGGAGAGCCGTCCGCCGAGCAACAGCAGGCTGCCGAAGGCGAGGGCGTATCCGGTGATGACCCACTGCCGGTCGGCATTGGAGAACCCGAGATCCAGCTGCGCCTCGGGCAGCGCGATATTCACGACGGTCGCGTCCAGCACGACCATGAGCTGGGCCACGCCGAGCACGGCCAGCACCCACCATCTGAGGGCGTGGGAGCCACGCCGCCCGGTCGCGGCCGGAGCGGCCACGTCTTTCTCCAGAGCTGTCGTCATTGGTTTCCTCGTCCCCTATACTTAACGGAGAACCGATCTCCGCTTACGGTCTGAAGTTACCACCTAAACGGAGATATGGCCTCCGGTTAATCCCGCCGCCTGTTAGGATTGGGCTGTGAATCACGTCACTACCGCGCCCCCACCTCGGCGTTTGCGCGCCGATGCCGCTCGCAATCAGCAGCGGATCATTGCTGCCGCGCGCGAGCTATTCGCCGATCGCGGCCTCGAGGTCACCCTCGACGATGTGGCCGAACGGGCCGGCGTCGGCGTGGGAACCGTCTACCGCCGGTTCGCGAACAAGCAGGAGCTCATCTCCGAGGTCTTCGACCAGATGGTTACCGAACTCGGCGAGGCGATCGATTCCGCACTGGCGCATACCGATCCGTGGGAGGGCCTGGTCGAGCTGTTCGAACACGCCTGCCGGCACATGGCCGCCAATCGCGGCTTCAGTGAGGTCATGCTCGAAATGCACGACAGCATGGAACGTTTCGCGTGCATGAAGGACCGCATCCGCCCCGGCTTCCAGGCCGTCATCACCCGCGCCCAGGAGGCGGGAGCGCTGCAGCCCGATATCGAGACCGGCGACTTCTTCGCCATGGTCAATATGGTCGACGCGGTCGCGGGTTTCGCGCGCCCGGTCAATTCCGAGGTCTGGAAGCGCTATGTACCCCTGGTGCTCAATGGCGTCCGCGGCGACGGCATCCCGCGCCTGCCGATGACCCAGCGAGCGCTCACGGACGAAGAGGTCGAGGGCGCCAAGGCGGCCATGTACGCGTGCCGCAAACGGTAGCGCTCCTCACACTGGCGGTTTAAAGTTGGTCGCATGACCAACTCTTGGGTGAACTGGGCCGGAGATCAGAGCTGTACTCCGGCGTCCATCGCCGCACCGGGCTCGCCCGAGGAAGTCGCCGCCGTGCTCGCCCAGGCCGAAGCGGCCGGCCACACCGTCCGCGTCGCCGGATCCGGACACTCCTTCACCGAGACCGTGCTCACCGACGGCACGCTCCTGCGGCTGAACAAGCTCGACAAGATCCTCTCGGTGGATCGCGCGACCGGACTGGTCCGCGCCGAAGCCGGCATCACCCTCAATGCCGCCAGCCATGCGCTGCACCCCATGGGCCTGGCCTTCCCCAACCTCGGCGATATCGACGTGCAGTCCATCGCGGGCGCCACCGCGACCGGCACCCACGGCACCGGCGCGAAACTGCAGAACCTCTCCGCCGCACTGCAATCGGTGGAGCTCATGCTGGCCGACGGCAGCCGGGTGGAACTCAACGAGCAGACCGATCCGGACGGCTGGCGGGCCGCGCGGGTGAATGTGGGCGCACTCGGCGTGGTCACCGCCGTCACCATGCAGATGGTCCCGTCCTTCGTGCTCGAAGGCGTGGAACGGCCGGTTCCGGTCGAGGAGGTGCTCGCCGATCTCGACACCTACGTCGACGGCAACGAGCACTTCGAGTTCTATATGTTCGCGCACAGCCCCCTTGCCATGACCAAGGCCAACAATGCCGTCGACCTGCCGGAACAGCCGCGCGGCAAGGCCGTGGACTGGTTCTCCGACATCCTGGTCACCAACTACGCCTTCGACGCGCTGTGCCGCCTGACCCGCCGCCGCCCGAGCCTCATCCCCTACGTGCAGCGCGGCGCGGCCTACGCCGGCAGCTACCGGCGGCAGGTGGAGCGCTCCTACAAGGTGTTCGCCAGCCCGCGCCTGTTCCGCTTCACCGAAATGGAATACGCCGTCCCCCGCGAGCATTCGGCCGACGCCATTCGCGAGATCAAGGACGTCGCGAAGCATTTCGACACCGCCATGCCGATCGAGGTGCGCTGGGTCGCGCCCGATGACGCCTTCCTCTCCCCCGCCGGCGGCCGCGACACCTGCTACATCGCGGTGCACCAGTACCAGGGCATGGAATACGAGGCCTACTTCCGCGCCTGCGAGCGGGTCTTCGACCGCTACGACGGCCGCCCGCACTGGGGCAAACGGCACTTCCAGACCGCCGAGACGCTGCGCGGCCGGTACCCGGAATGGGAGAAGTTCGCCGAGGTCCGCCGCCGCTTCGACCCGAAGGGCCGGTTCACCAACGCCTACATCGAACGGGTGCTCGGACCGGTGGGGTGACGCCGGCCGTGTGCGTGATGTGACTCGAGCGACTAGTATCGGTTGCTGAAAGATCGCTGTACCTGCAGTCCTGTTCGTCGAAGTACCCCGTCATGCACCCCCGGACCCCCGGGAGTGACACACCTAGGGAGGTTTCGATGTCTCTGAAGGACAAGGCCAAGGAAATGGCCGACAAGGCCAAGCAGCAGGCCCAGCAGATGGGCCAGAAGATCGATAACGAGGCCGACGAATTCGAATCGAAATTCCACGACGCCACCCAGGACGCCAAGAACCGGATGCAGAACGCCGGCCAGGACATGCGGAACATGGCCGACGACACCATGCAGAAGGCCAAGGACAAGTTCGGCGGCGGCGCGAAGTAGGGAACCGACCATGCCGACGAATGACAACGCCTCGCCCGATATCAGCGGCACCGCCAATGACCTGGCCGCCCAGGCTCAGGCCGCCGCCGGGCAACTCGCCGAGAAGGCCAGCGGCGCCGCCGCCGAACTAGCGGACCGGGCCAGCACCGCGGCCGCCGATCTCGCCGATATGGCGAAGGCGTTCGCCGACAAGCTGAACACCGACGATATGCAAGGCACGCTCGAACAGGTCCGGGCGAATCTGGAACATGCCGCCCAGGACGTCATGGCGGCGGTCAACGAGATCGTCAATGCCATGAAGGACAAGGTCAGCGGAAAGTAGCCGCAACAACCCCGATTCCGGTCCAACGGCCGCGGCCCGGAGTCGGGGTTGCCGCATGTCGGCCCCCAACCACAGAGGACTGCAGGTGAGCGCACCGAACAGCACACCCTCCGGCACGACTCCGGTGCACCATCGGGCGGCGGTGGCGCCCAGGGTGTTCTGGCCCGCGGCGATCGTGGTGCTGGCATTCACGGTGTACGCCATCGTGTTCCGGGGTCTCGCCGCTCGGCAGGCGAAAGCATTGCAGGACAATGTGATCGGCGGCTTCGGGTGGTACTACATCGTGCTGGTGACGCTGTTCGTGGTGTTCGCCATCTGGCTGGGGCTGAGCCGGTTCGGCGGCATCACCCTCGGCGAGGACGGGGAGCGGCCGCAATACTCCATGGGCGCATGGCTTTCCATGCTGTTCGCGGCGGGCATGGGTATCGGGCTGGTGTTCTGGGGCGTGGCCGAACCGCTGTTCCACTACGAGGATCCGCGCCCCGGCGTCGGGGAGACGCCCGCGCAGCGCGCGGATGCCGCCATGGTGCAGACCTTCCTGCACTGGGGCGTGCACCCGTGGGCGATCTATGTGGTGGTGGGTTTGGCCATCGCGTACTCGATCCACCGCAAGGGGCGGCCGGTGTCGATCCGATGGTCGCTGGAACCGCTTGTCGGGGATCGGATTCGGGGCTGGCGCGGTGATGTCATCGATATCGTGGCCGTCATCGGCACCGTATTCGGCGTGGCCACCTCGCTGGGGCTGGGCGTCCTGCAGATCTCGGCGGGCCTGAATTTCCAAGGCTGGCTGGACGAACCGGGAAAGGGCCTGCAGGTGGTGCTGATCATCGCGGTGACCGCGCTGGCGACCGTCTCGGTGGCGACCGGCGTGGACAAGGGCATCAAGCTGCTGTCCCAGGCGAATATGGGCGTGGCCGGGCTGGTGCTGCTCTATGTGCTGATCGCGGGCCCGACGCTGTTCATCGTCAACGACCTGGTGCAGAACATCGGCACCTATATCCAGCAGCTGCCGAAGATCAGCCTCTACACCGGCGCGACCGAGGGGCCGACGGGCACCAGCTGGACCAACCAGTGGACGGTCTTCTACTGGGGCTGGTGGATTTCCTGGGCCCCGTTCGTGGGCGTGTTCATCGCGCGCATCTCGCGCGGGCGGACGGTGCGCGAATTCGTGGCCGGGGTGCTGCTGGTGCCGACCGTGCTCACCTTCGTCTGGTTCGCGGTCTTCGGCGGCGCGGGCCTGCACCGCGAAATGTTCGGCGGCGGCGGACTTGTCGGCCCGGACGGGCCCGACCGCGACAGCGCCCTGTTCGCCCTGCTCGACACCCTGCCCGGCGGTTCCATTACCGCCGGTCTCGCGATTCTGGTGATCGTGCTGTTCTTCGTCACCTCCGCCGATTCCGGCGCGCTGGTGGTGAACATGCTGTCCTCCGGCGGCAATCCGGAGCCGCCCACCTGGAGCCGCGCCTTCTGGACCTGTGCGCAGGGCGCGGTGGCCATTGCGCTGCTGGTCGCCAGCGGCACCGGGACCCAGGCGCTGACCACGCTGCAGACGGTGGCGATTCTCATCGCACTGCCCTTCAGTGTGGTGATGCTCGCAATGTGCGCCGCGCTGGTTCGCACGTTCCGAGCCGAGCGCGGCTAACCCTTAGACTTCGGCGCGAACATTTCTGAGTCGTCTTCGGATTGGATTTTTCAGCGTCATGCTCAAGGGTTTCAAAGACTTCCTGATGAGGGGCAATGTCGTCGACTTGGCTATTGCCGTTGTCGTCGGTGCAGCGTTCACTGCGATCGTCACCTCGATCACCAAGGGTTTGCTCGAACCGCTGCTCGCGGTGCTCGGCGGGAATGCCGAGTTCGGCCTGGGTTTTCAGATCCTGGCGGATAAGCCGGCCACGTTCGTGGCCATCGGGCCGATCATCAGCGCCTGCATCAACTTCGTGGCTGTAGCTGCGGTGCTGTACTTCGTGCTCATCGTGCCGATGAACCACTTGAAGGCGCGGCTGTCCAAGCCGACCGAGGTCAAGGCCGACCCGACCGAGCTGGAGCTGCTCACCGAGATCCGCGATCTGCTGGCCCGGCAGGCGAGCGCCGGCGGTGTGAGCGCGAGCGAGCTGCTCGACGCCGACGGCGGCAACGGCCTGCGCAAATAGTCCCCGGCCGGGCCCGCCCGGAACGCCGCGCTCCGCGCAATCGGGGCTATCGTGCTAGCCAGAGCTGTTGCTGACCGATAGCCACCGCGCCCGAGGAGTCGCCATGCCCGACGCCAGCCGAAGTGGTCACCGCTCGCGATCGGCGGAGTCCGACGCGCCCGCCGGTCACCGCCCGCGTGGCCGCTGGGCCATGCTGGCAGTGCTGTGCGCCAGCCTGCTGCTGGTGGCCATGGACGCGACCATCCTCAATGTGGCGCTGCCGTCGCTCATCGACGATATGTCGCCCAGCCCCATGGAACAGCTGTGGATCGTCGACCTCTACGGGCTGGTGCTCGGCGGCCTGCTCATCACCTGCGGCGCGATCGGCGACCGGTACGGGCGCAAGCGGCTGTTCATCGCCGGGTTCGTCTTGTTCGGCCTGGCCTCGGTGGTCGCCGCCACCGCGCAGACGCCGTGGC
>NZ_JBHXVO010000058.1:0-13776 GCF_042672265.1 Nocardia sp. NPDC127526 | reverse complement strand
ACCTCACTGGCCGGGGGGGGGGGCGCTTCCCTTTTTTTACCGCGCGGCCCCGCTGCTGCGATTCGGCTACTTGGCGGCCTTGCGGACCCCTCCGATGAGCACGTTGATCAGACCCTTCAGGCCGACTTCGAGGACCTTGCCCGGCACGGGGAGGCTGGGCTCGGATTCCATGGTGTAGACGACCCGGGTGCCGCCGGGGGCGTCGGAGAAGGCGATGGTGCCGACGTGGCGCTTCACCGGAGCGCCGGCGATGACCTGGTAGACCATGCGCTCACCGGGGATCAGCTCGATGGTCTCCTCGGTGACGCCCACTCCGGCCAGGCCGAGCACGTACTGCGCGCCCACGCCGGAGGGGATGTCCGCGCCGGGCTTCTTGAGCGAAACCTGGATCGGCAGTGTGGCATTGATGCTGTCGCGTTCGCTGAAGAGCTTGTAGACCTGCTCCCGGGGAGCGGCGATGACGGTCTCGACGGTGCTGGTGGCGGCCATAACGGTGGTGTCTCCTCTCGTACCGTTGCCCGGAGCTTATCCGTGCCTGCCGGGAACACATAGAGACTGCCATCACTGTGACGAATGGCCGGCGGGACCGGCGCGCCTCCACCATTGGTTGAGACTTTCCGATCATCATCGATCGTTATGAGGATGCTGGCCCTGCTGTCGCGGAATACCGAAACGCTGCCCGGGATCGCCGGTATGGCCCGGATCGACCGCAATACCAGGCGTCTGCTGCAGCGGGTCGGTCCCGGTGACATCGTGGTGCTGGACGAGATGGACCTGGACCGGCTCACCGCCGACCGACTGGTGCAGGCCGGTGTGGCGGTGGTGATCAATGCCTCGCCGTCGATCTCCGGCCGCTATCCGAACCTGGGTCCGGAGGTCCTGGTGGCCAATGGCATTCAGCTGCTCGACGCGGTCAGCTCCGATGTCTTCACCAAGATCAAGGACGGCGCCAAGGTGCGCGTCGACAATGGCGTGGTCTACGCCGACAAGGTGACCAAGAAGGAGCCGGAGGCGCTCGTCGAGGGCATCGAGCTCACCGAGGCCGGCATTGCCGAGCGCATGATCGAGGCCCGTAACGGCCTGGCCGATCATCTGGAAGCGTTCGCGGGCAACACCATCGAGTTCATCCGCACCGAATCCTCCTTGCTCATCGATGGAATCGGCGTGCCGGATGTCGAATTGGACATGCGCAAGCGGCATGTCGTGGTCGTCGGCGACGGTCCCGAGCACGCCGAGGAGCTCAAGCGGATCAAGCCGTTCATCAAGGAGTACGCGCCCATTCTCATCGGCGTCGGCCGCGGCGCGGATACCTTGACCCGCAATGGATATCGCCCCGACCTCATTGTCGGCGATCCGGAGGAGATCACCGCCACCACGCTCAAGTGCGGTGCCGAGGTCATCCTGCCCGCCGACACCGACGGTCACGCCAAGGGTTTGGAGCGCATTCAGGATCTGGGCATCGGCGCGACCACTTTCCCGTCCTCGGGCGCGCCCGCGGATCTGGCGCTGCTGCTGGCCGACCACCACGGCGCGGCGCTCATCGTCACCGCCGGCGCGGCCGCCTCGCTCGACGATTTCTTCGACCGCGGCCGCCGCGACTCCAATCCGGCCACCTTCCTGACCCGATTGAAGATCGGCACCAAGCTCATGGACGCGAAAGCCGTTGCGGCGCTGTACCGGCACCGCGGCTCCGGCTGGGCGGTGGCGCTGGTGGTGCTGGCCGCGCTGGTGGCGCTGATCGTCGCCATGCTGGCCACGCATCTGGGCAGCGAGGTGGTCGACTGGACCGTGCACACCTGGGATCGCGGATACCTATGGGTCCAGGACCAGCTGAACCAGAAGAAATAGGGGACGCATGATTTCCTTTCGCCACCACGCCGTTTCGATCGCCGCCATCTTCCTGGCCCTCGCGGTCGGCGTGGTGCTGGGCTCACGAACCCACGCCGACGGGCTGATTCCCGGCACCGGGGACAAACAGCAGCGCATCGAGATCCTCGAGGACGGCAATGCCCGTCTCGCCGAACAGGTGAAGGCGGCCGACGCGTTCCTGGCCGGTGCGGCGGGCAAGCTGCTCGCGGGCAGCCTCGCCAATCGCAGCGTCCTGCTCTTCACCACCCCCGACGCCGACACCGTCGATGTCGACGCGGTCTCGGCCGCGCTCACCACCGCCGGGGCCGCGGTCACCGGCCGGGTGGGGCTCACCGGCGCGTTCACCGACTCCTCCGAGGGCGACCGCGTGCGCACGGCCCTCACCAATGTCGTCCCGGCCGGCGCCCAGCTGAAGATCGACGCACCCGATCAGGGCAGCCTGGCCGGCGATCTGCTCGGCCAGCTGCTGCTCACCGATCCGGCCGGCGGTCAGGCGCGCGGCACCGAGCAGGAACGCAAGCTGGCCCTGGAGACCCTGCGCGGCGGCGGCTTCCTCACCTTCGGCGAGGTGCAGCCCGCCAATCTGGCCGTCGTGGTCACCGGCGACGGGGCCCGCGCCGACGAGAACAATCGCGGCACCATCATCGCCCGCTTCGCCGGCGGCCTGCGCTCGCACAGCGCCGGTGTGGTGCTGGCCGGTCGCTACGGGGCCGCCGAGGGCCCGGCGCCCATCGCCGTGGCCCGTTCCGAGGCCGGTCTGGCCCCGGTCACCACCGTCGACAATGTGGACCACGAGATCGGCCGCATCACCACCGTGCTCGGTCTCACCGAGCAGCTGAACGGCGGTACCGGGCGATACGGGACCGGCGCGCGGGCGACCTCGCTCACAGTCGCGGCCATGCCGCGTTGACGTGACAAGCGGATCCGGGGAAATATCCGGCCGGTAGCTGGTCCCCGCGAGCGTGGCATTCGATCGGCATCCCCGATCCGTGTTACCGTGAAGTCCCGTGGGTCAATCACGGATTCCGGCGCGCGCGGCCACGAAACACATCTTCGTCAGCGGTGGTGTCGCCTCTTCACTCGGCAAGGGTCTGACCGCCTCCAGCCTCGGTCAGCTGCTCACTTCGCGCGGATTGCGCGTCACGATGCAGAAGTTGGATCCGTACCTGAACGTCGATCCCGGCACCATGAACCCCTTCCAGCACGGTGAGGTGTTCGTGACCGAGGACGGCGCGGAAACGGACCTTGACGTCGGTCACTACGAGCGTTTTTTGGATCGCGATCTATCGGGGATCGCGAATGTCACCACCGGCCAGATCTATTCGTCGGTGATTGCCAAGGAGCGCCGGGGCGAATACCTCGGCGACACCGTGCAGGTGATCCCGCACATCACCGATGCCATCAAGGAACGGATCCTCGCCATGGCGGGCCCGGACCTGCACGGCCAGGTGCCGGATGTGGTCATCACCGAGATCGGCGGCACCGTCGGCGATATCGAGTCGCAGCCGTTCCTCGAGGCGGCGCGGCAGATCCGCCACGAGGTGGGCCGGGACAACTGCTTCTTCCTGCACGTCACGCTGGTGCCGTTCCTCGGCCCGTCGGGCGAGCTGAAGACCAAGCCGACCCAGCACTCGGTCGCGGCGCTGCGCAATATCGGCATCCAGCCCGATGCGCTCATCCTGCGCTGCGATCGGGACGTGCCGCAGCCGCTCAAGAACAAGATCGCGCTCATGTGCGACGTGGATGTGGATGCCTGCATCTCCACTCCCGACGCGCCGTCGATCTACGACATTCCGAAGGTGCTGCACCGCGAGGGCCTGGACGCGTACGTGGTGCGCCGTCTCGGCCTGCCGTTCCGCGATGTGGACTGGACGGTGTGGGGCGACCTGCTGGATCGGGTGCACAACCCGCGCGAGCAGGTGACCGTCGCACTGGTCGGCAAGTACGTGGATCTGCCGGATGCCTACCTGTCGGTCACCGAGGCGCTGCGCGCCGGCGGTTTCGCCTCCAAGGCCAAGGTCAATATTCGCTGGGTGCAGTCCGACGAGTGCGAGACCGAGGCCGGGGCGCGTCAGCACCTGCACGATGTGGACGCCGTGCTGATTCCGGGTGGCTTCGGCATTCGCGGCATCGAGGGCAAGGTCGGGGCTATCAAGTACACCCGCACCCATGGCATTCCGACCCTGGGCCTGTGCCTGGGCCTGCAATGCATGGTGATCGAGGCCGCGCGGTCGGTGGGCATGAAGGACGCCAACTCCGCGGAGTTCGAGCCGGATGTGAAGTACCCGGTCATCTCCACCATGGCCGATCAGGAGCAGGCCGTGGCCGGTGAGGCCGATCTGGGCGGCACCATGCGCCTGGGCGCGTATCCGGCGGTCCTCGAGAAGGATTCCGTGGTGGCGCAGGCCTACGGCGCGACCGAGGTGTCCGAGCGGCACCGGCACCGCTACGAGGTGAACAACGCCTACCGCGACAAGATCGCCAAGAGCGGGCTGAAGTTCTCCGGCACCTCCCCGGACGGCCACCTGGTCGAATTCGTGGAGCTGCCGCAGGACAAGCATCCGTTCTTCGTCGCCACCCAGGCGCATCCGGAGCTCAAGTCGCGTCCGACCCGCCCGCATCCGCTGTTCGCCGCGCTGATCTCGGCCGCCCTGAAATACAAGGCCGCCGAACAGCTTCCGGTGGAGATCCCGGCCGAGGCGAAAGCCGACGAGGGTGAGAAAGTGTCCAAGTGACATCTCCGGGCACCCATGAGTTCGACACCGTTTCCAGCCGCATCGCGTATTCGGGCGCCATCCTGGCGTTGCGGCTGGATCAGGTGGTCATGCCCGGTGGGCGGATCGCCGAACGCGAGGTGATCGAACACCACGCCGCGGTCGCGGTCGCGGCGGTGGACGAGCACGACAATCTGGTGCTGATCAACCAGTACCGGCATCCGGTCGGGCGGCGGCTTTTGGAGCTGCCCGCCGGATTGCTGGACAAGCAGGGCGAGGATCCCCTGGAAGCGGCCAAGCGCGAGCTGGCCGAGGAGACCGGCCTCGCCGCGCGCGAGTGGGCGGTGCTGGTGGATATCGCGCTGTCGCCCGGCTTCACCGATGAGGCGCTGCGGATCTATCTGGCGTCGGGGCTCTATGAAACCGACCGGCCCGACCCGGAATTGGAAGAGGCCGACATCCAGCTGGTCCGCATGCCCCTCGCGGAGGCGGTGCACAAGGCGCTCGGCGGCGAGATCACCAATGCCACGGCCGTGGCGGGCGTGACGGCCCTGATGACCGCCCGCGCCACCGGGGCGACGCTGCGCCCGGCCGACGCGCCGTGGCCCGGGATGCCCACGGCGTTCCTCGATCGCAAAGCGGCAGAGCAGGCCGAGCGCTAGCTCCGTCATTCCGGCGTGCTCTTGGCCGGAATCCACTGTGGATCCCGGCCAAAACCATGCCGGGATGACGAGTCGATGCCCGCGGGTGTGGGAACGATTCGGTACCAAGCGGTATCGAACATGGTTTCGGTACCGAAATTGTCGGTGCCTGCTGCCATGATGTCGCGCATGCCTACCGCCGCGCTGGATCGCCAGGTCGATGCCTATCTCGACCATCTGACGGTCGAGCGCGGCGCGGCGCGGAACACCCTGTCCGCCTATCGGCGTGATCTGAACCGGTACCGGGATTTCCTGGACACGCGGGGGATAGAAACCCTGGCAAAGGTTTCCGAAACCGATATCGCCGACTTCATGGTGTCGCTGCGCGCCGGCGACGCGGATCATCCGGCGCTGGCGGCCAGTTCGGCCGCGCGCGCTCTCGTCGCCGTCCGTGGCCTGCACCGCTTCTCGACCGCCGAGGGCATCACCCTCGCCGATGTCGCGCACCCGGTGAAACCGCCCACCCCCGCGCGCCGCCTCCCCAAAGCCCTGCCCTACGACCAGATTTCACGACTGCTCGAAGCCGCCGGGGGAGACGCATCCGACGGCCCGCGCGGCGTCCGCGACCGCGCCCTGCTGGAACTGCTGTACTCCACCGGCGCCCGCATCTCCGAACTCGTCGGCCTGGACGTGGACGATATCGACACCGAAGGACGCGCGGTCATCCTGCACGGCAAGGGCGGCAAGCAACGCATGGTCCCCGTCGGCCGCCCCGCCTTGTCCGCTTTGGACGCTTATCTGGTCCGCGGCCGCCCGGCGTTGTCGCTGCGCGGCAAAGGCAACAGCGCCCTGTTCCTCAACCACCGCGGCGGCCGGCTATCCCGCCAAACCGCTTGGCAGGTCCTGCAATCCGCTGCTGAGCGCGCCGGAATCGCCGCCCAGGTCTCCCCGCACACGCTGCGGCATTCGTTCGCCACGCATCTGCTGGATGGTGGCGCAGATGTGCGAGTTGTCCAGGAGTTGCTCGGTCATGCCTCGGTGACGACCACCCAGATCTACACTCTGGTGACCGTCGGGACGCTGCACGAGGTGTGGGCAACCGCGCATCCGCGTGCCCGCTGACCAGTCTGAAGTGCACCTTTAGGGCGCGTGTCCGAGCGAGGGTCTTGCGCGAACAGACGGTAGCGTCTATTAGGTACCGACCGCACACGCGGCCGGGCGCGCCGTTCCAGGCACCACCCGGTGCCCGGAGCGGACAAGGGCAGGAACGTCGAAGGAGCAGCGGACGTGACGACAGCCGGTGGTGCGGGCCAGCGGATCGAAACCGCCGCGCAAACATTGTGGGAGGCACCCGATGTGGTGTCCGACGGCGCGGAACTCGGTCCTACCGGGCGGCCGATGCGGGAGATCCCGGAGCCTCCCCAGCCTGATCACACCGACGACGCGCTGATCGTCGCCATGTGCAATCAGAAGGGCGGGGTGGGCAAGACCACCTCGACCATCAATCTCGGTGCGGCGCTGGCCGAGTACGGGCGCAAGGTGCTGCTGGTGGATCTGGATCCGCAGGGGGCGCTGTCGGCGGGGCTCGGTGTCGCGCACCACGACCTGGATCAGACCGTGCACAATCTGCTGGTCGGGCCGAGCCGGGTGACCGTGGACGATGTGCTGCTGAACACCAAGGTCGAGGGCATGGATCTGCTGCCCAGCAATATCGATCTGTCGGCGGCGGAGATCCAGCTCGTCAACGAGGTCGGGCGCGAGCAGACGCTGGGCCGGGCGCTGGCGCCGCTGCGCAATCGCTACGACTACATCCTCATCGACTGCCAGCCCTCGCTGGGCCTGCTCACCGTGAACGCGCTGGCGTGCGCGGACGGGGTCATCATCCCCATGGAATGCGAGTACTTCTCGCTACGCGGTCTAGCCCTGCTCAATGACACCGTGGAGAAGGTGCGGGACCGGTTGAATCCGGCGCTGACCCTGTACGGCATCGTTGTCACCATGTTCGATGCCCGTCTGCTGCATTCGCGTCAAGTCATGACGCGCGTGGTCGAGGTGTTCGGCGACCTCGTCTACGACACCGTCATCTCGCGCACCGTGCGCTTCCCGGACGCCAGCGTCGCGGGTGAGCCCATCACCACCTGGGCGCCGAAATCCGGTGGCGCGGAAGCTTATCGGGCCATGGCGCGGGAAGTCATCCACCGGTCGGGCCGTTGAACGATGCGCTCGACACCGCGCCCGAGCCCGAAACGGCGGACGCGGATTCCGACATGCCCGGGGACCTGAACGAGTCCCCGGGTTCACCAGCGTCCGCGGAGCCGGGTTCGCCCGTGGTCGCCGATATCGTTGCCGAGTCGGACAATTCGGACAAGAAGTCCGGATTCCACCTGAGCTTGAGCAACTTCCAGGGCCCGTTCGACCTGCTGCTGCAGCTGATCTCCCAGCGTCGCCTCGATGTCACCGAGGTCGCCCTGCACAAGGTCACCGACGAGTTCATCGCCTACACCAAGGCTTTGACCGCCAGCATGTCCTCCGAACAGGGCCTGCGCGCCGACAAGATCCTGGACCAGACCACCGAGTTCCTGGTCATCGCCGCCACCCTGCTGGATCTGAAGGCCGCGCGGTTGCTGCCCTCCGGCGAGGTCGCCGACGAGGAGGACCTCGAACTCCTGGAGGCCCGCGACCTGCTCTTCGCCCGACTATTGCAGTACCGCGCCTTCAAGCAGGTGGCGGAACTGCTCGGCGAGCTCGAGGCCGCGGCGCTGCAACGGTATCCGCGCGCGGTGTCGCTGGAAGAGCGCTTCTTGGAGCTGTTGCCGGAGGTTACGCTGGGTGTTGACGCCGCGGGATTCGCGGAGGTCGCCGCTGCCGCCTTCCGGCCGCGCCCCGCGCCCAAGGTGGGCCTGGATCATATCCACCAGCACGCCATTTCGGTGGCGGAGCAGGCCGCCCTGGTGCTCGAGATGCTCAAGAGCGCCGGCGTGGGCGGCTGGACGAGCTTCCACGAACTCTGCGCCGACTGCGAGACGCCGATCCAGATCGTCGCGCGCTTCCTGGCACTGCTCGAGCTCTATCGGGGCAAGACGATCGAATTCGAACAGCCGGACCCGCTCGGCCCGCTGTCGATCAGCTGGATCGGCGAGCCGCAGGACCGACCGGCCCAGCCGGTGACCATCGAGGAGGACTACGGGTGACCGAGGTGCAGAACCTGAGCGAAGACCTGCCGGAATCGGCCGAGAGCGCACAGGGCTCGGCCCCGGATGACTCGTCCCGGGAAACTCCGGACCTCGGCGGCAGCGTGAGTTCCGACATCCAGCACTCCGGCGCCTCGGCGCTCCATCCAAACGAGGATACGAAGCCGAAATCGACCATCGCCGCGCACGACTCGGATTCGGCGGAGGCTCCCGACTCGGCCACCGCGGGCGATTGTGGCGCGGCCGACTCGACTGTCGTGGACTTGGTCGCGGAGGACTCCGATTCGGGGGAGCAACGCACGAGGGGTGCTGGTTTGGGGTCGGCCGCCGCAGCGTACCTGGCGGCGGGCCGGGCCGAGGGCGCCCGCATTCGTGCGAAGGACGCGGAGCCGACCGCGAGCGAGACCGCACCAACCGTGGCTGCGGGCGACGCCGGAGTCGTGGGCTCGGAATCCGTCACCTCGGAGTCTGCGGGCTCGGGTGCAGTGGATTCGGGCGGGTGGGAATCGGACTCGGGTCCGGCTGTCGCGAGTTCGAGTGACCCGAGCGAACCGGGCTCCGGCGCGGGTGCCTCGCTGGAGGACTCGGCAGCGCGGGATGTCGACAACACGTCCGATCTGTCCGTGGACGAGGCGGATCGGGAGAAGGTGTTCGACGATGCCGTGAAAGGCATCCGCGCGGCGATCGACGCTCCAGACGTCGGCGGCGCCGCCAGTGATGCCGACGACACGATGGGTCTGCCCGAGGACGAGGCCGACCGCGAGGGAGCGCTCGACAACGCAGTGGGGGATACCCCCGCCGTGATCGACGCGCTCGACGGCGCAGGTGATGCCGACGACACCTCGGATCTGCCGGAGGACGAGGCGGATCGGGAGGAGGCGCTCGACGAGGTCGAATTCCGGGGGGCGCTCGAGGCGATGTTGCTGGTGGTAGATGCGCCGGCGCCGGTGGAGTTGCTGGCGGCGGCGCTCAATGATCATCCGATGCGGGTGGAGGTGGCGCTGCGGGAGATGTCGGAGGAGTTGACCGCGCGCCGCAGTGGCATGGATCTCAGATTCGTGGGCGACGGGTGGCGTTATTACACGCGGACCGAGTTCGCGCCATATGTGGAACGTATGCTTTTGGATGGCGCACGGTCGAAGCTGACCCGGGCCGCTTTGGAAACTCTGGCGGTCATCGCGTACCGTCAACCGGTTACCCGAGCCCGAGTGAGTGCGGTGCGCGGTGTGAATGTGGACGGCGTGATCCGGACCCTGCTCGCGCGGGGGCTGATCGCGGAGGCTGGAGCGGACCCGGAGACCAACGGCACTCTGTACGTCACCACCGAACTGTTCCTGGAACGGATCGGACTCGCGTCCCTGGCGGATCTGCCGCCGTTGGCGCCCCTGCTCCCGGGCGTCGACCTGATCGACGAGATCAACGAGAGCCTGGAAACGGACCCTCGCTACACCAGGCTCAAAAAGCCTGCCGAGGCGGATATCGACCTCGGCACCGAAGATTGATTGGACAACGTGAATACTCCCGCTCGCCGAGATGGCACACCGGAACGTAGGAAACGTGGATTCGAACCGCAGAGCGGTTCCCGCGCCGTACGCGGCAGGGCCTCCGGGTCCCCGCAGTCTCGCGGCGATTCATATGACAATGCACGCGGCGGTTCGTCGCGTGGCGGCTCGTACGACGGCGGCCGCGGTGGCTCCGCCTCGCGTGGAAGCTCGTACGACTCTCGCGGTGGCTCCGCTCGTGGCGGCTCATACGACAGCCGCGGCGGTTCTTCCGGATCGCGCGGCAATTCTTATGACGCACGCCGAGGCTCCTCCTCGCGCGGCGGCTCTTACGAAAGCGGGCGCGGCGGCTACGACGGTGGCCGGGGCGCTTCGTCGTCGCGCGGCGGCTCGTACGACGCGCGCGGCGGTTCTGCTTCGCGTGGTGGGTCGTACGACGCGCGCGGCGGCTCCGCCCGCGGCGGGGCGTACGACTCCCGCGGTGGATCTTCCCGCGGTGATTCCTGGGGCGGCGGCGGTTCGCGCGGCGACTCGCGCTCTTGGGGCGACGGCTCGCGCGGTCGCGGCACCGCTCCGTCGGCGCGCGCGGGCAATGTTCCGCCGCGCGGTCAGGGGCGCGGCGGTGACGGCCGGGATGGCCAGGGCCGCACCGGTTTCGGTTCCGGCCGTACCGGTTTCGGGGCTGATCGCAATGCCGCGCGCGGCCGGATCGGCGGCGATCGCCCGCTGGCTCCGCGCACCGCGCCGGTGAAGAAGAAGACCACGCCGAAGCCCGCGAGCATCGCGCCCGCGTCGGTGCTGATCTCCAATGCCAAGCCGGCGCGCCGCCAGAATGTCGAGTCGCAGTCCGAGGGCCCGAAGAAGCTCCCGTGGGGCGAGGGCGAGCGCTTGCAGAAGGTCCTGGCCAAGGCCGGTGTCGGTTCGCGCCGTGTGGCCGAGGACATGATCGCCGCCGGGCGCATCGAGGTCGACGGCGAGATCGTGCGCGAGCAGGGCCTGCGCATCGATCCGCAGAACGCGGTGGTGCGCGTGGACGGCGTGCGGATCGTGGTCCGCGACGAGCAGGTCTATCTGGCGCTGAACAAGCCCAAGGGCTGGCAGTCCACCATGTCCGACGAGATGGGCCGCCCGTGCGTCGGCGATATCGTCGCCGAGCGGGTCGCGGCCGGGCAGCGCCTGTTCCATGTCGGCCGGCTCGACGCCGATACCGAGGGCCTGCTGCTGCTCACCAATGACGGCGATCTCGCGCACCGGCTCATGCACCCCTCCTTCGAGGTGCCCAAGACCTATCTCGCCACCGTGAACGGCGAGATCAAGGATCGCAATGTGGGCAAGCGCCTCAAGGACGGCGTGCAGCTGGAGGACGGTCCGGCCAGCGTCGACCGCTTCCAGGTGCTGGAGGTCGGCGAGGGCAAGTCGCTGGTGAAGGTGGTCCTGCACGAGGGCCGCAAGCACATCGTGCGCCGCCTGCTGGCCGCGGTCGGGTTCCCCGTCACCGCGCTGGTGCGCACACATCTGGGCCCGGTGGCCCTGGGCGATCAGCGCCCGGGCACGCTGCGGGCCCTGGGCCGGGACGAAATCGGGAAGCTCTACGAGGCGGTGTCGTTGTGAACGGTGTGGGAAGTCTGATCGACGCGACCGGTGCGCTGTCCGGGACGGCGCCGCTGGTCGTCGCCATGGACGGCCCGTCCGGCACCGGCAAGTCGAGCGTGTCGCGATTGCTGGCGACGCGGCTCGAGGCCAGCTATCTCGATACCGGCGCCATGTACCGGGTGGCGACGCTGCGCGTGCTGCGCAGCGGCGTCGACCTCGACGATGCCGCCGCCATCGCGGTGGCGGTCAAGGAGCTGCCGCTGACCATCGGCACCGATCCGCATCGCGAGCTCATCCTGCTCGACGGCGAGGACGTGTCGAGCGAGATCCGCGGCAATGCCGTCACCAAGGCGGTGTCCGCGGTGTCGGCCGTGCCCGAGGTGCGCGAGCAGCTGGTCGCCCTGCAGCGCGAGATCACCGTGGCCGCGGGCCGGATCGTGGTGGAGGGCCGCGATATCGGCACCGTCGTGCTGCCCGAGGCCGATGTGAAGATCTATCTCACCGCCTCCGCCGAGGCGCGGGCCTTCCGCCGCAATGCCCAGAACATCGCCGAGGGCCGCGGCGACGATTACGAGGCGGTGCTGGCCGATGTGCAGCGCCGCGACAATCTCGACTCCACCCGCGCGGTGTCCCCGCTGCGTCCCGCCGAGGGCGCGGTGCTGGTCGACACCAGCGACCTGAACAAGGACGAGGTCATCGACGAGCTTTATCGCGTGGTGCGGCAGCAGATTTCGGCAGGAGGAGCGCAGTGACGCAGGACACCTTCGCCGGTGACGGTATCTGGACCGACGAAACCGATTGGGAGCTCGCCGAATTCGAGGGCGAGCAGGACGCCGAACACGTCCCCATGCCCACCCTCGCCATTGTCGGCCGGCCCAATGTCGGCAAATCGACTCTGGTGAACCGCATTCTGGGCCGCCGCGAAGCGGTGGTCGAGGACATCCCGGGCGTCACCCGCGACCGCATCTCCTACGAGGCCACCTGGGCCGGGCGCAAGTTCCTGGTGCAGGACACCGGCGGCTGGGAGCCCGACGCCAAGGGCCTGCAGCAGTCGGTGGCGCGGCAGGCCGAGGTCGCCATGCAGACCGCCGACGCCATCCTGGTGATCGTGGACGCCACCGTCGGCGCCACCGCCACCGATGAGGCGGTGGCGAAGGTGCTGCGGCGCTCCAAGACTCCGGTCATCCTGGTCGCCAACAAGGTCGACAACGAGAAGATCGAGTCCGATGCCGCGGCGCTGTGGTCGATGGGCCTGGGCGAGCCGTACATGATCTCGGCCGCGCACGGCCGCGGCACCGGTGATCTGCTCGACGCCGCGCTGGCCGTGCTGCCCGAAACCCCGCGCGAGGGTGGCGGAATGGTCGGCGGCCCGCGTCGCGTGGCGCTGGTCGGCAAGCCGAACGTCGGCAAATCCAGTCTGCTCAACAAGCTTTCGGGCCAGGAGCGCTCGGTCGTCCACGATGTCGCCGGCACCACCGTCGACCCGGTCGACTCCCTGGTCGAATTGGGCGGCAAGCCATGGCGTTTCGTCGATACCGCCGGTCTGCGCCGCAAGGTCGCCAATGCCAGCGGCACCGAGTTCTACGCCTCGCTGCGCACCAAGTCGGCCATCGAGGCCGCCGAGGTCGCGGTCATGCTCATCGACGCCTCCCAGCCGGTCACCGAGCAGGACCTGCGCGTCATCTCCATGGTCGCCGAAACCGGCCGCGCCCTGGTGATCGCCTACAACAAGTGGGACCTCGTCGACGAGGACCGCCGCGAGCGCCTGGAACGCGAAATCGACCTGGAAATGGTCCAGGTCCGCTGGGCCCAGCGAGTCAATATTTCCGCCCACACCGGCCGCGCCGTCCAGAAGCTCGTCCCCGCCATGGAAACCGCCCTGGAATCCTGGGACAAGCGCATCTCCACCGGCCGCCTGAACAACTGGCTCAAAGAGGTCGTAGCGGCCACCCCGCCCCCCATGCGCGGCGGCCGCCTCCCGCGCGTCCTCTTCGCCACCCAGGCCTCCACCCGCCCGCCGACGTTCGTCCTCTTCACCACCGGTTTCCTCGAGGCCGGCTACCGCCGCTTCCTGGAACGGAAGCTGCGCGAGGAGTTCAACTTCGACGGTTCGCCGGTCCGCATCAACGTGCGCGTTCGCGAGAAGCGCGACCGCAAGAAGTAGTCCGGCTCCACCTCCACCGCCGCGGGGCCGGCCCAACCCCCGGGGGGGCGGGGGGGGTTTGCATGTTTTAACGCAAGGAGGCGCCCCCGCCCCGCCGGGGCG
>NZ_JBHXVO010000057.1:0-15022 GCF_042672265.1 Nocardia sp. NPDC127526 | reverse complement strand
ACACCCACACGGGGGTGTAAGCGCCGGAACCAAATTAAATATTTGGCACTGACATTCATCGACACACTATTGAGTTCTCAAAGAACACACGCACACAGCATCTCCCGGATTCTTATCCGTTCGATTTCTGCGGCTGCTTCCAAAGCTTAGCTCAGACATTTCAGCGAAACAAATTCGCTGGTAGCCGAACCAATGTGATCGTCAGGCGCTCCTCGTCCAACCTCGTTGTCCCGGACCGCATTTCGCGTCCTGGTCGGTGTCCGTGTCGCTCTGACCTGGAATAATTTACGTGCCACTGCGTGCAGAGTCAAATCGCTATCCTGACCAGCGCTAACAAGTCGATAGCCGTGTCATGAGCCCGCATCGAGCCCCCGACGGGGCATCATCAATTCACTGGCACTCTCACAGCAACAGGAGTCTGCGTGGATACATCGGCGGGCATGAAGACATCCGAAGGTGGACAGCCGGCGGGAGCGGACAACCTAGTACACGTCGTCTTCATTACCGCCGCGGCGGCAATGGGCGGATTCCTGTTCGGATACGACAGCTCTGTCATCAACGGAGCCGTCGAAGCCATCCGGGACAGGTACGACATCGGATCGGCGGCGCTGGCTCAGGTTGTCGCCATCGCATTGATCGGGTGTGCGATCGGGGCGGCCATTGCCGGGCGGATCGCGGATCGGATCGGACGCATTCATGTCATGCGGATCGCCGCGGCCCTGTTCACCGTCAGCGCACTCGGGTCGGCGCTGCCCTTCGCACTCTGGGATCTCGCGATGTGGCGTGTGCTCGGCGGAGTGGGGATCGGGATGGCGTCGGTCATCGGCCCGGCCTATATCGCCGAGGTGTCACCGCCCGCCTACCGCGGGCGGCTCGCATCCTTCCAGCAGGCCGCGATCGTCACCGGTATCGCGACGTCTCAGCTCGTGAACTGGGCAATCCTCACCTTCGCGGATGGCGAGCAGCGCGGAAAGATCGGCGGCCTGGAGGCCTGGCAGTGGATGCTCGGCGTGATGGTGGTGCCCGCGACGCTGTACGGACTGTTCTCCTTCGTCATCCCCGAATCACCCCGATTCCTGGTCTCGGTGGGCCGAATCGACAAGGCGAAGAAGGTCCTCTCGGAAGTAGAGGGCAACAACGTCGACCTCGATGCCCGGGTCCGCGAAATCGAGCGGGCCATGCACAGCGAACACCGCTCGACCTTCCGCGACCTGCTCGGCGGCCGATTCGGCTTCCTGCCCATCGTGTGGATCGGCATCGGGCTGTCGGTATTCCAGCAGCTGGTCGGCATCAACGTGGTCTTCTACTACTCCTCCACGCTGTGGCAGTCCGTCGGCATCGACCCGAAGAGCTCGTTCTTCTACTCCTTCACCACCTCGATCATCAATATCCTCGGCACCGCCATCGCCATGGTGCTCGTGGACCGGATCGGCCGGAAACCCCTGGCGCTCATCGGTTCGGCCGGCATGGCCGCGGCCTTGGCAGCGGAGGCCTGGGCCTTCTCCGCCAAGACCGGATCCGGCGACAGCGTCTCCCTCCCCACCACACAGGGAACGGTCGCGCTCATCGCGGCCCACGTATTCGTGCTGTTCTTCGCCCTGTCCTGGGGCGTCGTAGTGTGGGTCCTGCTCGGCGAGATGTTCCCCAACAAGCTCCGGGCCGCGGCCCTGGGCGTGGCCGCCTCGGCGCAATGGATCGCCAACTGGGTCATCACCGCCAGCTTCCCGAGCCTGTCGGATTGGAATCTCTCCGGCACCTACGTCATCTACGCCGCCTTCGCCCTACTGTCGATCCCCTTCGTGCTCAGGTGGGTTCCGGAGACCAAGGGAAAGGCATTGGAGGAGATGGGCTGACACGGCTCCGAGTTCAGCGCGCCTGATAGATCGCGGGCAGAGCCAGGACCTGGCGGGTGAACTCGCTGTCGGCGTGGGGTTCGATGAAGAAGGTCTCCACGCCGAAGTCGAGCTGCGATCGCGATGCGATCTGCTGGATCCGGTTGGCCGTCTTGTCTTTGATGGATGGATCCTGATCCAGCAGTTCGATACCGAGGATGAACGTCGGCGCCGCATCGTCGACCTGCATGAGCCCGAACCTGGCGGAGCGGATCTCCCCGATAGTCGCGAACTCGCGAATCAGGTGATCGAGAAAAGCATCGGGCCGATGAGCCGGCTGCCCGAACCTCACGTTCGAGCCTGCGGTCACGGTCCCGGAGTCACCGCGAAGAATGCCTATCCCGGCAGCAGTGATCGGCAAGCCCGGCGCCGGTGCACGCCAGTTCAATGCGATACCGACACCGGTCGGTATGCGGTCCACCAGCTGGACGACCGGAAGCTTTACCCACGAAACATCGCCTGTCGCGAGCCGGAGCTGTTCGGCCGAGGAGTACGCGGGAACGTACTGCGCACCGTCGATCGCCACACAAGGAAGCGCGACCGAGCCCGCCGACTCGTTCCGATCCGCGGTCGGAACATACAGGATCGAATCCCGAATCCCCACGAGCAGTTCGGAGTTCGCGACCCGGCCCGCTTTCGCGGCCGCGAGCAGCTCTTCGAGCCGGTTGTCCGGAAAGGTCATCGCACACCCCCGGCACCGACGGCATGCTTGATCGCGTCCAGCTTGTTCTCGAAGTCGATGTTCACGGCCCGCTGCTCATCGAAATCCTGGCGGACTAGGTAGAAGTCGGTGATGTTCCGGCCCGCGGCATAGAGCTCGGAGACGAACTCCAGCGTCTCGTCCACAGCAGACTTGTCGTCGACGTCCGGGTCGGCGAGGAAGCGTGCCATTGCGGCGAACCTGCCGTGCCAGTGGCGCACATCGATTCGCGCGGGTTCCTTCTCGAGAACGGCCAGCACGGCCGAGACGGCTTTCGCCGCCGCTTCCCGGCTGTGACGATACTGTTCGAAATTCACTTCAGGGGCCTCGATCCGACGACTTCAACACCTGGGAGCTTCCATGGCGCGTGGACGAATATCTGATCCGCCGCACCACCGAGATGGACCCCGGACTGGTATCCGACCGGGCCAACATACACCTCGGTCCCGGCCGGTATCTTGACCTCGAAGACGGTGTCGATCGGCGATACGCCGGTGAGTTGACCGGTCGTCGGGTCGATCCATTGCGGCTTCACGGCACTGTCGATTCGGACGTTGGCAACGGATGCCGGCGGCTCGGCCGTGAACCACTGGCCCAGGGGAGTATCCGCGGTCCCGGCCCGATACAACGTGACATCGTCCTTCAGCACAACTGTGTTGTATTTGCCACCGGCGAAGGCGGCAGCGAAGCGTTCGTCGATCGCCGCCAACGGGCCGGGATTCTCGATCATGTTGAACTCGTAGCCAGGACCGCTCGTCTTGGAGCCGGAGATCGTGAGCCGCGTTCGCACGGCGTTGACCCACTGGGAAACCTTGCCTCCCAAGGCGCGTGCGCGCTCGACCAGGGCGAGAATTCGCGCCGCGACGGCCCGCGCCTTGGTGGCGAGCTCGGAGATGATCTTGGCGATGCGGGTGGCCCGGTAGGCCGCCCGGGCGGCCAGGGCCGCATTACCCGCGACCTCGGATATGCCGGCGGTCACCGGGGCGAGCACGGCGAAGAGCACCTCACCCGCGACCGCCTCGACGGCGAAATCCTTCAGCTCCTCCAGGATTTCGTGATGCGCGTCATCGAGATGCTGTGCGTATTCACCGCACGAGTTGCCGAGCGCCGCACAGATATCGGCGAGCTCGTTCAGGTCCGTCTGTCGTTCGGTGCAGGCGGCGACGGCGGCGGGGATCTCCTCCGACTGCTGGTTCTGCAGCAGGCTCACCGACTGCGAGACTTGCTGCGCCAGGATGCGGAAGTCCGCGGCGGCGGTATGCCACGCGGTATCCGCGGCCCGCAACTGGTCCTGATGACCGTTGGGCCACGCCCATCCGACCAGATCCTTGACGATGGACCAGCCGAACGGCTCGGGAAGACCGTCGCCCGCCGCGGAAGGAACACTGTTCACGAAGCACGGCGGCGGAAGCAGTTGCGGTGGTTCCGGTGCAGGCACATCGCCGTGGTTGGCGGCGGCTTCGGCGACAGCGTGGTTGTGGACACCGGCCGCGATCAGGTTCCGTGTCTGGGCGCAGGCCGTCGCCAAATCCGCCGAGGCGGCGATGGCCAGTGATGCCGCTTGGTCATAGGCCGCAGCCCATTCCTGGCCGACGCTGTCGCTGCCCGCCATGCCCGCGTTGGCGACCAGCACGCCGAGCAGACCCTCATGGGTGGTCTGCGCACCGGTGGCGATCGTCCCGAATATCTCGCCGGCAGAATGGTATTCGTCGGCACGGCAGACGATGAGGGGAACGGTCGGCGTCGGGCTCACGGCCACATCCCCTGATTCACCGGACCGACCGCACTGTAGGCGGCATGTGCGGTCCGCAGCCGGTTGCGCAGGTCCTGGAGCGCTGCACGCATTTCGGCGACGGCCGCCACCCGCTCATTGTGTGCGTTCCGGTGCGAGACCGCCGCTTCGCCGGACCAGTTGACGTGCAGCTCGTCGATACGCTTCTCGACCTCGGCAATGCGGTTCTCGATCGTGGTTTCGAGCGTTTGGGCGCCATCGATCAGGCGCTGCAAGCCGGGCAGATCCACCCTGTAGTCGGCCATCGCTACACCACCGGCGGGAGGTCGAGGCTCGAACCGGCGACCGCGACCGCTTCCGCCTGGGCACGATCGGTCGCGGCGTACTCGTTCGCCGCCTGACGCAGCAACCCGGCATCGGTGCGGAAGGAGCCGACGACGCTCTGAGCACCGTCCTCCCACTCGACCCAGGGATTCTCATGAGAGGTCGCGGCCGCACCCCGCCAGTCCGCACCAAGGAACGCGCGAACTTCCCGCATCTGCTTGTCGACCGCCTCGGTGATGTCCTGCGCGATCTGATCAATCCAGCCTGCGGCCGCGCACAGCTCCTCCGAGCCGACAACAACCTCTCCTGCCACGCCGAAGAGGCTAACCTGCAGCTACACGATTTGTCGCGCCGCATCCAGAACCGCTCCCCGTGCTTGCGCGCCCATCCGGCCTGGACGGCGGCGCGGAACGCGACGCTGTGATGACGGACACGAGAATCGGGGGTCGCTGGGGCGGCGAATCCACTACCCTTCGGCTGTGGCGGATAGGGATTCGTTCCGCGAACTCGCCGACGCCCTCAGGGGGCGATCCCCTGAGGAGCAGCTTGCTGCGCTTGCGAATCTGTTTCGGCCCGGGGGGCCGTTCGAGGGCAGGCTGGCGCCGACACCGGAGTGGCCGCGGCGGGCCCGGCGGGTGGCGACCGCTACGTATCGGGTGCGGGTGGAGTCGGTGCGGCCCAATGGGCGGATCTGGCGGGGGCTCGAGGTGGCGTCGGATCTGTATCTCGATGAGGTGCACGAGGTCTTGCAGGCCGCCTACGGGTGGAAGGACAAGCAGCGGTATCGGTTCGGATCGGCCGCGGGGTTCGGGGACCGTGAGACCGAGCACTATTTGTGTCCGCTCGAGAGCGGGCAGTGGCGGCAGGGGGTGCCACAGGATGAGGTGCGGCTGGACGAGTTGCTGGTCGAACCTGGAGACGAGCTCTTTCATCGGTTCGATGCCGGGCAAGGGTGGCAGCGGGTGGTGCGGCTGGAAGAGGTGCGCGAGTTCGGAGAGAACTCGCCTCGGGCCGTATGTTTCGGCGGGACACGGGATCTCGATGCGGTTGATCTCGCATTGAGCGTCTTCGGGCGCGGAGTCGCGGACGAGTCGGCGATCGACTGTGCCGAGTTGCCGGATGTCTTCGGCCGCATCATCGTGCCGCGGGCATCGGGGCGCACTCGGCGGGAGCTGCGACATCTGTTGGGGCAGGCCATGATCGACCTACCGGTGCGAATAGACGCGAAGACGGCGGCGGCGATTGTGCGGCCGTACTCGTGCTTGCTCGAGCACATCGGGATCGACGGGGTCGGATTGAACGAGTGGGGCGAGTTGCCGCCCGCGACGGCGATGGCGATATTCGCGGAGGCCGCGATGAGCGAGCGGTGGATCAGACGGCGCAGCGAGCCGACGCCGATTGCCGAATTGCGGCGTACGGCTTATCAGTTCGGGTTGACTCGGCAGGAGGGCCGGCGGCTGCGGCTGTCCGATGCCGGGCTGCAGGCGCTGGTGGATCCGGTATTGCTCTGGTGGCATATCGCCGAATACGTGCCGCGCACCGCGCAGAAGCCCGTGGATCGGGATGTGGCGGCGCTGTATGTGCTTGCGGCGGCGACCGATACCGACGACCCCGCCGGCACGGCCGCACCGCTGCTCGACGGAATGGGCCGGCGATTGGGCGAGCGGACCGTCAGCACCGGGCGCGATGTGGCGGGAATGATCTTCGAGACGCTGCGGATCTTCAAGTGCCTGGGAATGACACCGCGAGATCGCTTCTCGTACTACCGGATTCGACATCACGCCACGCGCATGTTCGCGCGGGCGGTGCTACAGCGGTGGCCGAGAAGCGACCTGTGGCCCCGGCCCGAGACCTGAATTCGTCAACCGGCAAGAACCGCACGCAGTTTCGCGGCGAAGGCGTCGGGATCACCCTGCTGGCCGTATTCGCCGCCGAGAAACCCGGCGTGATGGCTCGGGAAGATCACCGGCTTGGTGCCGAGACGCTCGGCGATGCCTTCACCGCCGCGATAGGCAAGGGTGCCCTCGCCCTCGATGCCCACGGCGAGGACGACATTGGTGGTCGCATCGCGCAGGGCGTCGAAGTCGTGCTCGTAGTGGGTGCAGGTGACGATGTTCTGGCCGACCAGCGGATCGTCGCGGGTGCCGTCGTCCTCGGTGGGCAGGCCGAACATGGCCGGATCGACCGGCTGATCGCCGAAGCCGGCGGGAATCTCCCCCTGAATCGACACCAGGCTGATGAACTTGGCCATCGCCGGGCCCAGGCCGTCACGCAGGTAGGTCTCGTGGATATTGGTGGTCGCGGCGAGCGCGTTCTCGCGGTCCACGAGGACCTGGCAGGCGGGCGGCTCGTGCGCGACCAGGGTGCGGACCTGCTCAGGATGCTTGGCCACCAGGGCGAGAGCATTCACCGCGCCGCCGCTGCTGGCGAAGATGTCGACCTGGCCGCCGACGGCCTCGATCACCTTGCTCAGATCCTCGGCATGCTGATCGGGAGTGGATTCGCTGACCGGATCGGACTTGGTGCTGCGACCGGTGCCGCGCGGGTCGTAGGTCACGATGGTGCGGTCGGGAAACCGCGCGGCCAGGCTGACGAAACCGCTCGCGTCCATGGGCGAGCCGATCAGCAGCAATGGCGGCTCGTCGGTGGCGGATTCCGGCTGCCGCACGTCATAGGTGATGACGGCGCCGGGCGCTTCCAGCGTGAAGGTCTTCGGATCGGTCATGGTGGTCGCTCCTTCTCGGGGGTTCGCGATGTAGACGAGCGGCGGCGGCGAAACTCATCGGTCGGACAGATCGGGCGGTGCACCGATACCTGAGTGTGCCCGGTACGAACCACATTCCGAGTCTGCCTCGCGAGAGATCCACAAGGAGGTGATCGACTATTGCCGTTTCGCTGCGTGCCCGGGTCGCCGATCTACTGGGCCGCCGCGGCCGCACGGATGCGGTCCGCACGGCGATGACCGCGGCCTCGGACGCCGCACGTGCGGGCGATCTGGAGACCGCCCGCCGCTGTGTGCTGCTGGCGGAGAAGCTCGTCGCCGACGCGCGAGCGCACCCGCCTACTTGACGATCTTGGTGATCTGCCCGGCCCCCACCGTCCGGCCACCCTCGCGAATGGCGAACTTCAACCCGGGCTCCATGGCGATGGGCTGAATCAGCTTCACCGTCATCGAGACATTGTCGCCCGGCAGCACCATTTCGACGGCTTCCGGCAGCGTCACCACGCCCGTCACATCGGTGGTGCGGAAGTAGAACTGCGGCCGGTAGTTGTTGAAGAACGGCGTGTGCCGCCCGCCCTCCTCCTTGGACAGGATGTAGGCCTGACCCTCGAATTCGGTGTGCGGAGTGACCGATCCGGGTTTGATGACGCACTGCCCGCGCTCAACCTCGTCGCGCCGGATACCGCGCAGCAGCAGCCCGACATTCTCGCCGGCTTGGCCCTCGTCGAGCAGTTTGTGGAACATCTCGATACCGGTGACCGTGGTCTTGGACGTCTTCGGATGAATGCCGACGACCTCGACCTCCGCGCCCACCTTCAGCACGCCGCGCTCGATGCGCCCGGTGACCACCGTGCCGCGCCCGGAGATGGTGAAGACATCCTCGATCGGCATCAAGAACGGTCTTTCGACCTCACGGGCCGGGGTATCGATCCAGCTGTCGACCGCGCCGAGCAACTCGACGATCCCGTCACTCCAATCGCCGGTCGGATCCCGCAACGCCTGATACGCCGACACCCGGACGATCGGCGAATCGGATTCGAAATCGTATTCGCTGAGCAGATCCGAGATCTCCAGCTCGACCAGCTCCAGAATCTCCTCGTCATCCACCATGTCGCACTTGTTCAGCGCCACAACGATTTTCGGCACACCCACCTGCCGCGCCAGAATGACGTGCTCCTTCGTCTGCGGCATCGGCCCGTCGGTGGCGGCCACCACCAGGATGGCGCCGTCCATCTGCGCCGCGCCGGTGATCATGTTCTTGATGTAGTCCGCGTGCCCCGGGCAATCGACATGCGCGTAATGCCGGTTCTCCGTTTGATATTCGATATGCGCGATGGAGATGGTGATGCCGCGCTGCCGCTCCTCCGGCGCCTTGTCGATGGCCTCGAACGGGACGAACGGATTCAGATCCGGATGTTTACTGTGCAGCACATTGGTGATCGCCGCGGTGAGAGTGGTCTTACCGTGATCGATGTGACCGATGGTGCCGACATTCACGTGCGGCTTGGTTCGCTGATACTTCGCCTTCGCCACTGGGATTCCTCCTGCGCGCCGTGGATCCGAAGCGGGCGGCCGGGGGCTCGACACCGCGAGGCTGGCCCGACGACGGTGTCGTTCCCAGCGTATGAGCCGAGGCCGGACAAAGGTCGGGAACTGGGCGAATAGCTGTCGAGGTGCGTTGACGAAAGATGACTCGTCACAAGGACAACGGCGGCGGCCGCCGGGACACCCGGTCCCGTGGCGGCCGCCGGCGCAGCGGTAGGTCAGCCGCGGAACCACATGGGTCGCAGGGTGGGGCCGTTCTCCGGCAACAGGATCGGGCTGCCGTCGCGAACGAAGCCGCAGCGCTCGTAGAGGCGGGCCGAGCGTTCGGTGCTGGCCTCCAGATAGGCGGGCACGCCGGCTTCGGAGGCGGCCTTCACCCGGTCGGTGACGATCGCCGCGCCCGCGCCTTTGCCGCGGTGCTGCGGCAGGGTGACGATGACGTGCAGGTAGCGGTGCGGGAAGACCGCCGGGTGATCGGCCGCTATCGCGGCCGTGACGGCCGCCATGCGCCGAAATGGTTGCAGGCCGGTGCTTTCCGAGAGCTCCCGGGCTTCCGCCGCCTCCCGGTGCGCACGATCGAGGGAGGTCACGGTCTGCCACAGCGAGACCGCCCAGATGTCGTCGCCGGAACCCGCCAGCCAGACCTCGTCGTCGCGCACGGCATTCTCGATGAGGTCGTGGGCGTGCTGCACCCGGAACTGTTCGGCGATCTCGGCATGATCCTCGAGCACCCACGCCGTCACCACTTCGTCCAGCGTCGCCTCGGCGAAGACCGCCGCGACCGTATCCACTTCGTCCGCCTGGGCGCGGCGGACCAGCAACTCGCTCATTCCAACCTCCTGGTGTGAACAACGTTCTGAACACCAAATTAGGAAGCACTAGCGGGCATTACGACCATTTCGTCACACTGGAAGATGTGATGAAATCGGGAACCGCCTGTGTGGTGTGCGGCGTACCAGCCGTACAGCCCGAGCGCGGGCGCCGGCGCCGGTACTGCTCGCGGTCGTGCCAGGCACGCGCCTACCGGGCCCGTCGCGATGCCGCGCCCGCGCCGCGACGGGCGAAGCCCGCACGACTCACCGCCGTCGGAATCGTGCGAGCGGCGATCGGATTGGCCGACCGCGAAGGGCTCGCGGGGCTGTCCATGCGCCGGCTCGCCACCGAACTCGGCGTCGCCACGACGGGGCTGTACCGCTATTTCCCCGACCGCGACACCCTGCTCGCCGAGATGGCCGAATACGCGGTCGCCGATGCCCCGCCCCCACCCGACCGCGGCGACTGGCGGGAGCGCCTGACCGCCGAAGCCCGCGCGGAATGGCGGCTCTACCGCCGCCACCCGTGGATGCTGCCGGTACTCGCGCAGACCCGCCCGCCGATCGGACCGGCTCTGCTCGACACCCTGGAACGCTCCTTCGCCGCCCTCGACCATCTCGGCATGAGCCGCGAGACCATGTTCTCGATCTACCTGTCGATCTCCGGGCTGGTGCAGGGGCTGGCGCTGCTGCCCGGGTCGGAGGGCGCTCGTCTGGGAACCGGCTCGCCCACCGCGGCCGCCGAGCAGGCGCGCACGCTCGCACAGGTGTCGGAGGCGACGCATCCCACCCTGGCGCGCTATTTCACACCGGAGGCGGCCGGAATCGACGGCGATTACGACCGCTTCCTCGAGGACGGGCTCGAACTCCTCATCGATGGCATCGTCGCCCGCCACTTGGCGCCTGCCGCAAGGAATCGCGATCCGGCGGCCGACGGCTCGCGTTCGCCCCTCGGTCACCCGGCGACGAAGAATCCCACGCCTCCGGCATCGCGGGCGGAAAGGTAGCAGCCGTCAGCTGTCGAGAGCGTGGGAGTGCCTCCGTCCTCGACGATTTCGCGGGCTTGCCCGCGTCATCGACCAGGATTGTCACCGCCGGCCGAGAGTCGAACGGCCATCCCGAGGCGGCGTTCGTAGGCGCGCGCGCAATCTGGTCGCGGTGTGCCCGGGCCGGCTCAGCGCTCGCCCGGCACCGCGGTCGGCGCCTCGGGCACATAGGGTTCGACGTCGTCGCCGCCTTGCCCCTGTGGGATGCAGATCCAGCGACCGTCGGAGGTCAGGCCCCACTGAGCGACGATGCCATCGTGTGAGCAGTCGTCACCGACCTGGTGCGAATCCCGGCCCTGCTCCTGGGGAATGCAGACCCAGCGACCGTCGGAGGTCAGGCCCCACTGAGCGACGATGCCGTCATGGGAGCAGTCGTCACCGACCTGGTGCGGATCCCGGCCTTGGCCCTGAGGTTCGCACACCCAGGTTCCGTTGCGCAGGTTCCATTGCGCCACAATGCCGTCGTGCGAGCAGTCGTCGCCGATCTTGTGTGCAGGCCGGCCGGTGGTCGGATTCGGCGGGGCCGTTGTCGGCTTGGGTCCGCCGGTGGGCGGGGGCGCTGGGGCGGCGGTGGTCGATGGGACGGCCGAGGTCGAGGTGGTCTTGGTGTCGGAGCCGCTGTCCGAGCGGTTCACCAGAACTCCGATCGCGAAGGCCACCGCGAGGGCCGCGACCGCCACCGCGGCGATGGCCACCGTGCGTGCGGTCTTGTTGCCCTTGTCCGGCGGTGGAGTGTCGTAGCCGCTCGGTGCCGTCATTGCCGATCCCTTTCGTCTCATGCGAACGCTGACCCGAAAGCTCGTGCGATCAGGCACGTTACTCCCATGCCCACCTGCTATGACGACCCGGTCCGACCTGGGGCGCGCCCGCCCGGCGACGGCTGGACACGCCCAGTAACGTGGGGCGCATGACAGCTGTTGCAGATCGTTCGCTCGGACCGGAACTGGCACGCACCGAGACCATCGGCGAGGCCGATGTCCTCGTCATCGGACTCACCAACTCCGACGACGGACCCGCGATAGCCCCGGCCGACGCGTTCGGCGATGTGCTCGATGCCGACACCCGCGCGGCGCTGCTGACCGCACTGCAGGCCGTGGGCGCGAAGGGCAAGTCGGAGGAGCTGACCCGGGTGCCCGCACCCGCCGGACTGCCGGTGGACAGTGTGCTGGCCGTGGGCCTGGGCGCCGCGGACAAGGTCGATGCCGAGCAGATCCGCAAGTCGGCCGGTGCCGCCGGGCGCGCGCTGGCCGGTACCGCCACCGCCGTGACCACCCTGTCCGGCCTGGATCTGGGTGCGGCCGCGGAGGGCTTCTACCTGGGCGCGTACCAGTTCAGCACCTTCAAGTCGGAGAAGTCCGCGCCGAAGCCGGGCGATCAGCCCGTGCAGCGGGTCGAATTCCTGGTTCCCGAACCGGGATTCGGCGAGGAGGCGCTGTTCCGCGCGCAGGCCGTGGCCGAAGCCGTCGCCACCGCACGCGATTTCGTGAACACCCCGCCCAATGCCCTGTTCCCGGCCGAATTCGCCAACCGCGCAGCCGAATTGGCCAAGGCCGCCGGCCTGCACGTGGAGATCCTCGACGAGAAGGACCTGGAGGCCGGCGGTTACGGCGGCATCATCGGCGTCGGCAAGGGCTCCTCGCGTCCGCCGCGGCTGATCCGCATCACCTATGCGGGCGGCGATCCGAAGGTCGCGCTCATCGGCAAGGGCATCACCTTCGACACCGGCGGCATCTCCATCAAGCCGGCCGCCAATATGGAGAACATGACCTCCGATATGGGCGGCGCGGCGGCGGTCATCGCCACCGTCCTGCTGGCGGCGCGGCTGAGCCTGCCGCTCACGGTCACCGCGACGGTCCCGATGGCGGAGAACATGCCCTCGGCCACCGCCCAGCGGCCGGGCGATGTGCTCAGCCAGTACGGCGGCACCACCGTCGAGGTCATCAATACCGATGCCGAGGGCCGCCTCATCCTGGCCGACGCGATTGTGCGCGCCGCCGAGGACGAGCCGGACTACCTCATCGACGTCGCCACCCTCACCGGCGCGCAGATGGTCGCGCTGGGCACCCGCACCCCGGGCGTCATGGGCACCGACGAGTTCCGCGACCGGGTCGCCCGCATCTCGCAGGCGGTCGGCGAGAACGGCTGGGCCATGCCGCTGCCCGCGGAACTGCGCGCCGACATCAACTCCAAGGTCGCCGATCTCGCGAATGTCGCACCGCACCGCTGGGGCGGCATGCTGTCGGCGGCGATCTTCCTCAAGGAGTTCGTGCCCGAGGGCGTGCAGTGGGCGCACCTGGATGTGGCGGGCCCGGCCTACAACACCGGCGGGCCGTTCGGCTACATCGGCAAGGGCGGCACGGGCGTGCCGGTCCGCACCCTGATCGCCACCCTCGAGGACATCGCGGCGGAGTAGCACCACGGCGCTGCACGGCCGCGGCAATCCCGCGGCCGTGCAGCCGAATTGGAGGCGTGCCATAATTTCAGACCGTTGTAGTCGATCGGCGGCTCACCGGTCCGGGCCGTTTCGGGAGGATCCTGGATGGCCACGCGCGCACTGGGCAAGCACGATTTTCAGCAGACGGTGACGAGCAATCACATTGTGCTGGTGAACTACTGGGCGGATTGGTGCGGCTGGTGCAAGCGGTTCGCGCCGGTGTACAAGGCCTCCGCCGAGACCCATCCGCAGATCGTGCACGCCACGGTCGAAGGCGAGGTCGAGCGCGAGCTCTCCGCCGCCATCCAGCTCACCGGCTTCCCGACCATCATGGCCTACCGCGAAGGGCTGCCGGTGTACAAGAACGCCGGCTTCCTGACCTCCGCGCAGCTGGAAGACGTAGTACAGCAGGTCCTCTGGATGGACATGGACGAGTTCCGGCGCAAGAACGGCATCGAACAGCAGGCTCGGCAGCAGCAGGCGCCGGCCGCGCGGCAGGCCCCGCCGAATCCGAACCGCGCCGGATTGGCCGGCGGAGCGCCGCAATACGGCTGGCCGGGGCTGCGCACCCGCTGACACGAGAAGAACAGGCCGCCGCCGGGTGTGTGCACCAGCGGCGGCCTTTCGCAGTCGGCGGGTAGATCCCACGATCCGCCGACAGGGCTGGGTGAGGTTTTCAGATGCCTTCGAGGTCCGATCGCCGCCGCAGGATCCGGCGACGGGCGTCGTAATCGCGCATGCGCTGCGGATAGCCGACCTTGCGCACGTCGTAGACCGGCACCCCGAGCGAGGCGGAAAGCCGCTGCGCGCCACGTTCGCCCACCACGCGCCGGGTCCACTCGCCATCGTGGGCCACCAGCACCACCGTCACATCGGTGACCGTGGTGCGCGGCTCGACATAGGCCTCCACGCCGTAATGCGTGCGCGCCCACTGCGCCAGATGCGCCGCGTCGGCGGCGTCCACACCGCGCGTGCGCATCGTGCCGCCGCGCAGCTTGTCCAGGAAACCCATCCGGGCGACCTCCTCTCCGGGAAAGCCCAACTCTCGGGACTCTCAGGGGCTGCGCCCCTGAAACCCCCGCACTGCCGGAAACCCGGTCTCTCCTCCTTCGATGGTGCCGTGCCCCGCGCCGGTGCGCCGCCCGGCGCACGAATCCGCAGCAAGACCACAGCCGGCGCTCAGCAACCGCTCAGCCGCCGCGACGAAAGATGTATTCGACGTATCCGATGGAAGTCACCGGCTATCACCGCTGTTCGGACACGCCCGATCGGCCGCACGATCGCGTTTGCGACACTGCAAGGTCGATCGAACCGCCGCCCTGTGACACGCCGCACCCGGCGAAGTGCAAGGATGGGTAGCTGGAACAAGAACCAACACGGATCTCCGGTGCCGCCGGAATTATCGGTGACAATCGGGCCGCCACCACGACCAGTCGTGAACGCCCGCCGAGAGACGAACTGTTTAACCCGACGAGCAGTCAGAGGAGTCAACGGACATGGCCTTCTCCGTCCAGATGCCAGCTCTTGGTGAGAGCGTCACCGAGGGCACTGTGACCAGGTGGCTGAAGCAGGAAGGAGACACGGTCGAGGTCGACGAGCCGCTGCTCGAGGTCTCCACCGACAAGGTCGACACCGAGATCCCTTCCCCGACCGCCGGTGTGCTGGTCAAGATCGTCGCCAAGGAAGACGACGTGGTCGAGGTCGGCGGCGAACTCGGTGTGATCGGCGAGGCCGGAGAGGCTCCGGCTCCGGCCGCCGCCCCGGCCCCGGAAGCCGCCCCCGCCCCGGCTCCGGCCCCCGCGCCGGAACCCGCCC
>NZ_JBHXVO010000056.1:0-17733 GCF_042672265.1 Nocardia sp. NPDC127526 | reverse complement strand
GGGGGCACCGCCCCCCCCCCCCCACACCTAAATACGGGGCCGGGGCCAACGCCCCCGGGCCACTTCTTTGCTTTGCGCCGCGGTTGCGGTCAGTACTCGCGGCGGCCGCCGGCCATCGCTTCCAGGCGGGCGATGCGGTCGGACATGGGCGGGTGGGTCGAGAACCAGCGGGCCATCTTGTCGCCGGCGCGGAAGGGGTTGGCGATCATCAGGTGGGACTGGGCCGTCAGCTGGGGTTCGGGGGGCAGGGGGGCGGCTTGGACGCCGCGTTCGAGCTTGCGCAGGGCCGAGGCCAGGGCCAGGGGGTCGCCGGTGAGGGCGGCGCCGTCTTCGTCGGCCTGGTATTCGCGGGAGCGGGAGACGGCGAGTTTGATGAGGGAGGCGGCTATCGGGCCGAGGAGCGAAACCAGCAGGACGCCAATGATATTCGGGCCTTCGCCATTGCGGCCGCCGAAGGCGCTGGCGAAGAAGGCGAGGTTGGCCAGGCCGGAGATGACCGCGGCGAGGGCGCCGGCGACCGAGGAGATCAGGATGTCGCGGTTGTAGACGTGGGACAGTTCGTGGCCCAGCACGGCGCGCAACTCGCGCTCATCGAGGATCTGCAGGATGCCGGTGGTGCAGCAGACGGCGGCGTGGCGGGGGTTGCGGCCGGTGGCGAAGGCATTGGGGGCATTGGTGGGGCTGATGTAGAGCCGCGGCATGGGCTGGCGGGCGGCCGTGGCCAGCTCGCGCACGATGCGGTACATGACCGGGGCCTCCAGCTCCGACACCGGCTGGGCGTGCATGGCCTTCAAGGCCAGTTTGTCGCTGTTGAAGTACGCGTAGGCGTTCATGCCCACGGCGAGCACTATCGACAGGATCAGAATCGTCGGATTGCGGAACAGCGCTCCGGCTATCACGATCAGCGCCGACATTCCGACCAATAGCCCGAAGGTCTTCAGTCCGTTGGCATACCCGTGCCCGTGCATCGGTCTCCTTCTCCGCGCCCCTCCCGATTGCGTTACACCAGGTCAACGATAGAGGCGCGGTTGAGAGTTCCCCGCTAACCGACCCGCTCGATGGTGTAGCGGACCAGCCGCTCCAGGGCCTCGTTGGCCGGACCGGCCGGGAGAGCGGAGAGCTCGGCGTGTGCGATATCGGCGTAGCCCTGGAGTTTCTCCTTGGCCAGGACCATGCCGCGGGAGTGCGACAGCAGTTCGAGGGCCTCGGCGACCTCGTCGTCGGATTCCAGCGGGTGGGCCAGCAGCTTGCGCAGGCGGTCGCCCTCGGCGCCCTCGTCGCGCAGGGCGTAGAGGACGGGCAGGGTGTGCACGCCCTCGCGCAGGTCGGTGCCGGGCGTCTTGCCGGACTGCTCGGAGACCGAGGAGATGTCGATGATGTCGTCGGAGATCTGGAAGGCGGTGCCGACGGCGTCGCCGAGGCGGGCCAGCCGCTCCACGTGCTCGGGGCCCGCGCCGGAGAAGGTGCCGCCGAAACGGCCGGCGGCGGCGATCAGCGAACCGGTCTTCTCCCACACCACACGCAGGTAGTGCTCGACCGGATCCTGGGACTGCTTGGCGCCGATGGTCTCGCGCATCTGGCCGGTGACCAGTTCGGCGAAGGTCTCGGCAATGATGCGCACCGCGTCCGGGCCGAGGGTGGAGACCAGGCGGGAGGCGTGCGCGAACAGGTAGTCGCCGGCCAGGATGGCGACGCTGTTGCCCCAGCGCGAGTTCACGCTGGGCGCGCCGCGGCGCATGGAGGCCTCGTCCATGACGTCGTCGTGGTACAGGGTGGCCAGGTGCACCAGCTCCACCACGGTGCCGGCGGTGACCAGGTCCGGGCTGGTGGGCTCCGGGCCGAGCTGGCCGGTGAGGATGGTGAACAGCGGGCGGAAGCGCTTGCCGCCGGCCTTGGCGAGATGCAGCGCCGCCTCCTGGAGGAACTCCTCGCCGTCGGACAGCTCCTTGATCAGCAGGTCCTCGACCTCGTCGAGACCCTTGCGCACGGTCGCCGCGAGCTCGGGATCGCCCAGATCCACCCCCGCCACCACGGTGCTCTCATCGCTCACAGCCGATGCGCTCATTTCATCTCCCAGTGCCGCGTCCGACCCCACGCCAAAGAACCTATCGTGTGGACACTTATCCCCCTATGGACACCACCGTAGTGCGATCAAAGGAACACCGCTCGCCGCGCCGCGGGCCCCGTGGTGGCCGATCCGATACTGCGTCGATCGTGATGTGCTGCAAGTATTGACGCCATGGGTTCACCGGATACCGCGCCCGAGCAGGGGCCAACGTCGGATGTGCTGCCCGCGCACGCGGATGTGCTGGTGGTCGGGGCGGGACCGGCCGGGTCGGCCGCGGCGGCCTGGGCCGCCCGCGCCGGACGTGACGTATTGCTCACCGATGCGGCGGTATTTCCGCGCGACAAGACCTGTGGCGACGGGCTCACTCCGCGCGCCACGGCCGAACTCGAGCATCTGGGGCTCGGGGACTGGCTGCGCGCCCACACCGTCAATCGCGGACTGCGGATGGCGGGTTTCGGCCGGGAGGCGCTGCTGCCCTGGCCGGGCGGGTCGTTCCCGGCGTACGGAAGCGCCGTTCCGCGAACCGAACTCGACGACAAGCTGCGCGAGACCGCGGTGGAGTCGGGCGCGCGCATGGTGGACGGGGCCAAGGTGGTGGAGGTGGCGCGCGACGGCGACCGCGTCACCGGGGTGAGCATCAAGACCGATGCGGGCCTGCGGGCCGTGTCGTGCCAGACGCTGATCGTCGCCGACGGCGTGCGCTCGCCGGTCGGAAAGCTGTTGGGGCGCACCTGGCATCGGCAGTACGCGTACGGGACGGCGGCGCGGGCCTACATCAAGTCCGCGCGCAGCGACGATCCGTGGATCACCTCGCATCTGGAATTGCGGGACGCCGGCGGCGAATTGATCCCGGGTTACGGCTGGGTGTTCCCACTGGGCAATGGCGAGGTCAATATCGGCGTCGGCTCGCTGGCCACCGAGCGGCGGCCCTCGCACATCGCGTTGAAACCGCTGATCCAGCACTATATTTCGCTGCGCCGCGAGGAGTGGGGTTTCGAGGGCGAGGCGCGGGCGGTGGCGTCGGCGCTGCTGCCCATGGGCGGCGCGGTCTCGAATGTGGCCGGACGCAACTGGGCCCTGGTGGGCGATGCCGCCGGCTGCGTGAACCCGCTGAACGGCGAGGGCATCGACTACGGCCTGGAGGGCGGGCACATGCTCGCCGGAATCCTGGACGAACCCGATCTGAGCCGGATCTGGCCGGACATGCTGCGCGCCCGCTACGGCCGCACCTATTCGGTGGCGCGGCGGCTGGCCGCGCTGGCCACCCATCCGCGCACGGTGCCGCTGGGCGGGCCGCCGGTCATGCGGTCGAAGCTGTTGCAGCGCACGGCGGTTCGCGTCATGGGCAATCTGGTGACCGATGCGGACGTGGATCTGACCGCCAAGCTGTGGCGCGGCGCGGGGCGCGCCTCCATGCGATTCGACAAGCTCGAACCGTTCGCATGACCACCCGGCCGGTTCCCGAGGACCTGCTGCCCCATTTGCGGCGGGCCCGGGATCTGGCCGATCGGAACTACGCCGAACCCCTCGACCTGGACGCGCTGGCCGCGGCGGCGGGGGTGTCGAAGTATCACTTCCTGCGGTGTTTCGCCGCGACCTATGGGAAGACGCCGGCGGTCTATCTGGCGGAGCGGCGCATCGAGCGGGCGCAGGATCTGTTGCGCGCCACCAATGTCACCGTCACCGAGGCGTGCATGCTGGTCGGCTACAGCAGCCTCGGCTCGTTCAGCCGCAAGTTCACCGAGCTGGTCGGCATGTCGCCGTCGGAGTATCAGGCCAAGTTCGCCGCCGAGGGCGTACCGCACATTCCCGGCTGTTTCGTCTTCATGCACGGGCTGTCCGACCGGAAACTTCCGGACTGAGCAATTTCGGAGAAGCCCGGCGCGATGGTCCGTCAATAGCCTGATGGCATGACCATCATCAGCAATGTTTCCCTCGTAACCGTGTACGTGCAGGACCAGACCGCCGCCAAACAGTGGTACATCGACAAGCTGGGCTTCGTGGAGACCACCGATGTGACCATGGGCGACAGCGGTTTCCGCTGGGTCACCGTGGCGCATCCGGATCATCCGGAGCTGGAAGTGACGCTCATGGTGCCCGGACCGCCGCTGGACGAGCACATGGCCGAGGCCATTCGCCGCTCGCTGGCCAATGGCACGCACGGCGGGCTGGGGCTGCGCACCGCCGACTGTCAGAAGGCGTTCGAGGAGCTCACCGCCAAGGGCGTGGAATTCGTGCAACCGCCGTCGGAGCGGCCGTACGGCGTGGAAGCCGTGTGCCGGGACAATTCCGGGAACTGGCTGGTGCTGGTCGAGCCGCGGGCGTTCGATCCGAGCTCGATGCAGTGATACGCCCGTTCGCGGCCCGAGGCCGCGAACGGGGAGATTCGGAGAGGGGCAGCACGACCCGTGGATGCGCGGGGAACGCACCCACGGGTCCGGGCTGTTGTCAGGCCTTCTGCGCGACGAACCAAGCCTCGACGGACTTGCGCTCGCTGTTCATCACGCGCTCGAGCAGGTTCTCCACCAGCGGCTCGATCGCGCCGCCGACCAGCGGGACCTTCACGGTCACGGTGCCGGCGGCCTCGATCTCGGAACCCTCGGCGGTGGGCCGCAATTCGAAGGTGCCCTCCATCTCGGTGGTGATGCCCTTGGATGCCCCGTTGAAGCCGCCCTTGGCGACCTCACCCTCGAGCGGGCCCCAGGTGTCGGTGCGCTCGAGCACGAGATCGCTCTTGAGCACCTTCTTCACCAGGCCGGGAATCTTGTCTTCGGGGGCCTTTTCGGTCATATGGATGCGGATGGTGCCGGGCCCCTCCGGATGGGAGAGGTCCAGGGTCGCGGTGGCCGCGTCGGCGAAACGCGCCTGCCACATCTCGTCGTTGGTCAGTGCCCGGTGAAGCTCTTCTACCGGGACGCTGTACTGCACGGTGAAGCTGAATTTACGGGACATGGCGGCAACCGTAGTCCAGTCATGGAATAGCCTGGTGAAGTGTCGGAAACTAGCCAGTCTGTCAAGCGCGAAACGCGTTTGCGGCGCGCCAGGATCGCCGTCGTGATCACCGCGTCGGCGGTGAGCGTGCTGGCGCTGCTGCTGGTGCTGGCGGCCTGGCGCAACGACCATCTGATCAGCTCGAATATGGGGACGACCAGCGCGGAAGTGCTGTCGGCGGGACGACTCCGGTCGGCGATCATCTATGTGACCCCGGATGGCGAGACGCACAATCCGCGCGTCGGTGTGCTGTACCCGACCGAGCTCACCGTCGGGGAACGCATCAATGTCGAATACGACCGCAGCGATCCGGATCTGGTGCGCGTGGCCGGGCGCGATGCCCGGGTCGCGGTCATCCCGGCGCTGTCTGTGATCGTGGTCGCCTGGGCGCTGGCGGTGCCGCTGTTGTGGCTGCTCGGGCTGCCCCCGGCGCAGTGGTTCGGCGCGGCGCGGCGGCGTGTGGCCGAATCGGCCCAGACACGCTCGTTGCGCAGCCGCGTCGGCAGCTAGGGTGCGATTGTGGCGAAAAATGAGCAGCAGGAGTCCTTTCGGGCTTCGCTGGAGAAGCAACCGCACGAGGTTGCGTCGATGTTCGACGGGGTGGCTAGGCGGTACGACATCACCAATACGGTGATCTCGGGCGGGCAGGACATCTACTGGCGGAAGGCGACCCGCAAGGCGCTGGGCCTGCGGCCCGGGGAGCGGGTGCTGGATCTGGCTGCCGGGACCGGTGTTTCGACGGTCGAGTTCGGCAAGTCGGGCGCCTGGGTGGTGGCCGCCGACTTCTCCAAGGGCATGCTCGCCGCCGGCCAGTGGCGGCAGGTGCCGATGGTGGCCGGGGACGCCATGGCGCTGCCGTTCGCCGACGAATCCTTCGACGCGGTGACCATCAACTACGGGCTGCGCAATGTGGCCGATCCGGACCTGGCGCTGCGCGAGATGCTGCGCGTCACCAAACCGGGCGGGCGGCTGGTGGTCGCGGAGTTCTCCACGCCGACCTTCGGGCCGTTCCGGACGGTGTACATGGAATACCTCATGAAGGCGCTGCCGAAGGTGGCGCGGGCGGTGTCCTCGAACCCGGACGCCTACGTGTATCTGGCCGAATCCATTCGGGCGTGGCCGACGCAGCCGCAGCTGGCGCTGCGCATCGCCGATGCCGGCTGGTCGTCGGTGAAATGGCGCAACCTCTCCGGCGGGGCCGTCGCCCTGCACCGCGGGTACAAACTCGGCTGACCGGATCGGACCGTGCTGTGCGGCAATTCACAGCATTGTGCCTGCATATGGGGGTTCCGGGGCGAAGCCCCTGGGAGTTCCGAGCGCTGTTTCCTCCCTCACACGCGGAAAATCCGGCTGTGAGGTGGAATGTCATCTGGCGATAACTTTCGGTAAATCGCCCGCAATCGGGGATGGCGAAGATCGGTGTCATGCCGGATTCGACCACTCCCCCGACGAGCACCCGGACGCAGTGCTCGTACTGCGGGGTGGGCTGCGGCATCACGGTGCGGACCACGGCGGATTCGACGGGCACGCCGGTCATCGCCAAGGTCAGCGGCGACAAGCTGCATCCGGTGAATGCCGGGCGGCTGTGCACCAAGGGCGCGACGCATGCCGAGCTGATGCGGGCGCCGGGGCGGATGGAATCGGCGTACCGGCGGCCCGAACGCGGTCAGCCGCCCGTGCCCATGCCGGTCGATCAGGCCGTCGCCGAGGCCGCCGAGCGGTTGCGCGCGATCCTCGACACCCACGGTCCGGATGCCATCGCGCTGTACGTCTCCGGGCAGATGTCGATCGAAGCCCAGTATCTGGCAACCAAACTGGCCAAGGGTTATCTGCGGACCGTGCACATCGAGGCCAATTCGCGGCTGTGCATGGCCAGTGCCGCCACCGGCTACAAGCAGTCGCTGGGGGCCGACGGCCCGCCCGGCTCCTATGACGATCTCGACCACGCCGATCTGTTCTTCGTCATCGGCGCGAATATGGCCGACTGCCATCCGATTCTGTTCCTGCGCATGGCGGATCGGCTCAAGGCGGGCGCCAAGCTCATCGTGGTGGATCCGCGGCGTACCGATACCGCGGCGCGCGCCGACCTGTTCCTGCAGCTGAAGCCGGGAACCGATCTCGCGCTGTTGAACGGCCTGCTGCATCTGCTGGTCGAAAACGGCGCGATCGACAAGGAATTCATCGCCGAGCACACCGACGGCTGGGACGCCATGCCGGAGTTCCTGGCGGATTACTCGCCCGAGCTGGTCGCTCAGGTCACCGGGCTGGCCGAGGCCGATATCCGCACCGCCGCCCAGTGGATCGGCGAGGCGGGTGAGTGGATGTCGCTGTGGACCATGGGCGTCAACCAGTCCACGCACGGCACCTGGGCCACCAATGCCATTGTCAACCTGCATCTCGCGACCGGGGCCATCTGCCGCACCGGCAGCGGGCCGCTCTCGCTCACGGGGCAGCCCAATGCCATGGGCGGACGCGAGATGGGTTATATGGGACCGGGATTGCCCGGCCAGCGCACCGTATTATCCGAGACGGATCGGGCCTTCGTGGAGACGGCGTGGGGGCTGGAGCCCGGCACGATTCGCTCCGAAGCCGGGCCCGGCACCATCGAGATGTTCCGCGGGCTCGCCGACGGCGGCATCAAGGCCTGCTGGATCATCTGCTCCAATCCCGTTGCCTCGGTGGCCAATCGCAAGACCGTGATCGCCGGGCTGGAGTCCGCCGAACTGGTCATCGCCCAGGACGTCTACACCGACACCGCCACCAATGCCTACGCCGACCTGCTGCTGCCCGCCACGCTGTGGGCCGAAGCCGATGCGGTGATGGTGAATTCGGAACGCACCCTGACCCTGCTCCCGCAATCGGTGCCCCCGATCGGCGACGCGCGCCCCGACTGGCTGCTCATCGCCCAGATCGCGACGGCCATGGGCTTCACCGGTTTCGACTACACCTCGAGCCAGCAGATCTTCGACGAGATCCGCGGCTTCGCCAACCCGGCCACCGGCTACGACCTGCGCGGCATCACCTACGACGCGCTCCGCGCGGGCCCCATGCAGTGGCCGTGCCCCGATCCGGCCCAGCGCCGCAACCCGATTCGCTACCGCAACGACGGCATCAGCCAGCACCCCCACACCGACGACACCGGCCACACCCCCCGCCTGGCCTTCGCCACCCCCACCCGCCGCGCCGTCTTCTGGCCCCGCCCGCACCTGCTCCCCGCCGAGATGCCCGACGACGACCACCCCTTCGTCCTCAATACCGGCCGCCTGCAACACCAGTGGCACACCATGACCAAGACCGGGAAGGTGGACAAGCTGAACAAGCTCAATGCCAAGCCCTTCCTGGAAATCCACCCCGCCGACGCCGCGAAACTCGACCTCCGTGCCGGCGACCACCTCGAAATCGCCTCCCGCCGCGGCCGAGCCGTCCTCCCCGCCCTCATCAGCGACCGCGTCCTCCCCGGCACCTGCTTCGCCCCCTTCCACTGGAACGACGAACAAGGCGAATACCTGACCATCAACGCCGTCACCAACGACGCCGTCGACCCCGCCTCCCTCCAGCCCGAGTTCAAAGCCTGCGCCGTGCGCCTGCGCAAGGTAGCCGTCGTCTCCCCCGCCGATTCGGAACTCCCCGAGGCGGATTCGACTTCCGATACGGAGACGGGCGGCGGCGTAACCGACGTGAGGCAGACGGGGCCGCATCCGCTCGCGGTCATGCTCGGCCTCGATAGTGCGACCGCGCCGATGCTCAGCGAAACCGAAAGCATCTATCTCGGTGGCTATCTCGCCGCCTTGCAGACACTGCCGGTGACCGGTGTGCCGGTGCTGCCCGAGGCTGCGCCGCTCTCACGCGGCAGCAGGGTGTGGATCGACGGTCTGCTCGCGGGCATGTACTCCCGCGGACAGCAGGCGGGACCGACGGCCGGCTCGGACGGCATCCAGCCCGGCCGCGGCGAAAGCGACGCGGGCGCTCCGGCAGGCGCCGTGGGTGGCCCTGCCACTACTCGAACAGTGACTGTTCTCTGGGCTTCTCAGACCGGCACGGCAGAGGAGTTGGCGGCTGCCGTCGCGACCCGGCTCGCGGACCACGAGTTCGCGCCGCGCCTGCTGGATATGGACTCCGCCGAACTGACCGACCTCACCGGCGATGTGCTGGCCATCAGCAGCACCTTCGGCGACGGCGGTCCGCCCGACAACGGCGCGGACTTCTGGGAACGCCTCAGCGACAGCGCGATCCGCTTCCCCGGTCTGCGCTACGCCGTCTTCGCCCTCGGCGACTCCTCCTACGACGACTTCTGCGGCCACGGCCGCAAACTCGATGAACTGCTCACCAAGCGAGGAGCGACACGGCTGCTCCCCCGGGTCGACAGCGAACCCGATCATGAATCGCTCTCCGAGCAATGGCTCGACGACGTGCTGGCGGCACTGACCGCATCCCCCGAAATCGCTGGAACGAACCCCGATTCGTCATCGCGCTACCCGTCGCCTCGTCCCGGCCACCCCGGGATGCCAGGCGGCGCACAGAGCGGCGCAGCGCCCTTCGCTCGCGACCTCGGCTCCGAGTCCGGCACAGGCCCGAGAACTGGTGCGGGCACGGGTTATGGCGCGCCGCTCACGATGGGCACGGGTGGGGCGTCCGGCACCGGTACGGCTGCGGGTATGAGCGCGCCCGCGGGGATTGGCGGTGGCGGCCGGGCGGGCGCCGGGACGTCTCCGGTGCGGGGTGGGATGTCGCGGAACACGGGTGAGCGGGCTGGAGTTTCGACGCTGGCTCCGGCGATGTTCACGCGGAACTCGCCATTGCCGGCGAAGCTGGTGACGAATGATCTACTGTCGCGGCCGGGGTGCGGGAAAGAGGTGCGGCAGTTCGGGTTCGCGTTGCCGGATCTCGAAGTGAGTTATGAGGTGGGGGATTCGCTGGGGATTCGGCCGGCGAATTGTGAAGCGTTGGTGGCGGAGTGGTTGGAGGTCACCGGGCTGGATGGGGGGCGCATTATCGATGTGGATGATGCGGAGTTGACGCTGGGTGAAGCGTTGCGGACGCGGTACGACATCACCAAGGTGAGCGGGGATCTGCTGGCGTTCGTGGGTGAGCGGAACGGGAGTCCGCGGCTGGCGAAATTGCTGCGGCGGGACAACCGCAATGAGCTGGACGGGTATTTGTGGGATCGGCAGGCCGTGGATGTGCTGCGGGACTTCCCGGTGCGGGCGGATCTCGTCGAATGGCTGGGGACGCTGAAAAAGCTGCAGCCGCGGCAGTATTCGATTTCGTCGAGTCCGCTGGTGAGCCCGCACGAGGTGCAATTGACGGTGAGCGTGGTGCGGTACGGGGATCCGGCGGGAATCGGGTCGGCGGCGCGGCGCGGGGGCGTGTGCTCGACATTCCTGGCGGATCGGGCGGTGGCGGATGTGCCGATCTACCTGCAGCGGGCGCCGCATTTCCGGCCGCCGCTGGATCCGAACGCGCCGATGATCATGGTGGGACCGGGGACGGGGATCGCGCCGTTCCGCGGGTTCCTGCACGAGCGGCGGGCACTGGGCTGCAAGGGGCGGAACTGGCTGTTCTTCGGCGATCAGCATGCCAAGGACAATTTCTACTACCGGGCCGAGCTGGAGGACATGTTCCGCTCCGGGTTCCTGACCCGGCTGGATCTGGCGTTCTCGCGCGATCAGCGCGAGCGGGTCTACGTGCAGCACCGCATGATCGAGCACGGCGCGGAACTGTGGGCCTGGTTGCGGGAGGGCGGGCACTTCTACGTGTGCGGCGATGCCGCCCGCATGGCCAAGGATGTGGACGACACGCTGCTGAAGATCGCCCGGATTCACGGCAAGTTGAGCGAGGACGGTGCGCTGGCCTTCAAGAAGCAGCTGGTCGCCGAAAAGCGGTACGTACGCGACGTTTACTGAACTGCTCGTCGAAGGCCATGCGCGCTCGCCGATTACACGACCGGCGGGTTGAGCCGGGTGAAATCCGGTAGCCGGTAGTACGGGTAGTAGGGGTAGGGCGGCGTGACCGCGCTCGCCTTGTCCAGCCGGGCGATCTGCTCGGCGGAGAGATTCCAGCCGATGGCCCCGAGATTCTGGCGCAGCTGGTCCTCATTGCGGGCGCCGATGATCACCGTCGCCACCGTCGGCCGCTCGAGCAGCCAGTTCAAGGCGATCTGCGGCACCGTGCGCCCGGTCTCGGCGGCGATCTCGTCGAGTACGTCCACCACGTCGTAGAGCAGGTCGTCGTCCACCGGCGGCCCGGCCTCGGCCGTCTTGTGCAGCCGGCTGCCTCCGGGCAGCGGCTGCCCGCGCCGGATCTTGCCGGTGAGCCGGCCCCAGCCGAGCGGACTCCACACCACCGCGCCGACACCCTGGTCGAGGCCGAGCGGCATGAGTTCCCATTCGTAGTCGCGGCCCACCAGCGAGTAGTAGACCTGGTGCGCGACATAGCGCGGGAAGTTGTGCCGGTCCGCCGCCGCCAGCGATTTCATGAGCTGCCAGCCCGCGAAGTTGGAGGCTCCGATGTAGCGGATCTTGCCCGCCCGCACCAGATCGTCCAGTGCCGCAAGGGTTTCCTCGACCGGTGTGCCCGCGTCGAAGGCGTGCAGCTGGAACAGGTCGATGTGCTCGGTGCCGAGCCGGCGCAGCGACGCCTCGACGGCGGTGACCAGCCGGGCGCGCCCGGAACCGGCGTCATTCGGACCGGGACCGGTCGGCAGCGCCGCCTTGGTGGAGATGAGCAGCTGATCGCGCCGGCCCCGAATCGCCTCGCCCAGTACCTCTTCCGAGGCGCCGTCGGAGTAGACATCGGCGGTGTCGAACATGGTGACGCCCGCGTCCAGGCTGATGTCCACCATGCGCCGGGCCTGCTGGGCGTCGGTGTCGCCCCAGGCGCTGAACAGTTCGCCACGCCCACCGAAGGTGCCGGCGCCGAAGCTCAGGGCGGGAACCATCAGGCCGGATGCGCCGAGTCGACGGTACTCCATTATTGACTCCTAACGGGACTACAGTTTCGTTAACACGACAGACGATACACTGCCGATGCGACAAATGGAACTGGAGGCCCGTTATGGAGCAGGACACCGCACAACCCGGCTCGATTCGCCCAGGTGGGCGCACCGCACGCGTCCGCGAGGCGGTACTGCGCGTGGCGGGCGATCTGCTCGCCGAACGCGGTTTCGCCACCCTGGATCTGGCCGAGGTGGCCGCCCGCGCCGAGGTCGGCAAGACCACCGTCTACCGCCGCTGGCGCACCCCCGCCGGACTGGTCGCCGATCTCCTGGTGGAGATGGCGGAAACCTCACTGCCGCACAGCGATACCGGATCACTGCTGGGTGATCTGCGAGCCAATGCCGAACTGGTCGCCAAGACGCTCACCGACCCCCGCCAGGGCCGCCTCTTCCGCGCCGTCATCGCCGCCGCCACCACCGACGACGGCACCGCCGCCGCCCTGCACCGCTTCTACGACATCCGCCTCACCGAATGGTCGCCGGTGATCGAGGCCGCCATCGCGCGGGGCGAGGTCCCGCCCGGCACCGATGCGCGGGCGGTCCTGTCGGCGGTCTCGGCTCCCCTCTACTACCGGCTGCTGGCCAGCGGCGACCCCATCGACGCGGCGGCGGTCGACGCCGCCGCCACGGCCGCGGCCGAAGCGGCGCGGGCGGGCGTGTTCACCCGCGGCTGAGGCTTTTTCACCCGCGACTACGGCTTTTCAGACGTGATTGGCGCTCCAGGCCGGATCGCGGCCGGTGAGGCCGAGGACCTTGTCGAGCGTGGGCGCATTGTCGGGCACCGGGACGACCGGGCCGAAGAGTCCGGGCGTGCCTTCGACGGGCGTGCCCCGCAACATCTCGAGCAGTATGGCCAGATCGTCGCTGTCGGGCAGATAGGGCTGGGAGGTGGCGCGCGCCAGATCCCAGGCGTGCACGACCAATTCGTTCAGGGCGACGGTGGCCATCTCGGGTGCGGGCAGCAGCACGCCGCCGGCCTCGGTGTCGCCGGTCCAGGCATCGGGTGCGCGCCAGGCTTCGACCAGCGATTTCAGCTGGGCCGGAATGCGATTGCGCCAATCGCCGAACTCCGGGGTGAACGTGCCGGGCGGCTGGGAGCGCCCGACCATTTCCTTGGTGGCCGCAGACCGGAAGGCTTCGGTGAGGCCGATGACATGAAGGAGGAGATCGCGCACGGAGGTGTCGGCGCACGGGGTGGGGTCGTCGAGTTGCGTATCGGTGATGCCGGCAATGACGCCTTCCATGGCGGTCGCGGCGGATTCCAGGTCGAAAGCCTGTTGGTTCATCGGTCCTCCCGAAGGCAGCAGAGGTCGCCAGGACAGCGGCCTGCTCACCCCTAGGGACTACCCGATCCGCCGGAATTCATCGCACACTCGCGGATGTAATTGCACCGACCGGTCGACACCGACTCGTTAGCAGCGAAAGCCGCTGGTAACGAGGAGAATTGGAAGATGAAGGGTGATCGAGTGGAGATCGTGGTCGATATGGGCGACGGCTCCCGCAACTATGACGTAACCGCCACCAGGGCGGGCCGGCGCGTGGATGTGCGCATCGCGCGCGGCGTGGTGGAGGTCAGCGAGGTGACCAGGACCGGAACCGCCGTGCGCACCGCGCGTTTCATGGCCGGGCGGGTCCTGGCGCTGGTGGAGCATCCGGCCGATCAGGGGCCGCTGCCCGGCGAGTGATCGCGGCGCGGTTGCGGCCTCGGCGATCACGGCGCATGCTCGACAGTGCCCCCACTCCAGCGCATGCATGCCGACCCGGCGGAGAGGAGCTTCCGATGAATGATCCGGCCATCGACGCGGTACCCGAAGCCGACTATGTCGAGCAGAACATTCCGGCCTATCCCGATGACGGCGTGGACGACTCCGTGACGGCGGACGGTGAGATCACCGAGGTGCCGCCCGGTGACAATGGCTGGACGGCCGACGAGGGCGACCTGGTCGAGCAGTCGATTCCGGTTCCCCTGGACGACGACTACGACGAGGCCGCCGACAGCGGATATTGAAACTCTCTAACTCTCAGGGGCTTCGCCCCCGAACCCCCAACCGCTCAGGGGCTTCGCCCTCGCCCCCCCGACGCAGGGGCCTAGCCCTCGCCCCCCAACGCAGGGGGCCTAGCCCTCGCCCCTCCGACGCAGGGGGCCTAGCCCTCGCCCCTCCGACGCAGGGGCTTCGCCCTCGCCCCTCCGACGCGGGGTCGGAGGTCAGCCGCAGATGCCTGCACGCACGGTCGCGTGCAGTTCCCGCAGGCTGGAGCGTTCGGTCGCGACCTCGAGTACCCGGATGCCGTGCGCGTTCTCGGTGAGTTCGGCCGCCAGCTCGGCGGGGTCGACCTGGCGGTGCGGCACCCGGTAGGCGGCGCACAGGGCGGCCAGGTCCATACCGTGCGGGGTGCCGAAGACGCGCTCGAAGACGCCCGCGTACTGCGGGTCGCCCTGTTCCAGGAGTTCGAAGATGCCGCCGCCGTCGTCATTGGCGACCACGATGGTGAGGTCCTCCGGCCGCGGTTCGCCCGGGCCGATGAGCAGTCCGGACGCATCGTGCAGGAAGGTCAGGTCGCCCATGAGCGCGACCGTGCGGCCCGAATGCGTCAGCGCCGCACCGACCGCCGCCGAGACCGTGCCGTCGATGCCGGCCACGCCGCGATTGGACAGCACCCGGATACCGGGCCGCGGATGCGAGACGAGCGCGGCGTCGCGGACCGGGTTCGAGGCGCCCAGCAGCAGCTGATCGCCGTCGTGCAGCGCGTCCATGACCACGGCCGCCACGTGCAGCCCGGTGGGCTTGGGATGCCCGGCCAGTTCGGCGCGCACCACGCTCATGGCCTTCTCGTTCAAGTCCCGGGCCAGTTCCAGCCATTCCGGGCGCGGCGCGCCGGTGGTGACCGCGCGAGTGCCGGTGCCCACCACATTGCCGGACACATCGGGCCAGCGCGGGCCGGTGGTCAGCGCGTACACGGTGACCTCGGGATCGGCGAGCACCTTGGCCACCTGCCGGTGCAGGGTGGGGCGGCCGGTGATGATGGCCTGCTTGGGTCGCAGCAGCGGCAGCGCGAGGGGATGCAGGGCCGGGCCGTGCATGGGCGCGGTGGGCTCGGCCACGGTGGGCAGGGCCGCGAGCTCCGGGCGGTGCCCCGCGCCGTGGCCGGAGATGACCACGGTGTCGGGGGTCAGGTCGATATCGAGGGGGACGTCCAGGGTGGCGTATTGCGTTGCCGTCCACGGGCGGTCGTCACAGCGCCCCGGCGGCAGCAGATCGCCGGCGAGGGCGTCCGGGGTGAGCGGTTCGCGCAGCGGAATATCGAAGTGCACGGGTCCGGCATTGCCGGAGCGGGTGCCGCGGGCGGCGGCCAGCACCCGGCACACCGCCGAACGCCACACGCTGTTCTGCTGGCCGTAGAGGCGGTCGCCCTCCTGTTCGGCCAGGCCCAGGCTGATGGTGGCGCGGGTCTGGGTGCCGAACAGACCGAACTGCTCCACCGTCTGATTGGCGCCGGTGCCGAGCATCTCGTAGGGCCGGTTGGCGCTGAGCACGATGAGCGGCAGGCGCGCGTAGTTGGCTTCGAGCACGGCCGGGCCGAGATTGGCCACGGCGGTGCCGGAGGTCATGACGACGGGCACCGGGCGGCGGCTACTGGCGGCCAACCCGATGGCGAGGAATCCCGCGGTGCGCTCGTCGATGCGCATGTGCAGGCGAATCCGCCCGGCGGCATCGGCGGCCTGTAATGCGAAGGCCAGCGGCGCATTTCGCGAACCGGGGCACAGGACCACATCTCGCACTCCACCGCGCGCGAGTTCGTCGACGACGACGTGCGCCTGTGCTGTCGAAGGATTCACACCCCCAGCCTCTCAGACAGTGGGATTTTGCGCTGCGTCGCCCCGCTCACACCTGTTCTTGTATAGTTAGGGTTTGCTAACCTAAGCCCATGGCGAAGCGCACCAAATATGTCAAGCCCGAGCATCGGGAAGTCCTCGGCGTCGAAGTGCTGGCGAGCAAGAAGCTCAGCCCCAACTTCGTGCGCGTCACCCTCGGTGGCGACGGGCTCGCGGGCTTCACCGCCATGGGCTTCGACCAGTGGTTCCGGCTCTTCCTGCCGGGCCGCGACGGCGAACTGCGCCTGCCCACCTCCACCAGCAGCCTGGGCTGGTACGCCCAGTACCTGATGATGGGCAAGGACCACCGTCCCGTGGCGCGCAACTACACCGTGCGCGACTACCGTGCTGCCGGTTTCGGGGAGTTCGGCAGCACCGCGGAGCTCGATATCGACTTCTTCGTGCACGAGGGCGACAGCCCGGCCGGCACCTGGGCGAGCAATGCCACTCCCGGCGACAAGGCGGGCCTGCTCGACGAGGGCATTACCTACCAGGCGCCCGAGCACACCGATTTCGCTCTGCTGGTGGGCGATGAGAGCGCACTGCCGGCCATTGCCGGAATCCTGCGCTCGGCCCCGCGCGGCCTGAAGGGCGCGGCCTTCATCGAGATCTCGCATGCCGACGACGCCCAGAAACTGGACGAACCCGAAGGGGTCACGGTGAATTGGCTGGTGCGCACGGATCCGCACGGACCGGTCGGCGCCATCGCCGCCGATGCGGTGCGCCGGGCGGAGCTGCCGGCCCAGGGCGTCTACGCCTGGGTGTCGGGCGAGCAGCAGCTGGCCTCGGGCGTGCGGCGGCACCTCACGCAGGACCGGGGAATCCCCAAGGGGGACATCACGTTCACGGGCTACTGGCGCGTGGGCCGCGCTGCGGGATAACTCCGGAGCAAGCAACGAATTCGCGGCCCGCCTCCCCTGGGGAGGCGGGCCGCGAACCGTTGGCGGAAATTAGCCGGCGTGCTTCTGCACCAGGGCGCCGACGCGCGGAAGGGCCTCGGCGACATGCTTCTTGGCCGAGGAGCGCATGGAGTTGTAGACCTTGGTCAGCGCGGGACGCGACGAGGCGGCGGCGCGCTCGTCGGTGACCGAGAGCAGCGCCTCGGCGACCTCGTCCTGCTTGGCGACCAGCAGATCGGCGAACGAGCCAGCGCCGGAAGCGGCGTACTCGGCCCAGAACGGCTCGAGCTGCGCGACGAACTTCGGCATGAAGGACGCCAGCGCATCGCCGACAATGGTCGGGCTGACCTTCTTGACCGCGGCGTATCCGCCCTTCACGGCGAGCCCCGACGCGCCGCCCTTGTCCGACACCTCCGCATCCAGAACCTCCTGGGCGTCGGCCAGGAAGGCCGGACGCTTGGCGTCGTCGAGCAGGGATTCAGACAGTGCTGCAACCACTTTCAGGTTCCTCCGGATCGTTTTTCGATGAACGAGCGCACGCAACTATACGCATCGTGGTCCCCGCACACACGATGCCGATGCGCAGTTGCTGACTAGCAGCAAACAGCACTGTAAGGCCTCCGCAATCGATTGGCAGCGTTTCAGATTCGCGACCGCCGGGTAACCCTTTGCTCCGATGCCCCGCCCCGGCAACGTTCCTGCGATCGCACGGCAACACATTCCGGTTGCGGGTGGAGCGCGAAATCACCGGGCGATCCACGGTGGCGGGTCCCCCGCACACGGCCCCTACCATTATGTTCGGACTCGTGACCTTCAATCCGGATTTGTGGAAAGCCGTGCCCGGCTTCGAAGACCTGACCGATATCACCTACCACCGCCACCTCACCCAGGGCACCGTCCGCATCGC
>NZ_JBHXVO010000055.1:0-20979 GCF_042672265.1 Nocardia sp. NPDC127526 | reverse complement strand
AACGACAGCGGCCCGGAATCAAGAGATTCCGGGCCGCTGTCGTCGACAGTTCAACTACCTGGTCAGGGTTCACCCATCCCTGTCATTCATCCGTGTCATTCATCCCTGTCATTCCGGCGCGCTTTTGGCCGGAATCCACCGCGCTGATGTAGATCCCGGCCAAAAGCATGCCGGGATGACGGGCTGGGCGCGCTCAGGCCTGCGTGGCGCGCTCAACCCGTTCCAACTCCACGGCGCGGCGCATCATTTCGCGGGCGCGGGTGCGGTCGCCGGCGTAGTCGTAGGCGCGGGCGGCGCGGTAGTTGGTTCGCCAATTGTCCGGGTCTGCTTCGAATTCGGCCTTGACCTTCTCGAACAGCTGGTCGGCGGCGGCTTTTTCGATTCGGCCGGACGGGCGGCGGGGCAGATCGGAGGTGTCGAGCTCGCGTCCCTCCTCGTGCATCCGCCGCGCCAGGCGCTGATGATCCCAGGCCGCGCGCAGGGTGCTGGCCAGCGCCCAGACGCCGACGAAGGGGAGGATCAGCACCCCGATTCCGACAGCCTTGAAAACGAGGGTGTCGTAGGCCGGATCCGAGGTGGTGAGCAGGAAGATCGCACGCTGGCCCAGACCTGCGAAGTAGACCAACAGGGCGACGACCAGGAACGCGATGAACGCGATGAGCTTGATGACCTCGCGGCGCACGTCGCCGGATCCGGCGGCACTCACAGGTCGAGCAGCGGGTCGATGCCCACGGTCAGGCCGGGGCGCAGCGGGGTCTTGCGGACGCCGAGCAGGACGCCGGGCACGAACGAGGTGCGGTCCATGGAGTCGTGACGGATGGTGAGGGTCTCGCCCTGGGTGCCGAAGAGCACTTCCTGGTGGGCGACCAGACCTGCCAGACGGACCGAGTGCACCCGCACGCCGTCCACATCCGCGCCGCGCGCGCCCTCGAGCTCGGTGGAGGTGGCGTCGGGGCTGCGGCCCACCCCGGCCTTCTCCCGCGCGGCGGCAATGAGGCCGGCGGTGCGGTAGGCGGTGCCGGAGGGGGCGTCGGCCTTGTTGGGGTGGTGCAGCTCGATGACCTCGACGGATTCGAACCAGCGGGCCGCCTGCTCGGCGAAGCGCATGGACAGCACCGCGCCGATGGCGAAGTTGGGGGCGATCAGCACGCCGGTCTCCGGGCTCTGCGCCAGCCAGCCGCGCACCTGATCGAGGCGTTCGGCGTCGAAGCCGGTGGTGCCGACCACGGCGTGAATACCGTTCTCCACCAGCCACTTCAGGTTGGGCATCACCACACCGGGATGGGTGAAGTCGACGACCACCTCGGTGCCGGTCTCGGTGAACAGCTCCAGCGAGTCGCCCTTGTCGACCTGGGCCACCAACTCCAGATCGGCGGCCGCCTCGACGCCCGCGCAGATGGCCTGGCCGACCTTGCCGCGCGCCCCGAGCACACCTACCTTGATCCGGTTCGTGGTCACCTGGTCTCCTCACTCACATCCGTCTCGACACCCGTCAGGGATACGGACAGAGCCTATCGGGTCGGCGAATCCGCCGATCGAGCCCCGCTGTCTCGACAGCCGCCCCGTGCCGACACCGACCCCGGCGGCGAACGGTGCTCGCGCCACGCGACCCGCGCGGCGGCGCGTTTCGGGTGCCGCCGATCTGCACCGCCGCGCGGCCCGATCGGGCGCGGACGGTGGGTCAGGCCGGTGCCGGGGTGCGCAGCAGCTCGATGAGCGCCGTGATGCTCTGCTGGCCGTAGCCCGCGTCCATGGCGCGCTGCAGCAGCTCGTTCATCGGACGATGCCAGGACAGGTCGACGCCCGCATCGGCGCCGTTCGCCATCTCGTTGGCGAGGCCCTCGTAGAAGAGGCCGACCGAGGAGCCGAGGCGGGTGTAGTCGGCATTGTCGATCTCGTCGGCGAGGACCGGGAGGATGGATTCGATCATCTGCAGCCACTTGACCGAGTACGGGACCATATCGGCGGCCTTGATGCCGCGCGCGGTGATCATGGCCGCGCCTTCGAAGAAGCCGAGCAGGGCCGGTAGCAGGGTGGCGCCGACGGCGGATTCGTAGAGGGCGGCCAGATCGGGTTCGGGGCCCAGATGCACGGTGTGGCCGCCGAGGACCTGAAGGGTGGACTCGTACTCGTCGTAGAGCGCGCGGTCGCCGCCGAAGTAGAGCAGGGTTCCGGGTTTGCCGACGGCGGCGGGCACATCCTTGATCGCGCCGCCGAGAAAGCGAGCGCCGCGGGCGACGGCCCAGTCGGCCATGGCGCGGGCGCCGGCCGGATTGCCGCTGTTGAGGGTGACGAGGGTGCGGCCGGACAGCACGTCCGAGGCGGGGCCGAGGGCTTGCAGGGTGGCGGAGAAGGTGGTCAGGACCGAGACCACCAGCGGGCTCGCGGCCACCGCCTGCTCGATGTCCGCGGCCTGTGTCGCACCGGCGGCCACCAGCGGTGCGGCCTTGCCCGGGGTGCGGTTCCACACGGTGGTGGGATGACCGGCGGCCAGGAAGGCTTCGGCCAGGGCACGTCCCATCGAGCCGAGTCCGAGGACGGTGACCGGGGTGCGTTCGATATCGCTCACAAGTGCTCCGTTTCAAGGCGATTCGGTGAGGCGATCGGCGGCGGAATCTGCTCGCCGTCTCGCCTGTCACTGTCGATCCACCGCTCGCGAGCAGCAAGTACGCACTTTTCTGGGAAATACCAACGTCGAGGTAAGCAATCAGCTGACACGGGTCGCGCGGGCACCGCGCAGTGAGCGAGGTCACAGGCGGGTGCGGTAGCGAGAACTGTTCAGGTGCCGGTCAACTGGGCGTCGAAATCGGGCGGTAGGCATCGCTGGTGAGAATTCGCCGTAGTACCCGAAGCGCGCTCGTCGCCGTAGCCGTGTGCGCCTCCGCCGTGACCGCCGCCTGCTCGTCCTCCGATTCCGGGGCCGGGTTCACCGCGACCAAGGATCAGCCGCTGGTCGTCTCGCTGGACGACCTGGTGGCGCGGGCCGGTGGGAGCGCCGTGGTGGCGATCGCGGATCCGCAGCACGGCACGGTGAGCCGCGGCACCGACGGGTCGCTGGTGTACACGCCCGCGGCCGGGTACACGGGTGCAGACAGCATCACCGTCACCACCACCGATGCGGTGCGGTTGTTCGCCACCGATGTCGCGCCGCTGGGGCAGTTCGGCGGAGTCACGGTGCAGGGCAGCGCGTTCGGGTCGGCGTTCGTGCCGGCGCCGGGCTCGGCCACCGAGTTCTACGGGCTCACCGATCGCGGTCCGAACGTGGACGGCAAGGCCAAGAACGAGAAGCTCGCCCCGATAGCCGATTTCACCCCGCAGATCGCGAGGATCGAGCTCACCGGCAACAAGGCGGTGGTGAAATCCACCATCGCGCTGAAGAATCCGGCCGGGCAGCCGTTCAACGGGCTGGTCGACACCTCGGCGGTGACCGGTGAGACCATGCGCGGCCTCGACGGGAAGGAGCTCGCGCCCACCGATCACGGCATCGACAGCGAGGGCCTGGTCGCGCTGGCCGACGGCACCTTCTGGGTCTCCGACGAATACGGCCCGTTCCTGGTGCATTTCGATGCCAAGGGCACCGAACTCGAGCGGCTGACCCCCGGCCGCGGACTGCCCGCCGAGCTCGCCCTGCGCACCCCCAATCAGGGTATGGAGGGTCTCACCGTCACCCCCGACGGCAGCACCCTGGTCGGCATCATGCAGAGCGGCCTCAAGACCCCCGGCTTGGAGTCGGCGCGCGAGGTGCCGATGGCCCGCATCGTCACCGTGGATCTGAAGACCAAGGCGGTCAAGGAATTCGCCTACCCGCTGGAGAACCCGAAGGACAAGCTGGGCGCTTCGGAGATCACCGCGCTGAGCAACACCACCTTCGTCGTCGACGAGCGCGACGGCAACAAAGCCCCGAAGGCCGACAAGAAGCTCTGGACCATCGACATCTCCGGCGCCACCGATATCGGCCCCGAGGCGAAAGTCCCCGGCGCACAATACGATCCGAAGAACGGTTTGCAGATCGACGGCAAGCCGTTGGAAACCTACGTCGGCACGGTCGCGACCGCCGACGGCGTCGCGGCCCTCCAGAAGGCCGGAATCACCCCGGTGGCAAAGAAATCCAACATCGACTTCGCCGGTCTGCTCGCGGGCCTGAATGCCGACGGCAAGTTCTTCGGCCACGACAAGATCGAAGGCGTGGCCACCACCGACGGCGGCAAGACCCTCTACATCGCCAATGACAGCGACTTCGGCCTGGAGGGCAGCGCCGGCGACCAGGCCCCGTTCGGGCTGAAGGCCAAGACCCTCCCCAACGGCGTCCAGGACACCGGCGAAATCCTCCTGGTGGACACGACGAAACTTCCCGCCGAGACCGAGACCACCACCCTCAGCATCGACGTCCGCTGATCTGAAACAACGCCGACCGGGCACTGGTGGCGGTGGCTACTCGCGAAATGCCGCCATCAGTTCCCGGTGATCGTCCGTCCAGCTTGCGGGGACGGCTGATCAGTCGAAGACGATGACCTGGCGGAGGGCGTGGCCCGCCGCCAGGTGATCCATGCCCTCGTTGATGTCCTCCAAGCGGATTCGCGACGAGATGAGGCGTTCGACGGGCAGTTTGCCCGCACGCCAGAGCCGGACGAATTCCGGGATATCGCGGGACGGTACGGCCGAGCCCAGGTAGCTGCCGATAATGGTGCGGCCCTGGGCGACCAGGGCCAGCGGCGAGATGCTGGCGCGGGCATCCGGGGCGGGCAGGCCGACGGTGACGGTGGTGCCGCCGGGAGCCGTTGCGGCGACGGCGGTTTCGAAGGCGCGCACATTGCCCGCGGCCTCAACCACCACCTCGGCCTGAATGCCCTGATCGGCGACGTCGCTGGGCATGTAGGCCGAGGTGGCGCCCAGTTCCATGGCGATCTTCAGCTTTTCGGGCACGGTGTCGACGGCGATCACCTCGCGGCCGGTGCCCTCGCGCAGGGCGGCGGCCACCAGCACGGCGGCCATGCCGACGCCGCCGAGACCGACCACCATGATGCGGTCGGCGGGCCGCGGTTCGGCCGAATTGATCAGGGCGCCACCGCCGGTCAGCACCGCGCAGCCGAGCACCGCGGCGACGTCCGCCGGCACGTCGTCGTCCACGGGAACCACCGAATGCCGGTCCACCACCGCGTGCGTGGCGAAGCCCGAGACGCCCAGGTGGTGATAGACCTCCGCGCCGTCGCGCAGCAGCCGCCGCCCGCCGCTGAGCATTTCGCCCGCGTTATTGGCCAGGCTGCCCGCCAGGCACGGGGTGCGGCCCTCGGTGGCGCAGCCGGAGCATTCACCGCAGCGCGGCAGGAAGGTCATGACCACGCGCCGGCCGACCTCGATATCGCTGTCGCCCGCGCCGACGGCTTCCACGCGACCGGCGGCCTCATGGCCGAGCAGCATGGGCACCGGGCGGACCCGATTGCCGTCCACCACGGACAGATCCGAATGGCACAGTCCCGCCGCTTCGATGCGCACCAGCAGTTCACCGGGCATGGGTTCGCCCAGGTCGAGTTCGTCCACCACGATCGGCCTCGACTCGGCGTAGGGCGCCGGGGCGCCGATTCGTTCCAGGACAGCTCCACGAATCCTCATACGCCCGACGCTACCGCATACACCTTCCCAGACAGTCGGATATCTGCTTCGATGGGTAACGGACAGGAGCACCTATGCACAGCACAGCCGCCACCACCGGAAACCGCGCCCTCAACCGCGCCATCACCCAGTTCTTCAGCGGCGTCGCCCGCGCCTACGACACCGCACCGCTGCAACAGGTGGTCTACCGCCCGCCGCAGCACGAGGTGGTGGCCGAACTGCGCGCCGCCGGATCCCGCCGGATCGCCGATATCGGCTGCGGCACCGGCATTCTCACCTCCCGCATCGAACGCGAGCTGCGGACGGAGATCGTCTACGGCGTGGACGCCTCCCCCGGCATGCTGGCCCAGGCCCGCAACCGGTCGGCGACCGTGCTCTGGCGGCATGCCGCCGCCGAGCACCTGCCCATCGGTGACGGCGAACTCGACGCGGTGGTGAGCACCACCGCCTTCCACTTCTTCGATCATCCGGTCGCCCTGCGCGAATTCCACCGCGTGCTGGCGCCCGGCGGACTGGTCGCCATCGCCACCATGCGGCCGTCCGCCTCCGCGGCCGCGCTGCAGCGCGTCACCAGCAGCCCTCTCTTCCCCGCCCACGCGCCCTCCGGGCGAGCGACCCGGAAACTCTTGCAGGACGCCGGTTTCGAGGTCACCGATCAGCGCGCCATCCGCCGTTTCCCGCTGCCGCCCTGGCTGGTGCCCGACATGATCACCATCGGCCGCCGCGCCTAGCTATTCGCCCGGGTCGTCGCTGCCCCGGAAGCAGACCGTCAGTTCACGCTTGTTCCAGACGACCCAGACCGCGCCCTGGCCGTCGCGGGGGCATTTCGCGCCGTCGGTGGTGTTCTCCAGGACGGCGGTGACCTGCACGACGTGACGGCCCGGGGTGGCGCAGTCCACTTTGAACGGCTCGGCCATTTGCGTTGTGTCGTAACAGAAGTCGACACGCCAGTCGAAGGCCAGGCACAGGTGGTAGATGAGATTGCCGGACTTGTCGTGGCGACTGGTTTCCAGCTTGTAGAGGGTGCCCGAGCAGGCTTGCGGACCGGTTTGCAGGACACGGTAATTCGCGTCGAGGGAATTGCAGTCGGCCGGAGCCGGATCGCCGGGTTCCCAGGTGGGCGCGCCGGTGGCGTCGGTGGTCCGGTCCATCGGGACCTCGACACAGTCGCCGGGGACCAGCAGCGACATCGGGTCGGGGGCGGTGGGTTTCGCGGAGGTCGTGGTGGTCGGCAGGCCCGCCTGCACCAGGCCCGGGGAAGTCGGGCCCGCGGACCCGGCGATCGTGTCACCGGCCATGAGCTGCACGGCGGGCACCACCGTGGCCGCGACTCCGGCCCAGCCCGGCAGTGCGAGCGCGACGGCCAGAATGGCCAGGCCCCGGCTCGCCGGAGCCGCCCGGCCGCCCCGATCACGGCGTGCGCGGCGTTCTTTCGCGATGGCCGCGAATCCGGCAGCCGCCGCCAGGACGAGCAGCGCGATACCGGCTGCCAGCCACCACACATCGCGAGACCCCACCACAAACCCCTGCCACTTCCGATCCACCTTCGACGCTAGCGCAGCCCAGGAGAGGCGGGCAATGCGGCACCGCGCGGACGATCTCCGCGCAGGATGGAGGTATGCGCATCGCCCCGCTCCGCCTCCTGGCCGCCGTCCTGCTGCTCGGGGGCGCGGTGGCGTCCTGCGGTACGGAACCGTCCGCGCCCACCGCCACCAGCACCGCACCCAGCCTGCCCAGCGGCCGGCCGGATCTGAACGCGGGCGAGGAGGTGGCGCAGGGCATCGAGGTGCCGTGGGGCTTGGCATTCCTGCCCGATGGCAGCGCCCTGGTCGCCGAGCGCGACAGCGGGGCGATCCTGCGGGTGCGGGCGGGTGCGGAGCCCGAGCAGGTCTATCAGGTGCCGGAGGTCGACGCCCAGAGCGAGGGCGGGCTGCTCGGGCTGGCCGTTTCACCGCGCTACGGCGAAGACCGGTACGTGTACGCGTATTTCACCTCCCCCACCGACAATCGCATCGTCCGGTTCCGGCTCGACCGGGCGCCGGAGGTGATCTTCGACGGCATCGCCAAGGCCGGCATTCACGACGGCGGGCGGATCGCCTTCGGCCCGGACGGGATGCTCTACGTCGGCACCGGCGACGCCGGGCAGACCGCACGCTCACAGGATCCCGCCAGCCCCAATGGCAAGATCCTGCGCCTGACCGCGGACGGCGAACCCGCGCCGGGCAATCCGGTCGCGGGCTCACCGGTTTACAGCCTGGGACATCGCAATGTGCAAGGGCTGGCATGGGATCGGGCGGGACGGCTGTTCGCGGCCGAGTTCGGCCGCAATGCCTTCGACGAGATCAACCTCATCGAGCCGGGCCGCAATTACGGCTGGCCCGAGATGGAAGGCACCGGCGACACCCGCAGCGGCCGCTACGTCAATCCGCTGGTCACCTGGACGACCTCGGAAGCCTCGCCCTCCGGCATCGCCATAGCGGGCGACACCCTGTACGCGGCAGCCCTGCGCGGGGAACGACTGTGGATCGTCCCGTTGAACGACGGCGTCACCGGTGTGCCGGAAGCCTGGTTCGAGGAGCGCTACGGCCGCCTGCGCACGGTCGAGATCGCGCCCGACGGCGCGCTGTGGCTGACCACCTCCAATACCGACGGCCGCGGCGATGCCCGCGCCGGGGACGATCGCATCATCCGATTCCCGGCCCGCTGACCGTGTTCAGGAGGCCGGGGCGGGCGCGGTCTCGGCCGGAGTGGGCGGCCACTGCTCGGGGCGGATGTTCGCCGGTTTGGTGACCGGGGTGGCGTCCCAGTCGAAATGCACGCCGACCCACGCCTTCGGGCGCTCGAAGGTGATCTCGCGGGCGTCGTAGGCGGCGCGGCGGAACGAGATGTCGCCGAAGAAGTCTCCCCCGGTGAAAACCACCGAGCGGCCGCCGAATACGGCGTCGGCGAAGGAGACCTTGCTGTGGTACTCGGAGCGGGCGAAGCTGATCTCGCGGGTGCGGGTGGTGCGGAAGCGGGCATTGGCGCCCAGATGCGCGCATTCGAAGGAGCTGGCTTCGGCGTAGAAGCGGCAGGCGGCGAACGTCACCGCGGTGCCGGTGAATTCGGCGCCGGTGAACGCGACGCGGTCGCCGTCGAAGATGGCCTTCTCGAAGGAGGTCAGCTCGGCGGTGAACTTGGCATTGACGAAGCTGCTGCGCGTCCCGGCGAACTTGGCGCGGGTGAAGGCGGTGCGGGCGCCGGCGAAGACCGCCGCGTCGAAGGTGACCGGGCCGCTGAAGGTGGTGTCGATGAATGTGGTTCCGGCGCTGTCGCGTTCGGACCGGTCCACCCGGGAGTGGGTGAAGGCGACGCCCTCGAAGGAGGTGGTGGCGCCGCGGAACATGGCGCCGCGGAAGGTGACCCGCTTGCCGAGGAAACGCGCCTTCTCGAAGGTGGTGGCGCGCGGGCCGACGAACATGGCGTTGGCGAAGCGGGTATTGCGGCCGGCGAAGACGGCGTAGCGGAAGTCGGCGTCTTCGAAGATGGCGTCGGAGAAGTCGAAATCGCAGGCGGACCAGGATACTTCGGCGCTCGCGCGCAGACGGCCGGCAATGACTCGCACAATGGTGTCGCGGACCTGGCGGTCGTTCTGCCGGTAGTGGTAGACGCGTTCGACCGCGGTGCCGGAGTCCTCGATGCGCTGGGATTTGGAGACCAGGTGGCTGTTGCCCTCATCGGGGGCGTAGGGCAGGCGCAGGTAGCCGCACAGCACGTCGATGCACTGCTGGCGGCGGCCCGGCGCGGAGAACTCGTCCGCCACACCGGCCATGGCGTACACCCCGGCAACGCGCACCGCCACATCGGCGTCGCCCAATTGCCGCGCCGCCGCGCCGAACAATTCGGCGAAGCGGCCGCGCTCCAGATCCCGCTGCCGCCGATACGCCACCACCAGCGCCACCGCCGCGCCGATGCCGGCCGCGACGGTGAGCGCGATCTTGGTGAGGTCCAACTGATTCGGCTTCACGTCCTCGACGCCCAGCAGCTGCCGCAGCAGCCAATAGGCCAGCGCCGCGACCGCCAGACCGCCGATGACCGCGGCCAACACCGAGACCATCAGTGCCGACCGGTGCATCCTCCGGTTCAGCCCACCGCCGAACCACCCCCACCGCCGCATAGCGGAAGGATAGCGACACCGGTCGAATGGTGCATCGGATGGCGGGATTTCCAGCGTCCGCCAAGGGGTTTCGCGGTCCGCCGGATCCCGGGCAGGGCACCGATTCTCAGTCGAGGACGGCCGGTTCGCGCTTGCGCAGGCCGATTCCGGCCGCCGCCAGGCAGGCCAGCGCGACCACGACCACGAACCACGGGAACACGGTGCTCAGCCCCCAGGTGGTCGCGGCCCAGCCCGCCACCACGGTGGGCAGGGCCATGGCCGAGTAGGCCAGCAGGTAGTAGGCCGACATGGTCTCGCCCCGCTTGTGCTGCGGCACAACGTTGGACAGGTGGCGCAGCGAGCCGCCGAAGCCGAGGCCGAAGGTCGCGCCGAGGGTGAATCCGGCGGCCAGGACCAGCACCCAGTTGCCGGTGTGCAGGGCCGGAATGGTCAGCACCAGTGCGATCGCCATGCCGATATCGCCGGTGATGGCGGCGCGCCGAGCGGGAATGCCGGTGGCGAAAGCCTGTGCCAGCGCACCGGCCAGGGCCGTGGAGGCCACCACCGCGCCGCCGAACACCAGGTTGTGGATGCCGGTCTCGGCCGAGGCCAGCGAGGGGTACAGCGATAGCAGCACGCCCAGCACCGACCAGGCCGCCATCACGCCCAGCGCCGAGAACCAGAAGTCACCGCGAATCTCCTGCGGCACAGCGGGCTTGGCGATCCGGATGCGACCGGACACCCGCGCCGTGTGCGGTTCGCGCAGTGCCAGCACGCCGGCGGCGATGATCAGGCAGACAATGGTGATGGCCACATAGGGCGTGCGCATGGGATGCGGCGCGTACTGCGCCAGCAGCGCCGAGCCCAGAATCGCCACCGCCATGCCGACATTGAACGCCACGCCCGACAGCTGCCCGGAGCGCGCGCCGTGCTTGGGCCGCAGATCCAGCAGCGCCGCCGCGCCCGCCACCACCGTCGCGCCCACGGCCGCGCCGTGCAGCGCCCGCGCCAGCAGCAGCATGGCCACATTGTCGGCCAGCAGGAACACCACCAGTCCCGCGATCATGATGCCGAATGCGCCCAGCAGCACGGGCTTTCGGCCGACCACATCGGAGATCCTCCCCGAGACCAGCACCGCGCCGAGGGCGGCGATGGCGTAGACCGCGAAGACGAAGGTGGTGGTGAGCGGCGAGAAATGCCACGCCTGCTGGTACAGCCCGTAGAGCGGGGCGGGTGCGCCCGAAACGCCGAGCGCCACGCCGCTCGCGGCGAGCACGAGTGCATACGCCCAGGTCTGATTGCCCTGTTCGGTCCGCACCGCAACCGTCGCTGCCGACATCGACCCCTCCAATCAGGTAAGTTTGATGAATATCGAACTTGACCCTACGCCAGGTTCGATGATCATCAAACCATTAGCGGAGTGAAGTAGATCATGCCCGAGACCGAATTCCCGTTGCCCGCCGTGGTGTCCGAGGTGGCGCCGCTGCCGACGGTGCTCGCCGCCCTGCAGGACCCGGTCCGCCTGGAAATGGTGCGCCGCCTGGGCAATGCGGGCACCTCGCTGCGCTGCACCGCCCTGTACGACGGGGTCGGCAAGTCCACGGCCGCCCACCACTTCAAGATCCTGCGCGAAGCCGGTCTCACCGAGAGACTCGTCATCGACGGCAATGCCCACCAACTGCTGCGCACCGACGCGGTCGAGGCCGCCCTGCCCGGGCTGCTGCCCGCGATCCTCGCCGCCGCCAACAAGAAATCCGAATGACTCCCCACCCGGCCCGCGCTACGTTCGCCTGATGCGCATCCGCCCGGCCACCGCCGCCGACCTCCCGGTCCTGCAGGACATCGAGATCGCCGCCGGCGAACCGTTCCGCACCGTGGGCATGTCCGACATCGCCGACGACGAACCGCTGCCGATCGAATCCCTCGACGCCTACCGGAGCATGGGGCGCGCCTGGGTCGCCGTCGACACCGACGACGCTCCCCTCGCCTACCTCATCGACGAGGACGTCGACGGCACCGCCCACATAGCCCAGGTCTCCGTCCACCCCAAGGCCGCCCGCCAAGGCATAGGCCGCCGCCTGATAGACCACGCCGCCGCCCGCGCCCGCACCACCGGCCTGCGCGCCCTGACCCTCACCACCTTCACCGAAGTCCCGTGGAACGCCCCCTATTACGAGCGCCTCGGCTTCCACCGCATCCCCGACGAGACCCTCACCCCCGGCCTCCGCAAGATCCGCGCCCACGAAGCCGAAATCGGCCTCGACCGCTGGCCCCGCACCGCCATGCGCCGAAACCTCTAGCCGCGCACCGCCACAGCGGGTGCGGGCCGTCAGTCGACGAGGCGGCGGACGGCGGCGGGGAGGTCTCGGGTGCGGCGGTAGGGGCCTGCTACGGCTACGCCGAAGGGGCGGGCGAGGAGGGTGCGGGCGATTTTGGAGACTTCGTCGGTGGTGACTTCGTCTATGCGGGCTAGGGTTTCGGAGACGCTGCGGTGGTTGCCGTAGGAGAGTTCGCTGCGGCCTATGCGGTTCATGCGGGAGCCGGAATCCTCGAGGCCCAAGACCAGGCCGCCGCGGAGGGAGCCTTTGGCGCGGGCGCATTCGGCGTCGGTGATGCCGGTGGCTGCCACCTCTTCGAGGACGCCGCGGGCGAGATCGGCTACCTTGCCGAGGTTTTCGGGCTGGCAGCCGAGGTAGACGGAGAAGGCGCCGGTGTCGGCGAAGGTGTCGACGCTGGAGTACACCGAGTAGGCGAGGCCGCGCTCCTCGCGGATGGCCTGGAAGAGGCGGGAGCTCAGGCCGCCGCCGAGGACGGTGTTGAGAACCGAGAGGGGCCAGCGTTTTTCGCCCTCGTGGCGGCCGAAGGCGCGGGTGCCGAAGACCAGGTGGGCCTGTTCGCTGTCGCGGTGGATGCGCAGCAGTTCCGGATTGCCGCGGGGGCGGAATTTGCCTTCGCGGCGGCCGGCGGGTTCGCGGCCGAGTTCCAGGTGGGGGGCGAAGGCGCGATGCACCAACTCGACGGTGTGCTCGTGTTCGATATTGCCGGCGACGGCGACGACCATGCGGTCGGGGCGGTAGCGGCGCTGGTGGAAGGACCGCAATTGGGCGGCCTGCATGCCCTCGATGGATTCGATGCTGCCGATCACGGGGCGGCCGATGGGGTGCTCGCCGAACATGGCGGTGAGGAAGGCGTCGCCGACCATGTCCTCGGGGTCGTCGTCGCGCATGCAGATCTCCTCGAGCACGACCTGCCGCTCGACGGCCACGTCCTCGGCGCGGCACAGCCCGTTGAGCACCACATCGGACACGAGATCCACTGCGAGGGGCAGATCTTCGTCGAGCACGTGCGCGTAGTAGCAGGTCTGCTCCTTGGCCGTGAACGCGTTCAGCTCACCGCCGACCGCGTCCATGGCCTGCGCGATGTCCAGGGCGCTGCGCGTGGGCGTGGCCTTGAACAGCAGATGCTCGAGGAAGTGCGCGGCGCCGGCCACGGTCGGGCCCTCGTCGCGCGAGCCGACCCCGACCCATACGCCGATGGAGGCCGAGCGCACGCCGGGCACATGCTCGGTGACGACTCGTAGTCCGCCGGGCAGCACGGTTTTCCGGACACCGGTATCGGCGTACGGCACCTCCGTGGTGGTGCGAACCAGCGCAGCTTCCTTACCCGACACTCGAGTGTCCTTCTTCCGAACCATGCTTCCCCACAACTGGCAGACGAGAAACCGGTGGCCCCTCACTCCATCATCCGGAGCGAAGGGCCACCGCAGATTACGCCAGAGCTACGACACTCACTCGGCCGCCACGTCCGCGGCGGGAGCCGCGTCCGCGTTGTCCGAATCCTCGTCGACCGGCACCAGCGAGATCTTGCCGCGGTTGTCGATATCGGCGATCTCGACGCGCAGCTTGTCGCCCACGTTCACCACATCCTCGACCTTGGCGACGCGCTTGCCGTTGCCCAGCTTCGAGATGTGCACCAGACCGTCGCGACCCGGCAGCAGCGAGACGAACGCGCCGAAGGCGGTGGTCTTGACGACCGTGCCCAGGAAGCGCTCGCCGACCTTCGGCAGCTGCGGGTTGGCAATGGCGTTGATCGCGTCGATCGCGGCCTGCGCCGACGGGCCGTCGGTCGCGCCGACGAACACGGTGCCGTCATCCTCGATGGAGATGTTGGCGCCGGTGTCCTCGGTGATCTGGTTGATGACCTTGCCCTTGGGTCCGATCACCTCACCGATCTTGTCGACCGGGATCTTGATGGCGGTGACGCGAGGAGCGTAGGGGCTCATCTCGTCCGGGGTGTTGATGGCCTCGGCCATGACATCCAGGATGGTCAGACGGGCATCCTTGGCCTGGTTCAGCGCACCGGCCAGCACCTGCGACGGGATGCCGTCCAGCTTGGTGTCGAGCTGGAGCGCTGTCACGAACTCCGGAGTACCGGCGACCTTGAAGTCCATGTCGCCGAAGGCATCCTCCGCGCCCAGGATGTCGGTCAGCGCGACGTAGCGGACCTCGTCCTCGCCCTTGTCGTTCTTAATGGTGTCCGACACCAGGCCCATGGCGATACCGGCCACCGGAGCCTTCAGCGGCACACCGGCATTCAGCAGCGACAGGGTCGAGGCGCACACCGAACCCATGGAGGTGGAGCCGTTGGAGCCCAGCGCCTCCGACACCTGGCGGATGGCGTAGGGGAACTCCTCCTGCGACGGCAGCACCGGCATCAGGGCACGCTCGGCGAGCGCGCCGTGGCCGATCTCGCGGCGCTTGGGCGAGCCCACGCGACCGGTCTCACCGGTGGAGAACGGCGGGAAGTTGTAGTGGTGCATGTAGCGCTTGGAGGTCTCCGGGCCGAGCGAGTCGACCTGCTGCGCCATCTTCACCATGTCGAGGGTGGTGACACCCAGGATCTGGGTCTCGCCGCGCTCGAACAGCGCCGAGCCGTGGGCGCGCGGAACAACGGCGACCTCGGCCGAGAGCGCGCGGATGTCCGCCAGGCCGCGGCCGTCGATGCGGAAGCCGTCGGTCAGGATGCGCTGGCGCACCAGCTTCTTGGTGACCGAGCGGAACGCGGCGCCCAGCTCCTTCTCGCGGCCCTCGAAGGACTCGGCGAGCGAGGACAGCACGTCCAGCTTGATGGCGTCGATCTTCTCTTCGCGCTCCTGCTTGCCCGCGATGGACAGCGCCTCGTTGAGCTCCGCCTTGGCGGTGCCCTCGACGGCCTCGTAGGCATCGGGCTGGTAGGGCAGGAAGACCGGGAACTCGGCGGTCTCCTTGGCGGCCTTCTCGGCCAGGTCCTGCTGGGCCTTGCACAGGCGGGCGATGAACGGCTTGGCGGCTTCGAGGCCCTGGGCGACAACGGCTTCGGTGGGCGCGGTGGCGCCGTCGGCCACCAGGGCCAGGACGTTGTCGGTGGCCTCGGCCTCGACCATCATGATGGCGACGTCACCCTCGACCACGCGGCCGGCGACGACCATGTCGAACACGGCGCCTTCCAGCTGCTCCACGGTCGGGAACGCGACCCACTGGTCACCGATGAGCGCCACGCGCACGCCGCCGACCGGGCCGGAGAACGGCAGGCCCGCCAGCTGGGTGGACGCCGAGGCGGCATTGATGGCGACCACGTCGTAGAGATCCTTGGGATCCAGCGACATGACGGTCACCACGACCTGGATCTCATTGCGCAGACCGTCCACGAACGACGGGCGCAGCGGCCGGTCGATGAGGCGGCAGGTCAGGATGGCGTCGGTGGAGGGGCGGCCCTCGCGACGGAAGAACGAGCCGGGGATGCGGCCCGCGGCGTACATGCGCTCCTCGACGTCCACCGTCAGCGGGAAGAAGTCGAACTGATCCTTGGGGTGCTTGCCGGCGGTGGTGGCCGACAGCAGCATGGTCTCGTCGTCCAGGTAGGCGACGACGGAGCCGGCGGCCTGCTTGGCCAGGCGTCCGGTCTCGAAGCGGACGGTGCGAGTGCCGTAGCTGCCGTTGTCGATCAGGGCGACGGACTCGAAGACGCCGGGCTCTACCTCGACGGCGGAGCTGTTCGTATTGTCAGACATTTTTCTTTTCTCAACCTCTCGTCTCGCCGGATCCCAGCACACCGTTCCTCGGTATGCGATCCGACTCGTCAGCCGTACCCGGCATGGGCGCGCCACGACCCTCCTGGTCACGGCGCGCACACCCGGCCGATTCCCCCTTGGGAACGGCGACGCGGAGGCGGTCATCGATCGAAGCCCTCCGGCAACGCAATCTCTCACGTCTTGCGCGCCCCGAAAAGCCACTACCGAAGACCGACGCCACGCGACGGGTGCATACGGCTTGCTGGCGTGCACCAGGCGACTGTCACCGGATGCACGAAAGGCCAACGAGGAGATTCTAAGCCTCCCCGTTGGCCGGTTCGTCAACTACCTCGGGTAGTCAGGTTGTGTCGCTCGAATCAGCGACGCAGGCCGAGACGCTCGATCAGGGCACGGTAGCGCTCGATGTCCGTGTTCTGCAGGTACTTCGAGAGACGCTTGCGACGACCGATCAGCGCCATCAGGCCGTGGCGGGTGTGGTGGTCGTGCTTGTGCTTCTTGAGGTGCTCGGTGATGTCGGCGATCCGCTTGGACAGCAGCGCGATCTGCGCCTCCGGGGAACCGGTGTCCTTCTCGTGGACGCCATACTCGGCGAGGATCGCCTTCTTCTGCTCGGTGGTCAGAGCCACGTATCACTCCTGTGTTTCAGTCCGCGCACGAGGGATCCCGGACGAATCCGGGAGCGGGCGCCACCGCGGACCGCAGCAAACCCGACGGGCCAGTTTACACGCCGTCGGGATTCAGAACTTTCCGGGCCTGATTCACGTCCTGGCCGATGGCTTCCACCAGATCATCGATGGATTCGAACTTGCGCATGCCGCGCAGCTGCTCGACGAAGTCCACCGCCACGCGATGCTCGTAGAGGTCGCCGTCGAAATCGAGGATGTGCGGTTCGACGGTGCGATTGCGGCCGTCGAAGGTGGGGTTGGTGCCGACCGAGATGGCGGCCATACGGGGTTCGGCCTCGGGATCGTCGAGGTCGGTGAACCAGCCCGCGTACACGCCGTCGGCGGGGATGGCGGCATGCATGGTCGGGGCCACGTTCGCGGTCGGGAAGCCGAGGCCCTTGCCGCGGCCGTCGCCGTGCACGACCACGCCCTCGACCCGGTGCGGGCGGCCCAGCGCCTCCGCGGCGGCGGTGATGTCGCCGGAGGCGAGGCAGGCGCGGATATAGGTGGAGGAGAAGGTCACGGCATGCTCGCCCAGCAGCTGCACCCCGTCCACGTCGAAGCCGAAGCGCTCGCCGAACTCGCGCATGGTGTCCACCGTGCCGGCGGCCTTGGAGCCGAAGGTGAAGTTGTCGCCGACCACGACCTCGGCCACGTGCAGCTTGTCGACCAGCAGCTGCTGCACGTACTGCTCGGGGCTCAGCTTCATGAAGTCGTGGGTGAAGGGCATCACCACGAACACGTCGATGCCGAGTTCCTCCACCAGTTCCGCGCGGCGGGTCAGCGTGGACAGCTGCGCCGGATGCGATCCGGGCCGCACCACCTCGAGCGGATGCGGGTCGAACGTCATGAGCACCGACGGAACGCCCCGCACCGCAGCGGATTTCACCGCACGGCTGATGAGCTGGGCGTGACCGCGGTGCACGCCGTCGAACACCCCGATCGTGAGCACGCACCGGCCCCACTCCGCGGGCATCTCATCGAGACTTCGCCATCTCTGCACACCGGAAGCCTACGCAAAGCGCGTCACAGACAGTATTCGGCATTGTGGAACTTCACAGGACGAAGCATGGTAGACACCCGCCGTTCGCCCACCCGTCTCCCACCGCCACCCTCAAGCGAGACCCTTCGGGCCGCTGTTTTCGACTCCCTACCAGCAAGCGCGCCGATGTGGGAAACGAGACCGGGTGTGCCTAAGGTTGGGTACGTGCCCGGAAAACGAGACATCGCCACGCGCCGCGAGCTGGCCGATCCGTCCGAAGCCAACGGGACCTCCGACACTGCCGCCGCGAGCCGCGGATCGGATATCGCCCCCGTGCTGTCCTCGGTCGCCCAGGACTATCTGAAGATCATCTGGACCGCGCAGGAGTGGTCGCAGGACAAGGTGACGACCAAGCTGCTGGCCGAACGCATGGAAGTGTCGGCCTCCACGGTCTCCGAGGCCGTGCGCAAGCTCACCGAACAGGGCCTGGTGGAGCACGCCCGCTACGGGGCCATCACCCTCACCGAGGACGGCCGGCGCGCGGCCATCGCCATGGTGCGCCGGCATCGGCTCATCGAGACGTTCCTGGTCAATGAGCTGGGCTACGGCTGGGACGAGGTGCACGACGAGGCGGAGGTGCTCGAGCACGCCGTCTCCGAGACGCTCATGGCGCGCATCGACGCCAAGCTCGGCCATCCCGACCGCGATCCGCACGGCGATCCCATCCCGTCGGTGGACGGCGCGGTGCCGACCCCGCCCGCCAAACAGCTCAGCGATTTCCGGGACGGCGAATCCGGTTGGGTGGCACGGATTTCCGATTCCGATCCGGCCATGCTGCGGTATTTCGACTCGCTGGGCATCGCCCTGGACACCCCGATCACGGTGGTGGAGCGGCGTGATTTCGCGGGCACCATGGCGGTGCGGATCGCGGAGCGCACGGTGGATCTGGGCAGTATCGCGGCCGAGGCCATCTGGCTCACCAACGAGCACTGAGCTTTTCGAGAAACCGGGCTTTCCGGGAATCAGAACGCGGGCGGGCGTAGTAGGTAGGTGCCCAGCGGGGTGATGCGGTGGCAGACCGCGCGGCCCTCGCGAATGCTGCACAGCAGCCCGGCATTGCGCAGCACGGCCGCGTGCTCCGACGCCGAGGCGGCGCTGATGTCGAGTTCGCGCGCCAGCCCGCTGGTGGTCTTGTCCCCGGTGACCACGGCGCGCAGCACGGCGGCGCGGGTGCGGCCCAGCAGATCCGCGACCGGATCGGCCGCGATACCGGCCGTCTGCGCGGGCGGCGGCACCGGATAGACCAGCACCGCCGGACCCTCGTGATCGAGCAGCACGCGCGGGGTGGGCCATACGAAAGCCGAGGGCCACAACTGCAATCCGCGCCCGCCGAGCCGCACCTCGCCGCCACGCAGGGTCTCGATCTCCAGTACCGGAGGCGACCAGCGAATCCGCGGATGCAGCGCCGACAGCGCGGCGGCCACGCCCTCGGTGGCGAGAGTGTGTGCGAGGGCGGCGGTTTCGGCGCCCATACCGGCTTCGAGCCGGGACAGATCCGGCGCCACGATCTGATCGTGGAAATCTCGCGCCGCGGTCGCCAGCGCCGCCCACGCCGCCCCATCGTCATCGGCGAGCAGCTTGGTCCACGAGGGCGGCAGCCTGCGCCCGAAGGCCCGGGCCAGCTGCGCGCGCACCTCCCGCTGCGGAGTGGCCAGCACCGTGTCGATCTGCCCCTCCACACCCGCCCAGCCAGCACTGTAGGGAGTCAGAAAGTCCGGGATATACCGCCCGTGCCCCACCAAATCCAACAGCGGCGTCATCGATGGCGTCACCCGCCGCCGCGCCCCCGCGCGCCAACGGTCCAGCACTCCATCCAGATTCGGTTTGGCCAGCGCCTGCGCCGCCAGCACCGCCACCCCCATCGGCGGCGTCCCGCGCGCGATGATCACCCGCGCCAGATCCTCGGATTCCAGCCACAGCCGCAACAATTCCGGCCCCCTTTCGGCACTGCCCGAAAGGATTGTCCCGCAGCCGCACCGGCGCGCAAGCTTGTTCCCGGCAGCGGCATCCGCTCCTTCGACGCTGCACCCCCTGAGGTGCCGCTGCCACCGGACGACCGTCGGGCTCCGCCGCGCGCCGAAACCACCCGAAGTCATGCGGGCACGCTCCGGCCGGAATCCACCGGGCCGGTGTGAATCCCGGCGATCGGCAGGCCGGGATGACGCGCGGAACTCCGCTCCGAACGCTCAGCCCGCGTCGACCCGGAGGGTGCGGCGTTCGGCGGCGGGGAGCTGGAATTCGGTGAACAGCTTGGCGACCAGTTCGCCGCGGCTGGTGACGCCGACCTTGTCGAAGATCGCCTTCACATGGTCGCGGACGGTGTGCGGGGACAGGTGGAGCAGTTCGGCGATCTCGGCGGTGGGCAGCCCGCGCGCGATCTGCTCGACCACATCGAGTTCGCGGCGGGTCAATTCGTAGGCGGCCAGCACCAGCTCGGCGATCTCGGACGGCGTCGCGGGTTCGATCACCATGGCGGTCATGCCGGCCTTGCCGTGCGCGTCGCGCAGGCAGGAGGCGTGGCACACCAGCCAGCGGCCGCCGGTGGTGCGGATCCGGATGCGCGCGCTGACGCCGGTGAGGCGGGCGCGACCGGCGGTGCTGAGAATCCAGACCGGCAATGGCAGATCGATGCCGAGCGGGGTGGAGGTGGACGGGCCGGAAGGCATGCGGGCCAGTAGTTCCCGGGCCTCGTCGTTGATGGACACCAAGCCGCCGTCGGCGTCGAAGAGCAGCATCCCGGGCGCCGCGGCGGCGTCCTCCGGCATCGTCCGCTGGTCGCCGGGTTGGGCGAAGGAGCGCAGCCGCTGCGCGATCGGCGCGGACAGGGTCTCGACGAGGGCGATATCGGCGGCGGCGAATTCGGCGCGGCCCCGCTCGCGGAACAGGCTCAGCTGACCCCACGGCAGGCCGTCGGCGCGGAATACCGCGCGCAATTCGTCGTCGAAACCGCGGGGGCGCATGAAGTTCCGGTAGAGCGAACTGCGGCTGGGGCGATCACCGGTGACCGCGCGCAAGCCCGCCACCGGAACCGGCGCGCGGGCCAGATCGCGGAACAGGTTGACGTTCTCGGCGAAAAACTCCGACTCCCAATAGGTTCCGCATCCGCCCTCGTGCAGGTTCTCCACCCGCACCGGCGCGGTGGTCAGCCCGTTGACCGGATCGGTGGCCACCCAGACGGCCGCGTCGAACGGCGCGATGCGGCGCAGCCGGGCCGAGGTCCGCTCGAACAGCGCCTGCGCATCCGGGGCGGCCGCGATATCGGCGAGCAGCGCGGCCACTGTGCGCCGGGTCGAAGTGGTCATCTCGCCATCTTGTCGCGCGCGGCCGCCGGTGTGCCATCCCGCGAATGAGGGGTCCGGCCGCGCGCCCGTGGCGCCGACCATGTCCAAGCGCCTGCTCGAAAGTTCTCCCCGTCAGTCCGGCGTGCTTTTGGCCGGAATCTCGCACCGCGTGGTGG
>NZ_JBHXVO010000054.1:0-21279 GCF_042672265.1 Nocardia sp. NPDC127526 | reverse complement strand
CCCCAGCACTCTTCTCGGGGGTGCGGGGGCGTAGCCCCCGCTGGGGGTTTGGGGGTAACCCCCACCCCTCTCTCCGGGGGTGTGGGGGCGTAGCCCCCACGAAACCCCCTGCTGTCAGCGGTAGTTCACGAATTGCAGGGCGATGTCGAAGTCGCTGTTCTTGAGCAGCGAGATGACCGCCTGGAGGTCGTCACGGCTCTTGGAGCTGACGCGGAGCTCCTCGCCCTGGATCTGCGCCTTGACGCTCTTGGGACCCTCGTCGCGGATCTTCTTGGCGATCTTCTTGGCGTTCTCGGAGGTGATGCCCTGCACGAGCTCGCCTGTGATTTTGTACACCTTCCCGGAGGCCTGCGGGTCCCCGGCCTCGAACGCCTTGAGCGAGATGTCGCGGCGAATCAGCTTCTCCTTGAACACCTCCAGCGCCGCCTTCACGCGATCCTCGGACTCGGCGCTGATGATGATCTTCTCCTCGCCCGACCATTCGATGCTCGCGCCCGTCCCGCGGAAGTCGTAGCGCTGGCTGAGCTCCTTGCCGGCCTGATTCAGCGCGTTGTCGACCTCCTGCCGGTCGACCTTGCTGACGACATCGAACGATGAATCGGCCACACTCTGCTCCTGTCCGCGAGAGGGAAAGATCGGGTTTTCAACCGTCGACGCTAGCCGGTCTGCCATGGCGGTATCCAGCCGGTTTGCATTCCGGGCAGGGGTTCGGGGTATTCTGCTCAGCGCACCGGATACGGCGCACGGCAGATTGCCCGAGCGGCCAATGGGAGCAGACTGTAAATCTGTCGGCGAGAGCCTACGTAGGTTCGAATCCTACATCTGCCACTCCCTGAAGAACCCCCGTGGACTCACGTCCACGGGGGTTCTTCTGTTTCCGGGCCCGGCATCGGGCGAACCTGGCGAACGACTCCACCGGGTACCCAGTTGATCTACCGCAAAAACCGGTCCTGAACAGCCGGTTTGGAGCTTGGGTCCGATGTTGTGTAACCTCGTTCAAGTCTTCAGCGCCCCGGTGCAAAGCCCGGAGCAACGCAGACACGCCCCCTTAGCTCAGTCGGCAGAGCGTTTCCATGGTAAGGAAAAGGTCAACGGTTCGATTCCGTTAGGGGGCTCGCCGGATTGCCGGTGGTGACCGACTTGGCAACTCCAGGAGATGACCGGGAAGCCGCCACCGCAATACAGCGCACATATGGCGGTGTAGCTCAGTCGGTAGAGCAAACGACTCATAATCGTTGTGTCGCCGGTTCAAGTCCGGCCATCGCTACCCCATACTGATTAACCATCAGGTTGACCGGAAAGAAGGCAAATCGTGGCCGCGAAGTCCACTGATATCCGGCCAAAGATCACCTTGGCCTGCGAGCAGTGCAAGCACCGCAACTACATCACCAAGAAGAACCGGCGTAACGACCCGGATCGGCTGGAGCTCAAGAAGTTCTGCCCGAACTGCGGTACCCACCGGGCGCACCGCGAATCTCGCTAACTTAACCCCGCGCGATCTACCGCGTGGAAGAAGTGCCGGATCGGCAAGCTGCTCCGTCCCCCAGACAAGGGGACAGTGGCCCCGGTCCGGCACTTGGTGTATATAGCGGTTTGGTCAGCGCTCCGCCGGCCCGGATGCGGGTCAGATAGGAAACTTCCTACCGTGACGATCAACACCGAGGCCGAAAAGGCCGAAACCGTCGAGGCTTTCGATCCGGCCGCGCACGCCGCCGCCATGGTCGGCCATCACTACCGCGTGGACGACTACTACGAGGTCGGCCGCGAGAAGGTGCGCGAGTACGCCCGCGCCGTGCAGGACTACCACCCGGTGCACTGGGACGAGGACGTCGCCCGGGAGTACGGGCACGACGGTCTGGTGGCGCCGCTCACCTTCATCTCCCTGGTCGGAATTCTGGCCCAGCGCAAGCTCTTCGAGCAGATCGTCACGGGTTACGACCTGAGCCAGATCATGCAGACCGATCAGATCCTGGAATTCCACCGGCCCATCAAGGCCGGCGATCAGCTCTCCTGCATCGTCTACCTGCACTCCTTCCGGCAGGCCTTCGGCGGCGACATCATCGTCACCAAGAACGATGTCGTCGCGCAGAACGACGAACTGGTGCTCACCACCTACACCACTCTCATCGGCCGCAGCGGCGGTGATATCGATCCCAATATCGACGAGACCGTGCGCAAGGTGCTCATGCACGGCATCGGCCCGGACGAGCGGGTCGAGCACCACGCGCCCAGCCTGCCGCTGGCCATTCCGGAGCCGCCGCAGCCGATCGAGGTGACCGCGCGCGGCGAGGTGAAGCCGGGCAAGCACGCCATCCGCTTCGAGGATGTGGCCGCCGGCGACGAACTGCCCGCGCGCGTGGTGCGCCTCACCCGCGGTGACCTGGTGAACTACGCCGGCGTCTCCGGCGACGCCAATCCGATCCACTGGAGCGATGATGTGGTGAAGCTGGCCGGCCTGGAGAACGTGGTCGCGCACGGCATGCTCACCATGGGCCTGGGCGGCGGTTTCGTCACCTCGTGGCTCGGCGATCCGGGCGCGGTCAAGGAGTACAACGTCCGATTCACCAGCCCGGTGTACGTGCCCGCCGAGCGTCCCGCGGAAATCGAGTACACCGGCAAGGTCAAGTCGGTGGATCCGGAAACCCGCACCGCGGTGGTCGCCATCGTGGCGAAATCGGAGGGCCGCAAGATCTTCGGCCGCGCCACCGCGACCGTGCAACTGGCCTGAGCGAGCGCCCGGCCCCGATTGGCGATTGCCGATCGGGGTAACGTACACTCGGGAATCTGGGGTCACCAGCCGCTGCGCGCTGCTCCGAGGAGCGGCGCGCGTGCTTTGTGAATACCCGGCATGTACAAATGAATAGATAATGGTGGCTGGGCGACCCAATGTTCAGCCGAAGGGGCGTAGCTCAATTGGCAGAGCAGCGGTCTCCAAAACCGCAGGTTGCAGGTTCAAGTCCTGTCGCCCCTGCCCTGAATGCCAGCGACGAGAGAGGATCGACGTGAGCGACGAGCGGGATTCTCGCCACGAAGATGGCGAAGACACCGCCGCGGTGGCTCGTCCGAGCGGCAAGCGTTCCGCCCGGCGATCGCGTACCGCGTCGTCGTCTGCGAACGGTGTCGCGACGATCGATCGCCCCTCGGTGCCGGCCAAGGCAAAGCAGTCCGGCAAGGCCGGTCGCAGCGGAACGGGCAATCCGTTCAAGCGCCTGGTGAAGTTCCTGAAGGAAGTCATTTCCGAACTTCGCAAGGTGATCTGGCCCAACCGCAAGCAGATGGTCACCTATACGACCGTTGTTCTGGTGTTCGTGGTCTTCATGGTTGCGTTCATCAGCGGTTTGGACGTGGCACTGATCAAGGGTGTCAACTGGCTCTTCGGCTAGCGGACCGTCGGCGCCGGGTAACCGGACCCCGAGCAGAGGCGGGGGCCGGACCATCCGCCGGGTGTGACCCCGGCGCGCAGAGGATTACGTGACGACAAGGAAGCGAGTGCCCCAGTGAGCACCCCGGAGAACGGCACAACCGAGGAATTCCCGGTCGACGACGTGATGGACGAGACCATCACCGACGTCGAGGACGCCGTGGACCCCGCGCCGGCCGACGAGGAAGCCGCCGCTGGGTCCGGTGACGCCGAAGACGCAGCGCCGGCCGCGCCCGTCGACGCCGAGCCCGCCGATCCCGTTGCCGAGATGAAGGCCGCGCTGCGGCGCGCCCCCGGCGACTGGTACGTCATCCACTCCTACGCCGGCTACGAGAACAAGGTGAAGACCAATCTCGAGACCCGCGTGCAGAACCTCGGTCTCGAGGACTACATCTTCCAGGTCGAGGTGCCGACCGAAGAGGTCACCGAGATCAAGAACGGCCAGCGCAAGAACGTCAACCGCAAGGTGCTGCCGGGCTACATCCTGGTCCGCATGGACCTCAATGACGAGTCCTGGGGCGCGGTGCGCAACACCCCCGGCGTCACCGGTTTCGTCGGCGCCACCTCGCGTCCCTCGCCGCTGTCCATCGACGATGTGGTGAAGTTCCTGGTTCCGGCCGCGCAGCAGAAGAAGGCCGCCCCGGCCGCCGCCGCTGCCGCCACCGGCGCCGAGACCGCGGGCGAGACCCCGGTCGTGAAGCCCACCATCGAGGTCGATTTCGAGGTCGGCGAGTCGGTCACCGTCATGGACGGCCCGTTCGCGACGCTGCCCGCCAGCATCTCCGAGGTCAATGCCGAGCAGCAGAAGCTGAAGGTGCTGGTCTCGATCTTCGGCCGCGAGACTCCGGTCGAACTGGCCTTCACCCAGGTCGCCAAGATCTAGTTGGAGTCGGGGGCGCTTTGGGCCTCCGATGAACCTGCGACTACACTTGCCGGGTTGCGCCTGCGCTTAGCTTGACTGTCGTCAAACATGCGGGGGCGCATGTCCCGGATAAGGCTTGCGGATATTCCGCAAGGAACCTAACCAAGGAAGAAAGATGCCCCCGAAGAAGAAGAAGGTCTCTGGGCTTATCAAGCTCCAGATCCAGGCCGGCCAGGCCAACCCCGCACCGCCCGTCGGTCCGGCGCTGGGTCAGCACGGCGTGAACATCATGGAGTTCTGCAAGGCGTACAACGCCGCGACCGAGTCGCAGCGCGGCAACGTCATCCCGGTCGAGATCACGGTCTACGAAGACCGCTCGTTCGACTTCAAGCTGAAGACGCCGCCCGCCGCGCGTCTGCTGCTGAAGGCCGCCGGTGTGCAGAAGGGCTCCGCCGAGCCGCACCGCAACAAGGTCGCCCAGGTCACCATGGATCAGATCCGCGAGATCGCCAAGACCAAGCAGGAAGACCTCAACGCCAACGACATCGACGCCGCCGCGAAGATCATCGCTGGTACCGCCCGCTCGATGGGTATCACCATCGCGGAGTAGAGCTTTCGAGCTCGTGTGGGAGGGACCGCCTGTCCCGCACCACTTCTGACTTAGACAAGGACAGAGAAACATGGCAAAACGAAGCAAGGCTTATCTCGAGGCGGCCGCCAAGGTCGACCGCTCCGCGCTCTACGCTCCGCTGGCCGCCGCGCGGCTGGCGAAGGAGACCGCCACCACCAAGACCGACGCCACCGTCGAGGTCGCCGTCCGTCTGGGTGTCGATCCCCGCAAGGCCGATCAGATGGTCCGCGGCACCGTCAACCTGCCGCACGGCACCGGTAAGACCGCCCGCGTCATCGTGTTCGCCGTCGGCGACAAGGCCGCCGAGGCCGAGGCCGCCGGTGCGGACGCCGTGGGCGCCGAGGACCTGATCGAGCGCATCCAGGGCGGCTGGCTGGAGTTCGACGCCGCCATCGCCACCCCGGATCAGATGGCCAAGGTCGGTCGTATCGCGCGCGTGCTGGGCCCGCGCGGCCTGATGCCGAACCCGAAGACCGGCACCGTCACCCCCGATGTGACCAAGGCCGTCAACGACATCAAGGGCGGCAAGATCAACTTCCGCGTCGACAAGCAGGCCAACCTGCACTTCGTCATCGGCAAGGCTTCCTTCGACGAGAAGAAGCTGGCCGAGAACTACGGCGCCGCCCTCGACGAGATCCTGCGCGTCAAGCCCTCCACCGCGAAGGGCCGCTACGTCAAGAAGGTGACGTTCTCCACGAACACCGGACCGGGCATCCCGGTGGATCCGAACCGCACCCGCAACTTCGCCGAGGAAGACTGATTCTCGGGGAAGTGGCTGCGTAGCAACGCAATAGCCTGAAGGGCTGGTACGGAATCTCCGTACCAGCCCTTTTGCTTTACCCCGTTTTGGCAGATAGAGAGCGGTCCGCTATAGTGGACGACGGTCATCGGCTCGTCCGGTGATCAACCCCAATCGTTCTACCGAAGACCGTTGGTTGCTGCCCCTGGGGCAGTCGAAGGTCCGGCAACATTGCCGGCGGCCCACGCAGGGAGAGCCGAGGTTGGGAAACAATATTGCGAGCAGCTGTTCGCCGTTGTTTCTTCTACGCCCCGGGACCACTCTGCGTCCGGGGCGTTTGCTTTGTCTCCGGGCCTCCACCGGGAAGTCGGTAGTACATATACACACCGACCATCCAGAGAGGAGGCGAAGTATGGCAAAGCCTGAAAAGGTCACCGCGGTTGCGGAGATCAAGGAGCAGTTCGCGACCGCGACGGCCACCGTTGTCACGGAATACCGTGGCCTGTCGGTCGGCAAGATCACCGAGCTGCGTCGTGCCCTGGGCGCGAACGCCACCTACTCCGTCGCCAAGAACACCCTGGTCAAGCGCGCTGCCGCAGAGGCCGGCGTGGAAGGCCTGGATGACTTGTTCGTCGGTCCGACCGCCATCACCTTCATCAAGGGTGAGCCGGTCGACGCCGCGAAGGCGCTCAAGGCTTTCGCCAAGGACAACAAGGCGCTGATCATCAAGGGCGGCTACATGGACGGCGTCGCGCTGTCCGTGTCCGAAGTTGAGCGGATCGCCGACCTGGAGTCCCGCGAGGTCCTGCTGGCCAAGCTGGCCGGCGCCATGAAGGGCAACCTGTCCAAGGCTGCCGGTCTGTTCGCCGCCCCGGCGACCAAGGCCGCCCGCCTGCTCGTGGCCCTCGAGGAGAAGAAGCGCAACGAGGCCGCTTAATCGGCATCGGCGTTTCCGAGTCCTTGCGACGACGAATCAGTCACCAACACAAAGCATTTCATCGCCGCCCCGCGGAGATGACCCCACCCGAAAGGAAACACAATGGCCAACGTTGAGCAGCTGCTCGAGGAAATCGGCAACATGACCCTGCTGGAGCTCTCGGAGTTCCTGAAGGCGTTCGAGGAGAAGTTCGAGGTCACCGCTGCCGCTCCGGTCGCCGTTGCCGCCGCTGCCGCCCCCGGTGCCGCCGCTGAGGCCGCCGAGGAGCAGGACGAGTTCGACGTCATCCTGGAGTCGGCCGGCGACAAGAAGATCCAGGTCATCAAGGTCGTCCGCGAGATCGTCTCCGGCCTGGGCCTGAAGGAAGCCAAGGACCTGGTCGAGGGCGCCCCGAAGCCGATCCTGGAGAAGGTCGCCAAGGATGCCGCCGAGGCCGCCAAGGCCAAGCTGGAAGAGGCCGGCGCCAAGATCACCGTCAAGTAATTCGACGGAAGCTTGGTTGCGGTAACTCCGCATCTCGTGAAAGGGCGGTCCCCGATTGGGGGCCGCCCTTTTCGCATGTCGTGGCCCGTGATTGCCTCGTGATTTGTTTACTCATCAGTCAGGTCCCGGTGTCCGAGACGGACGGCATGCGATACAGTGGCCGAACCTACTGTGATGCGCCCCACCGCGCATGGGCCGCCACGGTAGTGCGCTCGTCGGAGAAATTGTGGAGGTTGGCGTGGGCGTCGAGGTCAGGACCGAGGGCATCACCAAGTCGTTCGGTTCGCAACGAATTTGGCAGGATGTCACTCTGACGCTGCCGCCGGGGGAAGTCAGTGCGTTGCTCGGCCCCTCCGGTACCGGTAAGTCCGTCTTTCTGAAGTCGCTGATCGGTCTGCTGCGCCCCGAGCGCGGCTCCATCTACATCGATGGCACCGATATCACGACCTGCTCCAACAAGGAGCTCTACGAGATCCGCAAACTGTTCGGCGTGCTGTTCCAGGACGGCGCGCTGTTCGGGTCGATGAACCTGTTCGACAATGTGGCCTTCCCGCTGCGCGAGCACACCAAGAAGAGCGAATCCGAGATCAAGAAGATCGTCATGGAGAAGCTCGAGCTGACCGGTCTGCTGGGCGCGGAGGGCAAGCTGCCGGGTGAGATCTCCGGCGGTATGCGCAAGCGCGCCGGCCTGGCCCGCGCCCTGGTGCTGGATCCGCAGATCATTCTCGTCGACGAGCCGGACTCCGGTCTGGATCCGGTGCGCACCACCTATCTGTCGCAGCTGCTGATCGATATCAACGCCCAGATCGACGCCACGATCCTGATCGTCACCCACAACATCAACCTGGCGCGCACGGTGCCGGACAACATCGGCATGCTGTTCCGCCGCAATCTGGTCATGTTCGGTCCCCGCGAGGTGCTGCTCACCTCCGACGAGCCGGTGGTCAAGCAGTTCCTCAACGGCCGCATGATCGGCCCGATCGGCATGTCCGAGGAGAAGGACGAGTCACAGATGGCCCGCGAGCAGGCCATGTTCGACGCCGGCCACCACGCGGGCGGCGCCGAAGAGGTCGAGGGCATCATCCCGCAGATGAAGGCCCAGCCGGGTATGCCGGTGCGGCAGGCGGTGCATCGCCGCCGTGAGCGGGTGCGTCAGATCCTGCACACCCTGCCCCCGGCCGCGCAGGAAGCCATCCGGGAATCGCTGGAGTCCAATGGCGATGCCGACACGCAGGTCCTTCCCGCCTATCAGGGCTCGTTCGACACTACAGTTCGACAGAACCTGACTAACGGGTAACATACGCCGCGTGAACCAAACCCTGACGCGACTGCGCACCCCGGTCGAGTCGGGTCTTGCCCAGGCCGGCAACATCTTCGCGCTGCTCTTGGATGTCATGCGCAAGACGTTCCGCCGGCCGTTCCAGTGGCGGGAGTTCCTCGAGCAGTCGTGGTTCATCGCGAGTGTCTCGATTCTCCCTGCGGCTTTGGTGGCAATCCCGTTCGGCGCGGTGGTGGCTCTGCAGACCGGCTCGCTCATCAAGCAGCTGGGCGCGGAGGCCTTCACCGGCGCCACCAGTGTGCTGGCAACCGTGCAGCAAGCCGCACCGGTGGTGACCGCGCTGATCATCGCCGGGGCGGCCGGCTCGGCCGTCGCCGCCGATCTCGGCTCGCGCACCATTCGCGAGGAGATCGATGCCATGGAGGTGCTGGGCATCGACCCCATCCACCGCCTGGTGGTGCCGCGCGTGCTGGGCATGATGCTGGTCGCCCTGCTGCTCAACGGCCTGGTCTCGGTGGTCGGCATTGTCGGCGGCTACGGCTTCAATGTCGGCCTGCAGGGCGGCACGCCGGGCGCCTACCTGGCCTCGTTCTCCGCGCTGGCGCAGCTGCCCGACCTCTGGATCGGCGAGATCAAGGCGCTGATCTTCGGCCTCGTGGCGGGCGTCATCGCCGCCTACAAGGGCCTGCATCCCAAAGGGGGACCGAAAGGAGTAGGCGACGCCGTGAACCAATCCGTGGTGATCACCTTCCTGGTGCTGTTCTTCCTGAACCTGATCCTCACCCTGATCTACCTTCAGGTCGTCCCCGCCAAGGGCGCGTGATCCATGGTTGTCTCACAGCGCACCACCGCTTTCACCCGGGGGGCGCGCCGGATGACCGGCGTGCTCAAGGCTCCGGTGAACCTGGTCGACCGGGCCGGGGACCAGATGTCGTTCTACACGCGCGCCATCGCGTGGATTCCGAAGACCGCCGTGCACTACCGCAAGGAGGTCATGCGGCTGCTGGCCGAGGTGACCTTCGGCTCGGGTGCGCTGGCGGTGATTGGCGGCACCATCGGCGTCATCGTGTTCATGTCGGCCTCGGTCGGCGTGGTCGTGGGCCTGCAGGGCTTCAAGGCCCTGGACGCGCTGGGCTCCGGTGTGCTCACCGGCTTCCTGACCGGCTACATCAATACCCGTGAACTCGCGCCCCTGGTTGCGGCGCTTGCGCTTTCGGCGACGGTGGGCTGTGGTTTCACCGCGCAGCTGGGCGCTATGCGGATCTCGGAGGAGATCGACGCGCTCGAGGTCATGGCGGTGCCGGGCGTGCCGTTCCTGGTGACCACGCGCGTGATCGCCGGATTCCTGGCGGTCATTCCGCTCTACATTGTCGGCCTGCTCGGCACGTACATCGCGTCACGGCTGATCAGCATCTATTTCAATGGTCAATCCAGTGGTTCCTACGACCACTATTTCAGTCTCTTCCTGCCACCCGAAGACGTCATATATTCGTTCATCAAAGTGCTCGTCTTCGCCTTCGTCATCATCCTGGTGCACTGCTACTACGGCTTCAATGCCACCGGCGGTCCCGCGGGTGTGGGCGTGGCGGTCGGCCGGGCGGTGCGCGCCGCCATCGTGCTCATCAATATTCTGGATTTCTTCCTGTCCCTGGCGATTTGGGGCACGACCACGACGGTGCGGGTGGCCGGATGAGCAACCCCAGGCGCGTGCAGTTCTGGCGCTCCACCGAGAAGCTGCGCTCGCGCACCCTCGGCGTGCTGTTCTTCGTGGTGGTGGCACTGTTCCTGTGGACCACCGTGGCCATCTACAACAAGCAGTTCGTGCAGACGGTGAAGGTGGATCTGATCACCGATACCGTCGGGAATGCCCTGACCCGCAATGCCGATGTGAAGGTCCGCGGCGTGACGGTCGGCGAGGTGCGCAGCAGCGAATTCAACGGCAAGGACGTCACGCTGCAACTGGCGCTGAATCCCGATATGGCCGACAAGATTCCGGCCAATGTCTCCGCGCGCCTGCTGCCCAAGACACTGTTCGGCGAGCGCTACATCGAACTGGTGTGGCCGGCCGAGCCGAGCGCACAGCACATTACCGCGGGCATGACCCTGCACCAGGACACCAGCGGCGATGCCGTCGAGGTGAGCCAGCTGCTCGATCACATCCTGCCGCTGCTGCAGGCGGTGCCGCCGCAATACCTGGCCTCCACGCTGGGCGCGGTATCGCAGGCGCTGCAGGGCCAGGGTGAGGAGCTGGGCCACACCATCGATCGGCTCGACACCATCTTCACCCAGGTGAACACCGAATTGCCCACGCTGCAAGAGGATCTGCGCAGCTTCGCCGAGGTGGCGGACACCTACGCCGATGCCGCGCCGCAGCTGGTGGACGCGCTGAACAATCTGCGCACCCTCAATGCCACCGTCGTGCAGAAGCGCTGGGATATCGACACGCTCATGGCGGTGCTCACCCCGAGCTCCTCGGATCTGGCCGACTTCCTGGTGGCCAATCGCGACAACATCATCGATGTGGCCGCCGACTCCCGGCCCGCGCTGGAGGCTCTGGCCAAGTACTCGCCGGGATACTCCTGCGCGCTGGCCAATTTCGCGCAGATGAAGCCGCGCATCGACGAGATCTTCGGCATCGGCACCGATATGCCGGGCTCGCGCGTGACCGTCGAGATCGTGAATCCGCGCGGCCGCTATGTGCCCAATCAGGACGAGCCGCGCTGGTTCGATCCGCGCGGACCCATGTGCATTCCGGAGTACCCGCTGGGCGTGGATCCGGGCCAGTACACCAATGGCTCGGCCAATGACGGCTCCTACCAGCCGCCCAGCCGCACCCCGGGTGATCAGGCCATCGGCATCATGCCGGAGCCGCAGTACAAGGTGTTCGGGCCGTTCACCCCGACCACCGTGGGATCCCCGCTGGAGCAGCAGACGCTGAACGCCATCGGCGGTGCGGCGCAGGGTGTTTCGCCGGATCAGGTGCCGGGCTGGATCTCCCGCATCTCGGCGCCGGCCTTCCGCGGGAGTGAGGTGACCATCCGATGAAGGATCTGCTGCGCGGCCTCGGGCCGACCATTACCAAGCTCGCGATCTTCATCGCGGTGACCGTCTTCGCCACCGGCATGCTGGCGCTGACCATTGCCAATTACGGCGGTGGCGGCACCACGTTCAATGCCCGCTTCACCGATGTGACCTCCCTGAACCCCGGCGACGAGGTGCGCATCGCGGGCGTGCGGGTGGGCAAGGTGACCAAGGTGTCCATTGTGGACAAGCGCCTGGCGAATGTGGAATTCCAAGTCTCCGACCGGGATTGGCTGCCCGCCTCCACCACCGCGACCATCAAGTACCGGAACCTGGTGGGGCAGCGCTATATCGCGCTGGAACAGGGCGCGGGGGAGCAGGGCCGCAAACTCAACGAGGGCGGCACCATCGGGCTGGATCGCACCAAGCCCGCGCTCAATCTGACCGAGCTGTTCAACGGCTTCCGGCCGCTGTTCCAGACCCTCACGCCCGATGACGTGAACAAGCTGTCCTACGAGATCATCCAGGTCTTCCAGGGCGAGGCCGGCACCATCCGGGATCTGGTGGCCAATACCGCCGCCCTCACCAACAAGATCGCCGACAAGGACGCGGTGATCGGCGCGGTGGTGGAGAACCTCAACAAGGTCCTGGCCGCGGTGAATTCCCATGACGGGCAACTGGATCAGCTCATCGTCAATACCGAGGCGCTGATCACCGGGCTCAATGCCGAACGCGGCACCATCGGCTCGGCCATCAGCTCGCTGGGCAATCTGGCCGATGCCACCGCGGATCTGCTGGTTCCGGTGCGGCCGAATCTGCAGGGCGCCATCGCGGGCCTGAATCAGCTCACCGGCACCCTCAACGAGCGCTCCGACGAGGTCAACCAGGGCCTGGCCAACCTGCCCATCAAGATGGAGAAGCTGGGCCGCGCCGCGAGTTACGGCTCCTGGTTCCAGTTCTATCTGTGCGGCATCGACATTGTCGCCGGACCCGGTCTGCAGGACGCTCAGCAGCTGAACATGCCTGCCGCACTGGAACATATGCCGACCATCAACCAGCCGATCTATACGAATCCGGCCCCGCGCTGCCATGGGAAGGGAGGCCGCTGATGGACGACCGTGCCGTGCTCGGCAAGCGCAGTCCGGCGTTCATGGGCGGACTGGGCCTGATCATGGTGCTGCTGGTGACCATGACGGCCTTCAGTCTGGACAAGCTGCCCATCATCGGCGCCGGCACCAAGTACACCGCCGAATTCTCCGAGGCCGCGGGCCTGAAGAAGGGCAATGAGGTCCGCATTGCCGGCGTGAAGGTCGGCTCGGTGCAGGACGTGCGCCTCGACGGTGACAAGGTGCTGGTGGACTTCCGCACCCAGGACGCCTGGATCGGCAATGAGACCTCGGCGTCCATCCAGATCAAGACGCTGCTCGGGCAGAAGTACCTGGCGCTGGATCCCAAGGGCTCCGGCCCGGCCGATCCCAGCGATCCGATTCCGCTGTCGCGCACCGTTTCTCCCTATGATGTGGTGGACGCCTTCAGCGATGCCGCCGCCGATATCGAGCAGACCGACACCGCGCAGCTGGCGCAGAGCATGAAGGTGCTCTCCGAGGCGTTCTCGGCCACCCCGCCGGAGATCCGCGGTTCCATCGACGGCGTGGCCCGCCTGTCGGAGTCGCTGGCCAAGCGCGACGATCAGCTCAAGACGCTGTTCGCCGCCACCAAGCAGACCACCCAGGTGCTGGCCGACCGCAATGCCGAATTCGAGCGGCTGCTCGCCAAGGGCGGCCAGTTGCTGGCCGAGCTGAACGTGCGGCAGCAGGCTATCGGGCAGCTGCTCTCCGGCGCGAAAACCGTTGCGGCGGAACTGACCGCGCTGGTGCACGACAACGAGGAGCAGATCGGTCCGGCGCTGACCAACCTCAATGCCTCCATCGACCTGCTCAATGCCAATCAGGCCAATATCTCCAAGACCCTCACTCTGGCCGCGCCGTTCTACGGGCTGTACGCGAACGTGCTGGGCACCGGCCGCTGGTTCGACGCGGTGATCACCAATCTGATCCCGCCGGCCCTGCCCGAGATTCCGGGCGACCGTGAGCCGATCCGGAAGATGGGAGGCTAGCCATGGCGAAGAATCCGCTCACCGCCCTGCAAGCGGCCAGTCCCAAGAGCAAGCTCATCGCGGGTGTGGCGGCCGTGGCGGTGCTGCTGGCCGCGGCCGGCTGGTGGGGCTGGGACAAGCTCAACACCACCACCATCACCGCGTATTTCGATCGCTCCGTGGGCATTTACGAGGGCTCGGATGTGCGCATCCTCGGGGTGCCGGTCGGCAAGGTCGACTCGGTGACGCCGGAGGGCGAGCAGGTCAAGGTCGTCATGTCGGTGGACCGTAAGTTCGATGTCCCCGCCGATGCCAAGGCCGCGCAGATCACGCCGTCGGTGGTCTCGGACCGGTACATCCAGCTGGCCCCCGCCTACCAGGGCGGGCCCAAGATGGGGCGCAATGCCACCATCCCCAAGGACCGCACCGCGACCCCGGTCGAGGTGGACCGGCTCTACAAGAGCATTACCGAACTGTCGGATGCGTTGGGCCCCAATGGCGCCAACAAGGACGGTGCGGTGAACGAGCTGGTGCGCACGACCGCGCAGAACCTCTCCGGCAATGGCGAGGCGCTCGCCAACAGCTTCACCCAGCTGTCGAAGGCCGCTGCCGCACTGTCGGATTCGCGCACCGACATCTTCGACACCGTGAAGAACCTGCAGGAGTTCGTGCAGATGCTCGGCGAGAACGACGCGCAGGTGCGGACTTTCAACACCCAGCTGGCTTCGCTGACCGGGTTCCTCGCCGGTGAGCGCCAGAACCTCGGCGACGCTTTGAATCTGCTGTCCATCGCCCTCGGCGATGTGGCCCGGTTCATCGACGACAACCGGGAACTGGTGCAGTCCAATGCCGAAGCGCTGACCAAGCTCACCCAGACCCTCGCCGATCAGCGCGATGATCTGGCCACCGCGCTGCCGCTCATTCCGACCGCGCTGAGCAATCTCATCAATGTGCACAACGGTGAGACCGGCACCCTCGATATGCGGCCCAACTTCACCGATCTGCAGGACCCGTTCGGCGTGCTGTGCAAGATGCTGGACCTGGGCAAACTGCGGCCGGGCGATCCGAAGTTCGATGCCATCACGCGGCAGATGCAGCCCATCCTGGACCACTGCAAGATCATTACCGACCAGCTCACCGCAGGCGTGAAGACGCCGACGCTGATCCTCCCGTTCGGCATCCTCAGCGGGGACAACGAACAGCGCAATGTGGTTCCGGGCACCGTGCCGGGCAATGAGTCCGATGCGCTGCCGCCGTCCGAGGGAGGTGGCCAGCGATGACACGCCTCGCCCTGAAAAGACTTGCCCCGAAAAGACTTGCCCTGACCGCCGTGTCGCTCGGCGCGGTGACGCTGCTGGCCTCCGGCTGCGGCGGCGTGTCCAGCATTCCGCTGCCCGGCGGCGCGGAGGTGGGCTCGAATCCGCTGCACATCGACATCCACTTCTCCGATGTGCTGGACCTGGTGCCGCAGTCGACGGTGAAGGTCGACGGCGTCGCGGTCGGCCGCGTCGACAAGATCGAGCTTGCCCCCGACGGCTGGACGGCCAGCGTGAAGACGGTGGTCAAGAACGACGTCAACCTGCCGGCCAATGCCCGGGCCGAGGTGCGCCAGTCCAACCTGCTCGGTGAGAAGTTCATCGAATTGTCCGCGCCCGCCAATGATCCCGACACGGCGAAGCTGAAGGACGGGGCCACCATCCCGGTCCAGAACACCCGCACCGCCACCGAGGTGGAGCAGGTGCTCGGCGCGCTCTCCCTGCTGCTCAACGGCGGCGGCGTGGCACAGCTGCAGCCCATCGTGGTGGAGCTGAACAAGACCCTGGAGGGCCGCGAGGGCAAGGTGCGCTCCCTGCTGGAGCAGGCCAACACCCTCATCGACGGGCTCAATCAGCAGGTCGACGACATCACCCGCGCCCTCGACGGGCTGGCCACGCTCAGCTCCCGCGTGGGCACCCAGACCGAGCAGATCTCCAAGATCCTCGACGAGCTGCCGCAGGGCATCCAGATCCTCAATGAGCAACGGCCGCAGCTGATTCAGCTGCTCGCCCAGCTGGATCGGGTGGGGCAGGCCGGATTCGACATCCTGGACAGGTCCAAGGACGACCTCATCACCGACCTGTCCTCGCTGCGCCCGACGCTCCAGGAACTCGGCAACTCCGCCGGTGACCTGGTGACCGCGTTCCCGCTCATCCCCACCTACCCGTTCCCGGACGAGGCCATCAAGTCCGCCTTCGGCGGCCAGGTCAACACCTGGCTGTCGGTGGACCTGGAGATCGGCACCCTGCTGTCGAATCTCGGTGTGGGCAAACCGGATCCGGTATACCTCCCGCCGAACGGCCGGCAGGTGAACGTGGATCCGTCCAACCCGTACTACAACGGCAACGGCCCGCGCGGCGGCTGGCCCACCATCTCGCTGCTGCCGTTGCCGCCGACCGTGGTGCGCCCGGCCGGGCAGCCCGGTCCCACCGATCCGCTGGGGACGATTCTCGAGCAGCTGGGAGTGGGTGGTCCGCGATGACGAAACTGGTGCGCTATCAGCTGATCGCCTTCGGCCTCATCGCCGTGCTCGGCGTCGCCTTCGTCGGCGCCAAATACGTGCGGCTGGACAATATGCTCGGCTTCGGCCTCTACCGGGTCACGCTGCAGATGCCCGAGACCGGCAATCTGTCCAAGGGCGCCGAGGTCACCTACCGCGGCGTCCCGGTCGGCCGGGTCGGCGATCTGGACATCACCCCCGACGGCGTGGTCGTCACCCTCGAAATGGATTCCGGCAAGCCGAAGGTCCCGCTGAGCGCGCAGGCCGTGGTGGCCAACCGCTCCGCCATCGGCGAGCAGTACGTGGATCTGCAGCCGACCAGCTCCGGTGCGCCGTACCTGAAGGACGGCTCGGTCATCGTGGGCGCGCAGCTGCCGATCCGGGTGGAGACCCTGCTGGGCAGCGTCGACCACTTCGCGAGCACCACCGACCTGGTGGCGCTGTCGACCACCATCACCGAGCTCGGCAAGGCCTTCGACGGCAAGGGCGACGATCTGCAGATCCTGGTGGACTCGCTCAACAAGTTCAGCCAGACCGGTATGGAGAACCTGCCGCAGACCCTGGACCTCATCCGGCAGGCCAAGACCGTGCTGCAGACCCAGGAGGAGCAGTCCCCGGCCATCCGGCAGTTCTCCGACGGCCTGGATCAGCTTGCCGCGCAACTGCGTTCCAATGATCCCGATATCCGCCGCCTGATCGGCACCGGCACCGATTCCGGCGATCAGATCCGCCGGCTGCTGGCCGAGAGCGGCCCGGCGCTCACCACGGACCTGACGAATCTGCGCACCCTGCTGATCGCCATCTCGCCCAAGTTCTACGCCCTGGGCCCGGTACTGCAGATGCTGCCGCTGCTGTCCATCGGCGCCTCGGCCACCGCCCCCGGCGACGGCACCACCCACTTCGGCCTGGTCCTGGAGACCAATAATCCGCCGGCCTGCACCGTGGGTTACGAAGGCACCCAGCAGATCCTGGCCGAACAGAAGGCCCAGAACCCGAACTTCGACGACACCCGCGACGACTTCCCGTTCAACACCAACGCGAAATGCCTTGTCCCGCAAGGCAGTGAAACCGCGGTGCGCGGCGGTGAGCGAGCCGAGCTGGCCGATCCCAGCGTGCCGCAGCCGTGGGACGACAAGCCGAAGTACGATCCGGACAAACTCAACCTGAACCCGGTGGCGACCCAGCTGGCCACGCTCATGGGCGTCACCCCGAAGCGGTGACGTACCGAGCGGAGGCCGCGTCGCACCGGGCGGAAAGTATGGTGGCGGCGTGAGCCAGCAAAAGGACAGCGAACAGAGCGCAAACCTCGGGAAAGCGGCGGAATCGGCCGCAGCCGAGGCCGCTCGCCCGTCCGCGCCGGACGCTGATTCGCGGCCGAAGGCGACGAAGGACGCGTCGGAGCAGACCGGTTCGCGCAATCCCGTGACCCTGGCCGCGATCGGCCTGCTGGCCATCGCGGCGGTGGCCGCCGCCTGGTTCGGCGGCACCTGGATCGTGGACGGGCTGCTGCACGACCGCCCCCGCGCCCAGGCCCGCGAGGCCGCGCTCAGCGATGCCCAGCAGGCGGCGGTGAACCTCATGTCGTTCAACCCGGACGATGTCGACGGCTCCCTGAAGACCATGATTTCCTCCACCACCGGGCAGCTGCACGACGATCAGACCAAGGATCTCGACTCGCTGAAACAGCAGGTCACCGAGGCCAAGACGCGCATGTCCGCGAGTGTCGAGGGCTCCTCGCTGACCTCGCTGAACAGCGAGCTCGACCACGCCGGGGCCTTCGTGGTCCTGAAGATCACCCGCAGCTGGCCCGGCGGACAGCCCGCCACCTTCCTGCAGTCCTGGTCGCTGGACATGGTCAAGGTCGGCGACACCTGGAAGGCCGAGAAGGCGCAGAACCTCGGCGAGCCCATCCAGCTCGACTCCGGCGGCGCGGCCCTGCAGCAGCAGCCCGCCACGGAGGCGCCCGCGCCGGCGCCGACCACCGAACCGACCCCCGCGCCGGGCAACTAGCAGGGAGTGACCATGGCCAACAAACGTCCCGTCAACCGGGTCACCTCGAAGCGCCGCCCGGCCGCCCAGCGCAGTGCCGGCAACCGCGTCACAGCCGCCGACGTCCAGGCCGCGGAGCGGCCGACCGCGGCGGCGGAGCAATCGACGAAATCCGGCCGCGCCGCCATGTCCGCCCGGATGAAGAAGGTCACCCGGCCGAAGCCGAAGCCCGAGCCGGGTGGCTCGGCGCGGAACCGCCGCACGGCCGCCCTGTGCGGCGGCGCGGCCGTCGTGCTCGCGCTCGTCGCCGTGGTCGGCTTCCTGCGTCCGGGCGCCGACGACAGCAATCTCGCCTACGTCGACAACGGCGCCACCGATGAAGTGAAGGCCGCCGCCCAGCACGCCCTCACCACCATCTACGGCTACAGCGCCAAGGACATCGACAGCTTCCGCGACAATGCCCGCAAGGTCATGACCGGCAAGATGCTCGACGAGTTCAATGCCGACAAGACCCTCGACACCGGCATCGACGCCATCAAGCAGACGCAGACCGATACCAAGGCCACCGCCGACCCCATCGGTGTGACGCTGCTGACCGGCGATCGCGCCGAACTCCTGGTGAATCTCAATATCGAGGCGGTCAAGGACGGCAACCCGCAGCCCCTGGCCTCGGGCCCGATCGTGCTGCGCATGGAGAAGCGCGACGGCGCCTGGCTGGCCTCGGAGATCGCCGACAAGTGATCTTGTAGCGGGGCAGGGGAACTCGCAATTGTCAACTCGCTCCGCCACTTGACGAGTTTGGCCGGAGCCGTCACGCTATTCACAACAGCGGCGGCTGTCACAGGGGAAACAGACGCCGACGAGGCCCGGCACATCGCAGCCAGCGGACGCCGGGGACCGGTCGGCCCACGGCGCGAACGTCGTCGCGAGACGGTTCGGATCACCGTTGTGAACGGTGTGGACATCGTCACGGACACGCTTCGGCGCGTTAGCCCTCCGGGGATCACCGCGGGTGGTACTTTGACACCCCCGTAGGTTTGGGTGTAGTTTTGGACGTTGCGCTGGCTGCCTCCTGTCCATACCTTGATCGCATCGACGAAAGTTCCACCTTCCGGTGTTACTTACGCTGTTTGCTGTTCGGGTTTCGTTCGGGTCGTAACCAGCGGAATTCGTAGCAGACAAGCGACGGTCGCGGACCACCACGCGACGCGCGTGAGGTGCTGGAAGGACGCATCTTGGCAGTCTCCACCCAGACCAAGGCCGGTATTCCCGGAGCCCCGAAGCGGGTGTCTTTCGCGAAGATTCGTGAGCCTCTCGAGGTTCCGGGCCTTCTCGATCTACAAACCGAATCATTCGCATGGCTCGTCGGCGCATCGGATTGGCGGGAGCGCGCCACGGCGCGCGGCGACGTCAATCCGTACGGCGGTCTCGAGGAGGTGCTCGAGGAGCTCTCGCCGATCGAGGACTTCTCCGGTTCCATGTCCCTGTCCTTCTCCGACCCGCGCTTCGAAGAGGTCAAGGCCTCCATCGAGGAGTGCAAGGACAAGGACATGACCTACGCGGCGCCGTTGTTCGTCACCGCGGAGTTCATCAACAACAACACCGGTGAGATCAAGTCTCAGACGGTCTTCATGGGCGATTTCCCGATGATGACCGACAAGGGCACCTTCATCATCAACGGCACCGAGCGCGTGGTCGTCTCGCAGCTGGTCCGTTCGCCGGGCGTGTACTTCGACGAGTCGATCGACAAGTCCACCGAGAAGACGCTGCACTCCGTGCGCGTCATCCCGTCCCGCGGTGCGTGGCTGGAGTTCGACGTCGACAAGCGCGACACCGTCGGCGTGCGCATCGACCGCAAGCGCCGCCAGCCGGTCACCGTGCTGCTGAAGGCACTGGGCATGACCGCCGAGGAGATCACCGAGCGCTTCGGTTTCTCCGAGATCATGATGTCCACCCTGGAGAAGGACAGCACTCCGGGTCAGGACGAGGCGCTGCTGGACATCTACCGCAAGCTGCGTCCGGGCGAGCCGCCGACCAAGGAGTCCGCGCAGACCCTGCTGGAGAACCTGTTCTTCAAGGAGAAGCGCTACGACCTGGCCCGCGTCGGCCGCTACAAGGTCAACAAGAAGCTGGGCCTGAACCTCGACAAGCCGGTCACGGGTTCGGTGCTGACCAAGGAAGACATCGTCTCCACGATCGAGTACCTGGTCCGCCTGCACCAGGGCGATCGCCTGATGACCGCGCCGGGCGGCGCCGAGGTTCCCGTCGAGGTCGACGACATCGACCACTTCGGCAACCGCCGTCTGCGCACCGTGGGCGAGCTGATCCAGAACCAGATCCGGGTCGGCCTCTCCCGCATGGAGCGCGTCGTCCGCGAGCGCATGACCACCCAGGACGTCGAGGCCATCACGCCGCAGACCCTGATCAACATCCGCCCGGTGGTGGCCGCGATCAAGGAGTTCTTCGGAACCTCGCAGCTGTCGCAGTTCATGGACCAGAACAACCCGCTCTCGGGTCTGACCCACAAGCGCCGTCTGTCGGCGCTGGGCCCGGGCGGTCTGTCCCGTGAGCGCGCCGGCCTGGAAGTCCGCGACGTCCACCCCTCGCACTACGGCCGCATGTGCCCGATCGAGACCCCGGAAGGCCCGAACATCGGCCTGATCGGCTCGCTGTCGGTGTACGCGCGGGTCAACCCGTTCGGTTTCATCGAGACCCCGTACCGCAAGGTCGAGAACGGCCGCGTCACCGATGAGGTCAAGTACCTCACCGCCGACGAGGAGGACCGCGAGGTCCGCGCCCAGGCGAACTCGCCGGTCGACCGCGACGGCAACTTCCTCGAGGAGAAGGTCCTCGCGCGCCGCGGCAACGAGGAGATGGAATACGTCTCCCCGGCCGAGGTGACCTACATGGACGTCTCGCCGCGCCAGATGGTGTCGGTCGCGACCGCCATGATCCCGTTCCTCGAGCACGACGACGCCAACCGTGCCCTCATGGGCGCGAACATGCAGCGTCAGGCCGTGCCGCTGATCCGTTCCGAGTCGCCGCTGGTCGGCACCGGCATGGAGCTGCGCGCCGCCGTCGACGCCGGCGATGTGGTCGTGAACCAGAAGGCCGGTGTGGTGGAAGAGGTTTCGGCCGACTTCATCACCGTCATGCACGACGACGGCACCCGCCGCTCGTACCGCCTGCGTAAGTTCGAGCGTTCGAACCAGGGCACCTGCGCCAACCAGCGTCCGATCGTGGATGAGGGCATGCGGGTGGAGGCCGGGCATGTGCTCGCCGATGG
>NZ_JBHXVO010000053.1:8177-21748 GCF_042672265.1 Nocardia sp. NPDC127526 | reverse complement strand
GGCGGCGGCGGTTGCTGGGGGGGTTAGGGGGAGCGGGGGCCGCGCCGGGGGGGGCCGGGGCGGGGGCGCCGCGGGCCGGGGCGGCCAGCGTCATCATGGCCGCCACGATGACGATCGCCGCCCGGCGCGCCCGGTCAGGCGACATGGGACAGTCCCGAGAGCACGGCGTTCTGCACGGCGGGCAGGAAGCCCAGATTCGCCACCAGGGCCATCCCGAGGCCGAGCCGGATCCGCCGGTGCCGGTTCCACCAGCCGACCGGTGCGCGGCGGCGGTGACGGGGCAGCGGGAGCGCCTCGCCCACATTCTCCTCGTAGTATCCGTAAGCGACTGGCGCGGAACGGGTGTCGATCAGCCCGCCGAGTGGATCGACGGTACTCGTACCGGTGGATCGGAACTCCAGCATGGCGTACTCCTCGAGCGTCGGGGACGGGTCAGGAGATGGTGTCGGTCCACGGCCGCAGCAGGGCGTCGTACACGTCCTGCGTGAACCGGCCGCGGCCGACGAGATCGCTCAGCACGGCCGCGGTGACGGCCTGGCTGACCACGGTGAGCGTGCCGATGGAGCCGAGCGATTGCAGCAGCCCGGCGATATCGCCGCCGGTGGCCGCGGCCGGGCCGGACGAGACGGACTGTCCGGCAACGAGTCCCGCGATCTGCACATTGCGGGAGCGGCCGAACTCCTTGGCCGTCTCGCTCGCGATCTGCAATGGCTGCGGATCCTCCGACGGCTGCCCGAGGCCGGACAGCAGCCCGGCCAGGCCGCCGGCGCCGCCCCCGGTGAGGGCGGCCATTCCGGCCTGCATCTGCTTGCCCGCCTCGGCATTGAGCCGTTCCCGCTCCTCGGCGGTGAGCTGGGCGGCGCGCTCCACGATCCGCACCACCGCCCGCCACTGCGGGCCGTACAGGTATTCCAGGTGCAGCGCCGGATCGGCCGGATCGAATCCCGCGGTGTTCTCATTGGTTTCGACGTTCATGACGAACTCCTTCATTTCCGATGGATGGGAAGGGATTTCGATGACGCTCACACACCGACCGAGACCAGGCGCCGGGTGTCGTTGTCCTGCAAGCCGTCCGCCGCATCCGCGCCGACCAGGGGAATCTCGGCGTGGGCGACGGGAGCGGCGGCCGGACGGGCCGCGGGCGCCAGCAGCGCCTGCAATCCCGCGATGACCTGATCCAGGCTCGCGGTATCGGTAATGCTGTCGAGAAACTGGCTACCGGTCTCCGCCGCACCGCCACTGCCCTGCGCATCGAGGGCCGCGCGAACAGCGGAGATGACATACGACCGGAACGCCGGATCCAGCAGCAACAGCAGCGGCAGCAGCACGAGTGCCACCAGCGCCGCCAGCGCCAGCGGGGCGCCGAGAGCCAGCCCACCCGCCAGCAGCGGCAGCCCCAGGGCCAGCGCACCGGCCAGCACAGGAGCGGCGACCGCCGCGATCGCGAGGGCCGGAATCGCCACCGCGGCCAGCAGCGCCAGCGCCGGAACGGCGATCGCCGCCAGCACGGCCAGTGCCGGAATGGCCACCACCGCGAGCGCGGCGAGCGCAGCGACGCCCAATCCTGCCGCACCGGCACCGGCGGCGATGACCGCCAGGACCGGCAGCGCCAGCGCAATGGCGAAGGCGCCCACCGGGATTGCCAGCAGGAGCAGCGGCAGCAGGGCGAGGGTGATCAGGCCGACCAGCGCCAGCGGCACGCCGACCGCCAGCAGCGGAATGCCGATCACCGCGACCGCCGCGAGGCCCAGGGCCACCACCGGAGCCGCCGCGGCCGCGACCGCGCCGAGCGCCGCCAGGGCCAGGATCGGCAGGGCCGCCGCGACCAGGGCGGCCAGCGCGGCCGCGATCGGCGCCAGGGCCAGCACCGCCAGCACGCCCAGGATGACGGGTGCGGAGAAGTCGACGGCCATGGACACCAGCCAGGCGGCCAGCGCGAATCCCTTGACGGCGAACCACAATCCACCGGCCAGGATGAGCGCCAGCAGCGGCACGCCGAACAGGCCCAGCGCGCTGATGCCCAGCGCCGCGCCCGCCACGGTCAGCCCCGCCACCAGGAACGGCAGCCAGACCGCGCCCACGGCGAGGGCGATCACCGGGGACAACGCGGTGGACAGGATCGGCGCGAACGGGCCCACGATGAGGAACGGCAGCGTGAGCACCGCGGCCGCCACCAGCGCGGCGACGCCGACCGGCAGCATGGCGATCACCGCGGCCAGGGCCACGCCCAGCGCGAGGACCGCGCCCGCCACGAATTCCGCACCGAGAATGGCCAATCCGGCCGCGAGGACCGCGCTGATGACCGCGCCGGCCACCACCGTGGCGGCGATCGCCACCGGAATGGCGACCAGCAGGAACGGCGGGAACAAGCTGGCCGCGTACACGAACGAGGTGATGATCAGCAGCGCGGTCAGCGCCAGCGGAATACCGCTGGCCACGGTCAGCACGCCGACCAGGCCCATGAGCAGACCGGTCACGATCGCCGTGCCGCCGATTCCGGCCAGCACCGTCAGCAGTTGCGCGCCCAGCAGGAACGGCAAGGCCAGCAAGGCGATCGGCGGATTGATGACGATCAGTGCGCCCAGCGCCAGCGTCAGCATGGCGAAGGACAGCACATTGATGGCCAGGCCGCCCACCGCCGTGACCGCGACCGCCGCCAGCGCCCACGCGATCATGAGACCGGTCAGCGCGATGAACCCGCCCAGGGTGAAGACGAAGTTCAGCGCGACCAGACCCATGACCGCCGCCGACACGATGGCCGCGAAGGCGATGAGCGCGGGCAGTACGAACGGAATCGTGTACGGCATCAGCAACATCAGCAGACCGCCCGCGATCACCGTGCCGCCCGCCCAGGTCACCGCCGCCACCAGGATCAGCGTCGTGCACAGCGCCACCAGCAGACCCGAGGCGCCCGCGGCGCCGAACAGGAACAGCAGGCCCAGCGCCGCCGGAATGCCGACCAGCACCAGCAGGAACAGCGGAGCCAGCAGCGGACCCACCACCGGCAGTGCGAAAACCAGTGCGGCGGTGGCGATCAGGCCGGCGATGACGGCCACGCCGGAGGCGATGGCGCCGCCCGCGGCCAGGATGAGCGTGGCCGCGGCCGCACCGAACCAGAGCACCACGGCCGTGGCCAGGTGCACCGCTGTCGCCACCAGGGACAGTGCCAGCAGCGCGATCACGGCCGCCGAGCCGACCACCGACAGCGCGGCCAGACCGGCGACGAACAGCGCGCCGATCGCGGTGCCCGCAATGAGCGCCGCCGCCGCGAACAGAATGAGCGCGGCCACCGCCAGCACCGCGAGCACGGGCAGCGTGATCAGGCCGAACGGGGTGAACAGCGAGGCCACCGCGAGCGCGCCGCCCAGTACCGCGGCCGCCACGAAAGCCGTTGCCAGGGTGCCGAATACGACTGCCGCCAAGCCGATGGAACCCACGATCAACCCGCCCAGCGCCAGCACCGAGAACACGAACGGCGCGATGAACAGGCCCAGGAACGGCACGAAGATGCTGGTCACCAGGCCCGCCGCCAGCAGGCCCACGAACGCGGCCGCCAGGCCCACGCCGCCGATGGCCAGGAACGCTCCGGCCAGCGCGATACCGCCGACCACAATGGTCGCGAAGGCGGCCAGACCGGCGACCAGGATGATCGGGGCCAGCACCTGGAAGGCGATGAACGCCACCGGCGCGGCAATGATCAGCACCGGAATCGCGATGAGCGCCAGCACCGCCAGCACCGGCAGGGCCAGCACCGCGAGCACGATGCCGCCCACCACCAGGGCGCCGATCACCAGCGGTGCGAGCAGGATCGCACCGAGGACGACGACCGCGCCTATACCGATCGCGCCGATGGCCAGGGCGCCGGCGAACAGCAGCGGCGCGATGGCGAACAGGCCCACGATCGGCAGCGCCAGCGCCGGCAGCGCCGCATTGCGCCGGACACCGCTGGTGCCCAGCAGGCCGCGGAGATCCTGCAGCAGCGGCGCGAACGCGGCCGCGGGATCGGCGACGAAGCCGAGCACCGGGCTCAGGAATCCGAGCAGCGGGGCGATGCCGCTGAAAGCCGGTGCGGCGAAACCGAGTACGGCCGCGCCGAGCGCCTCCAGCCCGGCGGCCGGATCCGAGGTCAGCCGCCGCACGGTCTCGGCGAGCTGCTGGAGCGGATCACCCGCGCCGAGGGTATTGCCCAGCAACGGATCGAGCGCCTCCCGCAGCGCGCCCGCGCCGGCGGCGTCGACCGGGAAGTTGAACAGTCCGCGGCCGCGATCGATGAGCTCGGTGATCGGGTCCCGGGCGCTGTCGGGATCGCGGCGGGTGCCGGCGGCCTCGATGGCGCGGGTGACGAAGTTCAGCAGATCCTGCACCGGCTGCCGCAGCGGACCGGACGGGAAGGTGGTGTCGGCCCAACCGGCCAGCTGCCGCAGATCCAGCCCGGAACCGGCCACCTCGGCCGCGGCGGCCGCGATCTCGGTAATGGGCGCGGCGACCGGACCGAGCAGTCCGGACAGCTGGGGTGCACCGGCCGGGACCGTGCCGACCGCGGGGGTGGTCGCCGGACCCGACGGGGCCGAACCCGGAATCTGCGGGGCCTTGGGAATCAACGGCGCCACCGGGGTTCCGGCGGTCGCATCGTTCAACGCGCCCATGGCCTGATCGAGCACCCCCTGCGCGGCGGGTCCCAGGTCCGGACCGAGCACCGTGCCGAGATCCGGGACGGCATTGCCGATGGCCGTGCCGAGTTCGGGCAGGGGAGCGCCCAGATCCGGAATCGGCACGCCGAGATCCGGAATGCCGAGCTGCGGCTGCCCGGGCGCGCCGAGGGCGGGCCGGGCCAGATCGCCGGGGGAGACGGGCGGAACCAGCGGCGCGGGCGCCTGGGCCGTGGCCTCACCGGTCGACACCATGACGGTGGCCAGGGAGGCGAAGGCCGCGGCCGCGTAGAGACCACGGCGGTTGCGCTTGCACTCCTTCTGCTGCCGGGCGGCGCGTTTGGTCGTCCGGGTGCGTACGAGGGATGCGGACATGGGACGGAACCTTTCGATCGGGAGGAAGAAGCACTCAGGCCGGGCCGGTTTCCCCGGCCGCACAATTCGCTCGCGATACGCCACCCTCGGCGCCCAGGGTGGGGCCGATCCGGGTGTGCGGCAGTCCGCCGAGATCGCGGCACCGGATGAAGGCGTGCTGTCCGGCGCCCGCGCCCGGCGGGCAGGTGAGGGTCATCTGATCGGGCACCGAATCGTCGGTGACGCACCCGGTGGCCGGTTCGGCCGCAGCCTCGACCGGCGTTTCGAGTACCGCGCCCGCAAAGGCGGATACGACTAACACAGCTAATGCCGTGAGTTTGCCGATGTAGGTCATCAGCCGATGGTCCGAAGACGGGCCGGAGGCGGTCAATGTGACCGGGGCTACAAACGGTTAGTATGTGCAGGTCAAAGCCCTCGAATGGGATGTCCGCTGCGGATAAGAGTTACGGCTTTTTTATGGCGGGACGCCTTGACGGATTATCTCTCGGAGTTTCCTGATCAACGGTCCAGCAATTTGATGGCTATCAACAGAATTCGCCGAAGGGAAGAGTGATCGCCGTGAGCAAGAACCGCAGCGGGCGCACGGTCGCGCGAGCGGCGCACCCGCGCCGATACTTCACTCCCTTCACGGTGGCCGCCGGGGTGCTGCTCATCGCCCTCGTCGTGGTGATCGCGGCAAGCTTTCTCGCCAAGCATCGCGACAAGGAGCAGGCCGCGGCCGCGGTGGCCCCGCCCGCGGTCTTCACCGGTGACGGCAGGCTCCGCTTCGGCGATGCGCCGACGACCGTCACGGTCATCACCGACTTCCAATGCCCGGTGTGCCGCGAGTTCACCGCCACCACCGGCCCCATGCTCACCGACCTGGTGCGCTCCGGCGAGGCCGCCGTCGACTACGACACCGTCGCCGTGCTCGACCGCGCCTCCACCGACCGCTACTCCTCCCGGGCCACCAATGCCGGCGTCTGCGTGGCCGTCGCGAACAAGGACGCCTGGCCCGGCTTCGAACAGCGGGTATTCGCGGCGCAACCCGCCGAGGGCGGGCCCGGTCTCACCGACGACCGGCTGATCGCGCTCGCGGCCGAGGCGGGCGCGAGCGGCCCGGATGTGGCGGCCTGCATCACCTCGGACCGGTATGCCGGATTCGTCGAAGCCCACGGTCGCGACGCGATTGCCGCCGGTCTGACCCATGTCCCGGTGGTGCGGGTGGACGGGCAGACCGTCGAAAACCTCACCCCCGACGGTCTGCGCGCGGCCCTCGACCGCGCTCGGCAAGAGCGCTAGCCCGTGCCCGGCGGGGGCACTAGCCCGCGCCGAGCGATGAGCGCCGGCGCCGACCCGATAGTCTGATAGCTGGTCGCAAGCAGTTTCGACTGCGTGCGCGACCCCTTCGATTCAGCACAGACAAGGACTGCACAGCGCTATGACCAGCCGCATCGAGCTCGCCCGCGTGGATCTGCGCGGACGGACGCCCACGACTGCCGAACTGCGCGCGGCACTGCCGCGCGGAGGCGTCGACGTGGACTCGGTGCTGCATCATGTGCGGCCGGTCGTGGAGGCCATCCGCGATCGGGGCGTCGAGGCGGCCATCGAATTCAGCGAGAAGTTCGACGGAGTGAAGCCGGTATCGGTGCGGGTGCCCGCGGCCGAACTGGAGAAGGCCCTCGCCGAACTCGATCCGCAGGTGCGGACCGCCCTCGAGGTCGCCATCGAGCGCACCCGCAAGGTGCACGACGATCAGCGGCGCACCGACAAGACCACCCAGGTGGTGCCCGGCGGCACCGTCACCGAGCGGTGGGTTCCGGTCGAGCGGGTCGGGCTGTACGTGCCGGGCGGCAATGCCGTCTACCCGTCCAGCGTGGTCATGAATGTGGTTCCGGCCCAGGCCGCCGGCGTGGATTCGCTGGTGGTGGCCTCGCCGCCGCAGGCGCAGTTCGGCGGACTGCCGCACCCGACCATCCTGGCGGCCGCGCGGCTGCTGGGCGTCGACGAGGTGTGGGCGGTCGGCGGAGCGCAGGCGGTCGCGCTGCTGTCCTACGGCGGCGTCGACACCGACGGCGCGCGCCTGGAGCCGGTCGACATGATCACCGGGCCGGGCAATATCTATGTGACCGCCGCCAAGCGGCTGTGCCGCGGCCTGGTCGGCATCGACGCCGAGGCCGGGCCCACCGAGATCGCGATTCTGGCCGACGCCACCGCCGATCCGGGACATGTTGCCGCCGACCTCATTTCGCAGGCCGAGCACGATGTGCTGGCCGCGAGCGTGCTCGTCACCGACAGCGTGGAACTGGCCGACGCGGTCGATGCCGCGCTCACCGCGCAGATGGCCGTGGTCAAGCACCACGATCGGGTCGCGGAAGCCTTGTCCGGCAAGCAGTCCGGCACCGTGCTCGTGGACGATATCGCGCAGGGCCTGCGCGTGGTGAATGCCTACGCCGCCGAGCACCTGGAGATCCAGACCGCCGACGCGGCCGCCGTCGCCGCCCGGGTGCGCAGTGCCGGAGCGGTTTTCGTGGGCGCCTGGTCGCCGGTGAGCCTCGGCGACTACTGCGCCGGCTCCAATCACGTGCTGCCCACCGCCGGATGCGCCCGGCACTCTTCGGGTTTGAGCGTGCAGACCTTCCTGCGCGGCATCCACGTCGTGGAGTACTCCGAGGATGCGCTGAAGGATGTGGCCGGGCACGTGGTGGCGCTGGCCAATGCCGAGGATCTGCCCGCGCACGGCCAGGCCGTGCAGGTGCGATTCGGAGAGCTGCGGTGAATGCTGTGACTGCTCCCGGATCGAATATCTCCCTCGACGATCTGCCGCTGCGGGACAATCTGCGCGGCAAGAGCCCGTACGGCGCACCGCAATTGACGGTGCCGGTGCAGCTCAATACCAATGAGAACCCGCACCCGCCGAGCAAGGCGCTGGTCGACGACGTGGCCGAATCCGTGCGCGCCGCGGCCGCCGATCTGCACCGGTACCCGGACCGCGATGCGGTGGGGCTGCGCACCGATCTGGCCGCCTACCTGACCCGGCAGACCGGTGTCGCGGTGCAGGTGTCGAATGTGTGGGCCGCCAATGGCTCCAATGAGATCCTGCAGCAGCTGCTGCAGGCCTTCGGCGGACCCGGCCGCAGCGCACTGGGTTTCGTGCCGTCGTACTCGATGCACCCGATCATCTCCGAGGGCATCGACACCGAATGGATCGAAGCCAAGCGCAATGGCGACTTCTCCCTCGACATCGATTACGCCATCGCGGCCATCGGCGAACGCCGCCCCGATGTGGTGTTCGTGACCAGCCCCAATAACCCGACCGGCCACAGCATTCCGCAGGAGGACCTGGTCCGGATTCTCGAGGCCGCCCCCGGCATCGTGGTGGTGGACGAGGCGTACGGCGAATTCTCCAGTGCCCCCAGTGCTCTGGCGTTGATCGACCGATACCCGGCCAAGCTGGTGGTGACCCGCACCATGAGCAAGGCGTTCGCCTTCGCGGGCGGGCGGCTGGGCTATCTGGCGGCCGCGCCCGCCGTCATCGACGCGCTGCTGCTGGTGCGGCTGCCGTATCACCTGTCGGTGGTCACCCAGGCCGCCGCGCGCGCGGCCCTGCGGCACGCCGACGAAACCCTCGGCAGCGTGGCCGAATTGGCGGCGCAGCGCGATCGCGTCATGGCAGCGCTGGCGGAGCTGGGCTACGAGGTCATCCCCTCCGACGCCAACTTCGTGCTCTTCGGCCGCTTCGCCGACGCGCCCGCCACCTGGAAGCGCTACCTCGACGAAGGGGTACTCATTCGCGACGTCGGCATTCCGGGATATCTGCGCGCCACCATCGGCCTGGCCGCCGAGAACGACGAATTCCTGCGTGTCAGCGCGAAACTGGTCGCGACCGAACTGGTCGCCTCATGAGTACGGAAGCGAACATGGACCGAATCGCCCGCGTCGAACGCACCACTCGCGAATCCAGCATCGTGGTGGAGCTCAACCTCGACGGTTCCGGTAAGACCGACATCTCCACCGGCGTCCCGTTCTACGACCACATGCTCACCGCCTTCGGCCAGCACGGCAGCTTCGATCTGAGCATTGCCGCCCAGGGCGATATCGAGATCGAGGCCCACCACACCGTCGAGGACACCGCCATCGTCCTCGGCCAGGCCCTCGCTCAGGCGCTCGGCGACAAGAAGGGCATCCGCCGCTTCGGCGATTCCTTCATCCCCATGGACGAAACCCTCGCCCAGGCCATTGTCGACGTGTCCGGCCGCCCGTACTGCGTGCACACCGGTGAACCGGAACACATGCTGCACACCGTGATTCCCAGCGTGGGCGCCGGCGCCTCCTACTCGACCGTGATCAACCGGCACGTCTTCGAGTCCATTGCGCTCAATGCCCGCATCGCGCTGCACGTGCGCGTCCTCTACGGCCGCGATCAGCACCACATCACCGAAGCCGAATTCAAAGCTGTCGCACGGGCTTTGCGGGCCGCCGTCGAATACGACCCGCGCGTGACCGGCATCCCCTCCACCAAGGGAACCCTATGAGCACCAAGAAGATCGCCCTGCTCGACTACGGCTCCGGCAACCTGCACTCGGCCGAACGCGCCCTGGCGCGCACCGGCGCCGAGGTGACGGTCACGGCCGATCCCGAAATCGCCTTGAACGCGGACGGTCTCGTGGTGCCCGGCGTGGGCGCGTTCGCCGCCTGCATGTCCGGCCTGCTCGGCGTGCGCGGCGATCGCATTATCGGCAAGCGCCTCGCCGGCGGCCGGCCCGTCCTCGGCATCTGCGTGGGCATGCAGATCCTCTTCGAGCGCGGCGTCGAATTCGGCGTCGAAACCGAGGGCTGCGCCGAATGGCCCGGCGTCGTCGAGCGTCTGGACGCACCCGTGCTGCCGCACATGGGCTGGAACACGGTCAAGGCGCCGGAGGACAGCGTGCTGTTCGGCGGCATGGACGCCGACACCCGGTTCTACTTCGTCCACTCCTATGCCGCCCAGCACTGGGCGTGGAATGACGAGACCGCCAGCCACATCGCGCTGCCCAAGCTGACCTGGGCCGAGCACGGGGTGCCCTTCCTGGCGGCGGTCGAGAACGGGCCGCTGTCGGCGACCCAGTTCCACCCGGAGAAGTCCGGCGACGCCGGCGCGCAGCTGCTGCGCAACTGGGTCGAATCGATCTGATCGGAGTCCGATCGGGATTCGGAGTCCGATCGGGATTCAGAGGTCGAACCGCGCCCGCAGCGCGACCTTCAATTCCTCGAGCGAAGCCTCGGTCAGCCGGGCCTGGCGGGTAATGAAGTAGTCCTTCGGCAGGGCGGCTATGTCGTGCACCGCGATGACATAGTCGCCCGGCAGGCGCACGGTGAGCAGTTCGAGGGAGGGCGGCACCTCCCGCGCCTCGCGCACCCGGGCGCACAGGATCGACGGCCGCAACCGGGCCACTGCGTCGGAGTCCACGATGACCACCGAGAACTGCATTCCGGCCACGGTGCGAATCCGCCAGATCTCGCCTTGCGCACCGGGATCAGTCATCGGACCGGAACAGCGCCCCCTCCGCGGCGAAGGTCGTATCGGCCCCGCCCCGCTCCGCCTCGAAGGCGGCCAGCTTGCGCAGATCATCCTCGAGCATTCGCTGCCGCACCGCCCGGGCAATGTATTCGCTCTGCTTACCTTCTCCGGCAACCTTCTTCAGCCGCACTGCAATCTCATCCGGCAGCAGTACGGTCACCTTCGTGGCCATGCGTACGATCGTACGGCCATAGCCACTGCCTCTCAATCGGCATAGCCACTGCCTCTCAATTGGTCCGAAGAGTCGGTTTAGAGTGCTTGTCGTGGACATCGTGCACGAGGGAGCATCCGGTCGGCTGCGGGCCCTGCCGACGCGGCTGGTCAATCAGGTCGCCCTGCTCGCCAATCGGGCGACCGAGCGGGCCTTGGCGGAGACCGGGTCGCGGCGGTACCACTACGCGCTGCTCGCGACGCTCGATGAGTTCGGGCCGGACAGCCAGGCGGAGCTGGGGCGGCGCACGGGTATCGACCGCAGCGATATGGTCGCGGCGGTCAATGAGCTGACCGATCGCGGGTTCGTGACGCGCAGTCCGGACCCGGGTGATCGACGCCGGAATATCGTGAGCCTCACGCGTTCCGGCGCCGATCATCTGCGGGAACTCGACGACCGGCTGGCCGTCGCGCAGGATGAACTACTGGTCGGCTTTTCCGCCGCTGAGCGCGCCAACTTCATCCTCATGCTCAACCGAATCCTGGAGCGGCACAGTCGCTGACCGGTCGGAGCGCAGCAACCGCCAGGCCGCGACCAGCAGGGCGACAACGCCGAGCAGGAGCAGCACCGTCGTATCCGAGACGGCGTCGCTCAGGCGCATCACCTGGGTCTCCATATCGAATCCGGTTTCGGCGCTGACGGTTCCGGCAATGGCATTGCCGCCGTCGGAGAGCAGGAACAGGGCGCCGACGCCAATGAAGAACACGCCCGAGATCAGCGAGGTGGTGTGCAGGTGCAGGCGGCCGAGGGCGAAGGAGCGGCCGCGCAGCCAGCGGCGGCGGCCCAGATCGAAACGGTCCCACAGGATCGCCATGACGAACAGCGGCATGGCCATGCCCAGGGCATAGACCGCGAGCAGCGAACCACCGTGCACCGGTGAGGAACTCAGCGCCGCCACGGTGAGAATCGAGCCCAGGATCGGGCCGACGCAGAAGCCGGACAGGCCGTACACCATGCCCAGCAGATAGACGGCCCCGGACTTCTCGGACCCGCTGTGCTTGGCCATGCCGCGCTGCGCGAAGCCGAAAGCGAAACCGCGGCCGAGGATCTGGAGCACGCCGAGCGCGATGATGGTCCAGCCGCCGATGGCGATCACCAGTTCCCGATGCCGGGTCAGCACGCCGCCGAGCAGCGATCCGGCCGCGCCCAGCGGCACCAGGGTGGTGCACAGGCCGAGATAGAAGGCTCCGGTGCGGGAGATCAGCTTGCCGGTGGAGCCGAACGAATAGGCGAAGAAGCTCGGCAGCAGCAGTGCGCTGCACGGGCTCAGCAGTGCGAGCACACCGCCGAGAAACGCCGCCACATAACCGATTCCGGAGGTCACCGCTGGCCTCCCCGGTCCTGCAGCCCCGACTCGATGACCGCCATCATCTGCTCGACCGGCCGGGCGCCCAGCACCGGCCGCCCATTGATCAGGAACGCCGGCGTGGAATTGACCCCGATGCCGATCGCCTCGTTGACATCGGCGCTCAGCGCCGCCTTGGCCGCATCGGAATTCAGATCCGCCCGGAATTTGGCGAGATCGGCGACCCCAGCCTGCCCGGCCCACTCGGTCACGCTGTCATCGGTGTAGGCCCCGGTGTTCTTCTTGGCCGGCGAATTGGCGAACAGCAGATCGTGCATCTCCCAGAACTTCCCCTGCTGCCCGGCCGCCCACGCGGCCCGCGCCGCCAGCTCCGACTCCGCCCCGAAGAACGCCGCATTCCGCCACTCGATCCGCAACTGCCCGCTGTCGAGATACTTCTGCACCAGCTGCGGCTCGGTGTGCTGCGCGAACTGCTTGCAGTACGGGCACTGGAAATCCGAGAATTCGATCATCACCACCGGCGCGTCCACCGCCCCCCGCGCCATCGGATCCTTGGCATCCCGGCGCGCCAGCGCGGCCAGCTGCGCGAACATCGCGCTGTCGCCGGACTGCGAGGTCTCCTTTCCGGCCTGCGCGCCATCCTCCTCGTTCTTGCCGACCATCTGCGAAATGGCCAGCACGAGCAACACGACGGCAGCGAAAACCGCCAGCCCGCCCCCGATCTTGCGGATGGGCAACCCCGTGGGAACCGATGTGGCAGACGGCTTCCGGGTACGACGCTTCGAACGATCAGACATGAAAACAAGTGCTCCTGACTACACGCGCCCACCCGGACGCGCGACTGCGAATAAACGACATGCCGAACGCGACCCACCCGCCACAGGGCAAGGCAGTCCCGCGTGGGTCGTCTAAATCCGCAAAACCGTAGTCAGATCCAAGGGCGATACCGGCGGCCCACTCGCATCGATCGGCACGAACGCCCCGGACTCCCGGCATTCGCCGATCACCGACACCGGCGCATCGGGAATCGCCAACGGCAGCCGAATATCCTCCCGATGCGGCGCGGCCGCCTGCACCGGCGCCGCCGGTTGCTCCGGCGTCTTCCGGCAAGCCGGCGCCTGACCGATGAAAGCGACATGCTCAGCGCTACCGGGCACCGCGACAGCGGGTGCGTTATCCGCGACCGCCGCCACCACGTCCGGCCCCACCGCACCGGCCGAAATCCCCACCCGATCCGCCAGCGTGCACGCCGCGACCAGCCCCACAACCAACCCGATGATCGCCACCACAGCGCCCCCGAACAACGCCCGGCGGCGCTGCGAAGACGGCCGTCGGCGCGACCCGGATCGGAAATTCACGCCGCCGAGTGTACGGGACCCGCCGGGCTGCTATCGGTCAGCAATCGAGCGCGGTGGGGGGCTCGCAGCGCGGGGGGGCCGGGGGGGGGGGCGCGGCCCCCCCCCCCCCCGCCCAGCTGACCGCTGCTTCTCT
>NZ_JBHXVO010000053.1:0-8167 GCF_042672265.1 Nocardia sp. NPDC127526 | reverse complement strand
CCCTTGTCGCGGCCCCCCGGCGGGATCCAGGTCTTGCAATTGGCGGGGGGGGTCGGCGCGCGGGGGGGGGGGGGCGGGGGGGGGCGCCCCCCCCACCGCACGTCAGGACGCGCCCCAGCAGGACAGGTCCTCGCTCGCGCGGGCCAGCAGTTCGGCCCGGTCCCACCGGGGCCGGACGGTCGGCTCGACCTCGCCGCAGGCCTCGGACACGTTGGGCACGACCCAGTCGTAGGCGGTTCGTTCCGTCATCCCGGACGTGCCTTCGAACGACTTCCCGCCGGGTGCGGTGATCGTCATCGATTCGCGCCCGGACTCGGCGATGTAGTCGAGCCGGTAGGTCCACTTGCAGTGACCGTCGGTGATCTTGGTCGTGAATGCGATGGTATTCCGCTCCAACTTGGGCAGGCTGATGCGCTGCTGAGTGAAGAAGGAGGGAACATCGATCCGGTCGCCCGTGGAATCCACGCCCTGTCGATCGAAGACCGGCCGCGGCGCCGAGACATCGGTCACCAAAACCATCTTGTCGGTCGCGCCTTCGGCATGTTCGTCGAGGTACCCATAGCCAGAAGACAGTGGCGCACTACAGGGTTCGGCCAGCACGGGCACGATATCGACGACCTCGACTGCGCTCGATCGCTCCGCCTTGATTGTCAGCTCCCAGGTCATCGAGCCGACCGCTACGCCACCGTGCTCGCGCAGCCACGGCACACCGTAATCGGCACGAAGCTCGTTCACCGACAGCAGCGGGGCGGGGTCGACGCCCGCCGGCACCACCCAGTTCGATGCCGGATCGAAAACCTGCGTGAGGTCCTCGACAATGATGTCCCTGCCGATCTTCTCCGCCGGTTTGCCGAGCGTCGTTCCCACGATCGTCTCGAATTGCGTGGTGAGGAAGCCGCCGATCACCAGGACCAAGAGTCCGGCCAGCCAGGTCAATGGGCGTTTCCACCATGGAACCGCGGCCGGGTCGTCGGCTGGGGGCGGCGCGGCCGGTGCGGTGGATTGCGAGCGGTTCGACGGCTGTCTCCGCGGCGCGGCACGCTGAACTCGCTTACGCGGCGTGGGGTTCGAAGACATATCAACGGCTCCAGCAGTTTTCGGGCCACTCGGCGACAGCGGTGTCCATGCGGGCCAGGCAGATGGTCAGCGGCAAGGTGGTCGACACCGCGACGGTGCGGACATAGTCGGTTCCCTCGTCGCCGGTGATCGGGAAGGTGCAGGTTTCGCCGCCGGCGGGGGACCGGACGGTCAGGGACAGCCAGCCGACCTGTCCGTTGTCGGAGTTGCCGCGTGCCCAGTAATAGGTCTGCCCGTTGGCCTGAGCGGTCCACACCGAGCCGTACATGCGCGCGAAGTCGAGGGTCGCGATGCGCCGCGCGCCGTCGCCGACGAGTGCGCTCGCCGGCATGGTGGCCGCGCTGACCGAGCAGCCGCCGCCCGCGCCGCCACCGGGTGCGGCGGCGGCCGTGTCGGTGAGCAGTGCCGCTGATCCGGTGACCGCGGCGGCGAGCCATGCGAGGGTGCGGATTTTGCTGGTTTTCAAGACGATTCCTTTCACGGGTCGAGCGCTGCCTTTCGGCGTCTCCAATCGAACCGTGCCCGAGCGCGGCTCCGGTCTGCGGAACACTGTGGGCGAACTATGGAAGTCTTTGTGGCCTGCGGTTTTTCACGTAGGCTCTGCGCTCGTGGGTGGTGCTTCGGATGCACCCGAGCTCGCCGATCTGCACCTGCGGGCGGAAGCGGTCGGGGAGGTGCGCGAGTTCGGTGAGCTGATCGCCGCGGCCGTCGACTTGGCGGGGATCACGCGCGGTGACGTGTGGCGCGAGATGGGCGAGACCAGCAGCGTGTACCACTGGTTCCGGGGCGAGACGCTGCCCGCGAACCGCAAGACCGCGCACCGGCTGGCGGCGTACCTTGCCCGTGAACTGGACGAAGCCTTTCCGGACGCCGAGCTCGATGTCGGCGAATCCATTCTGGCCGCCTGGAACCGGCTGCACGAATCACGTCGCCGCGCACGAGCCGATCGCGGCCGGGAAATGCGTCGTCGAACCGTCGTGGCCGTCGGCACCGCAGGGCCGAATGGGACCGCAGGGCCGAATGGGAGCGTGTCGAGTGACGCCGAACTCGACGACGACACAGTGGAATCGGTGCTGGAATCCGGTCGGCCGGTCGCGCTCGCCGCACCCGTGGCCCGGCAGCGGTGGACCGGACTGCGCCGGGTCCTCGTGGTACCCGTGGTCGCGGCGCTCGTGGCCGGGGTGGCGGCGGGGTTCGCGGTGACCAGGCGTGTGGTCGCGGCACAGTCCGCGGCGGTCCCGCCCTGCGCCGAATCGGTATCCGTCCAGCACAGCGTCGGATTCGTGCAACTGAACGTCGGATACGGCCCGCCGGGCAGTCCGCACCCGGGCCAACTGATCGAATTGCGCGTCCAAGTGGAGGAGTCGGTGGGGTGGATCGCGTACTCCTATCTCGCACAACCCAAGTCGGACCGGGACACGGCCTGGCTGGAGTGGAGCGATGTCCCCGGCGGCAAAGGCTCGCAGGTGCGGCGGTGCCCCGGCGCCGTCGTCAATCGGGTGCATCAAACGCCGGGCGTGCGGGCGCGCGACCAGCACGGCGGGCGCCGCTGGTTCCGGGCCTGCGCATCCGTGCCCGCGGAATTCCAGGTGCCCGGGCGGTCCGCGAACAACTGCACCAGCTGGAACCGGCCCGATGACTGAACACGGGAGGCTGCGCCTCGCCCTGGCCTGCGCGGTGGCGGCCGTGCTCGGAATCGGCGCGGGGACCGGTGTCGGCCTCCGCTGGGACGACTGGACCGGAACGGCGAACTCGCATGTACCGCGCACGAATTCACCGCTGCTGATGTACGGGTTGTGCGGGGAGCGGCGTACACCCGACCCGTCGGTGCGGCCGGTCACCGTCGGCGATCCCAGCACCGCAATGGGCACGCCCATCCGGGAGCGGCAGGTCGAGTTGCGTGCCCAACGCCATCCGGAGTACGGCTGGATCGCCTGGGCGGAACTTGTCTCCTCGACCTCCGAGCTGGACATGCTCTGGCTGGACTGGACCTATCAGCCGGAGCGCGAGGACGACGACTCGCTGTGGCGGAACTGCTCACAACCGGTCACCGCCGGGCGCGCCACCCCGGCGGTACAGGTCTTCGACGATCAGGGCCGATCGCGCTGGTTCATGGCCTGCGGTCAGGCGCCGCCACAGGATCGCGGCCCTCGATCGTCGGGCGTGTTCTGTACCAAAGGGTGGAACCGCCCGAATTGAGCAGCTGGGCCGATAGCGGGCCATCCCGTGGCAACCACTAGGATGCTCGCGTGAGTCTTGTGCTGCTACCCGCCGTCGATGTCGCCAATGGTGAGGCCGTTCGCCTCGTTCAGGGAGAGGCCGGCAGCGAGACCAGCTACGGGTCGCCGCGGGATGCGGCGCTGGCTTGGCAGAACGATGGGGCCGAGTGGGTGCATCTGGTCGATCTCGATGCCGCGTTCGGCAAGGGGTCCAATCGGGAACTGCTGGCGCAGGTCGTCGGCGAGCTCGATGTGAAGGTGGAGCTGTCCGGGGGCATTCGCGATGACGAGTCGCTGAAGGCGGCGCTGGCCACGGGGTGTGCGCGGGTGAATCTCGGGACCGCGGCCATCGAGGATCCGGAGTGGTGCCGCCGTGCCATCGGCGAATACGGGGACCGGATTGCCGTGGGCATGGATGTGAAGCTCATCGAGGGGGAGTGGCGGCTGCGCGGGCGCGGCTGGGTCACCGATGGCGGTGATCTGTGGGAGACCCTGGAGCGGCTGGAGCGGGACGGGTGCTCGCGGTACGTGGTCACCGACGTCACCAAGGACGGCACGCTGAGCGGGCCCAATCTGGATCTGCTGACCGAGGTCGCCAATGCCACCGACGCGCCGGTGATCGCCTCCGGCGGCGTCTCCACCCTCGACGATCTGCGCGCCATCGCCACGCTGGTCCCGGAGGGCGTGGAGGGCGCGATCGTCGGGAAGGCCCTGTACGCGGGCCGGTTCACCCTGCCCGAAGCTCTCGCAGCGGTTCGATAGCACCGATGGCCGCCGAACTCGCCGAGCTGCTCAGTATCGCCAGTGGTCTGCTCGACGACGCCGCACCACGCTTCGTGGAGGGCATCGGTGCGCCGAGCGCGGTCCAGAAGGGGCGCAACGACTTCGCCACCGAACTGGACCTGGAACTCGAGCGCACCCTGTCGGCGCGGCTGCACGAGCGCACCGGATTCCCGGTGCACGGTGAGGAATTCGGCGGCCCCCAGCTCGCCACCGGCACCGCCTGGGTGCTGGACCCCATTGACGGAACGTTCAATTACTCTGCGGGACACCTGCTTTCGGGAATGCTGCTGGCGCTGGTCCGGGACGGCGTGCCGGTGCTCGGCCTGACCTGGCTGCCGGGACTGAACCAGCGCTACGCCGCCGTCGCCGACGGGCCGCTGTATCTGAACGGGCAGCAGATGCGCCCGCTGGAGCGCGGCAAGCTGTCGGACGCCATGATCGGCTTCGGCTCGTTCAATATCGATGGCGCCGGCCGCATTCCGGGCATCTTCCGCTTCAACCTGCTGGGTGCGCTCAGCCGCCTGTCCGGCCGGGTGCGCATGCACGGCTCCACCGGAATCGACCTGGCGTTCACCGCATCCGGCGTGCTGGGCGGCGCCGTGGTGTTCGGTCACCACCCCTGGGACAATGCCGCGGGCGTGGCCCTGGTGCGCGCCGCCGGCGGCGTCGTCACCGATCTGCTGGGCCGGGACTGGACCATCGCATCCGGTTCGGTGCTGGCCGCCGCCCCCGGCGTGCACGAGGAACTACTGGACCTGATCAGCGAGACCGCCGATCACGTCCGAGGAGAGGTAGAGCAATGACATTGGCAGTGCGTGTGATCCCCTGCCTGGACGTCGACGCCGGCCGCGTGGTCAAGGGCGTCAACTTCGAAAACCTGCGCGACGCGGGCGATCCCGTGGAACTGGCCGCCGCCTACGACGCCCAGGGCGCCGACGAGCTCACCTTCCTGGATGTCACCGCCTCCACCGGCGACCGCGGCACCATGATCGACGTGGTCACCCGGACCGCCGAGCAGATCTTCATCCCGCTGACCGTCGGCGGCGGTGTCCGCACCGTCGAGGATGTGGACCGCCTGCTGCGCGCGGGCGCGGACAAGGTCTCGGTCAATACCGCCGCCATCGCCAATCCGGAGATCCTGCGCGCCATGTCGGAGCGCTTCGGCTCGCAGTGCATCGTCCTCTCGGTGGACGCCCGCACCGTTCCGGAGGGCTCCACGCCGACCCCCTCGGGCTGGGAGGTCACCACGCACGGCGGCAAGCGCGGCACCGGCATCGACGCCGTCGAATGGGCCATCCGGGGCGCGGAACTGGGCGTCGGCGAGATCCTGCTCAACTCCATGGACGCCGACGGCACCAAGGCCGGATTCGATCTGCCCATGATCCGCGCCGTCCGCGCCGCCGTCTCCGTCCCGGTCATCGCCTCCGGCGGCGCGGGCCAGGTCGGCGACTTCGCCCCGGCCGTGCAGGCGGGCGCCGACGCGGTGCTCGCCGCCAGCGTCTTCCACTTCGGCGACCTCACCATTCCGCAGGTCAAGGACGCCATGCGCGACGAAGGTATCGTGGTCCGGTGAGTCTCGATCCCGCCATTGCCGCCCGCCTCAAGCGCAACTCCGACGGACTGTTCGCTGCCATCGCGCAGGAACGGGCGACCGGCGACGTGCTCATGATGGCGTGGATGGACGACGAGGCCCTGGCCCGCACCCTGGAAACCCGCAAGGGCACCTACTATTCGCGGTCGCGGCAGCAGTACTGGGTGAAGGGGGAGACCTCCGGGCACACCCAGTACGTGCACGAGGTGCGCCTCGACTGCGACGGTGACACCGTGCTGCTCATCGTGGATCAGGAGGGGGCGGCCTGCCATACGGGTACGCACACCTGCTTCGACACCGATGTGCTGCTCGCCCGGGGCGATCGGCTGCTCGGCGAAGAGGGCTGAGCGGCAACGCCTTTCGCGTCGGGACGGAGTCGGCGGCTAGCCGCCGTTGTCGACGTCGAGGTGCGAGACGGGGCGTCCGGAGCGGCCCAGGCCGCGGCTCATGCCCTTGTCCAACTGCGCCACCAGAATTTCGCCGAGCTCGAGCAATTGTTTGGTTTGCTCTTTGTCCAGGCCGTCGAATACCAAGCCGTGCACGCATTCCAGATAGCCTGGGGAGGCCTCGGTGACCTTGCGGAATCCGGCGTCGGTGAGGACGGCCTGGGCGCCGCGGCGACCGGAAATGGACACGCGTTCGGCCCAGCCGAGGCGTTCGAGCTTGGAAACGACGTGCGACAGGCGCGATAGCGATGCGTTTGCCTTTTGCGCAAGCTCACTCAGTTGCAACCGATGGCCCGGTTCTTCGGACAGCAGAGTCATGACGAAGTATTCGAAATGAGTAATCCCGGACTCGCGTTGCAACTGGGTGTCCAGGGCAGCGGGCAAGCGGGTCATCAACGCTATGACGGTACGCCAAGCTCGCTGTTCAATGGGATTCAACCACTTGGTCACCGTGCCAGCCCTCTCGTAGCAGCCAAGTGACGAGTTGTGTCGGCCAGACCGGCAGCTAGCGGAGCATCAACGAAAAGTCACTTGCACGTCAAAGTTTGCCACGATTTCGCTCGTCCGTCACGGCGTTCTCGAATGACGTGACATCGATCACGCGTGTCGCGTGCGCGTATCAGGGCTGCTCACTGCTGGGCGGCGCGGCGGGAGGTTCCGGCGACACGCGCTGCTTTTCCTGCTGCGCCCGCTGCTTCTCGGCACGATGCCGGCGAATCCGCCTGCGCACCAAGAGAAATGCCACCAGCAAGAACACCACCGCGGCCACGATCACGCCCACCAGGGTGGCGCCGCGGAAGGCGGGCGCGTCGACATCGAGAATGCGCTCACCGGCGTGTGCGGCATTGGAGTTGCCCACCACGATGGCCAGCGTCATCAAATTCGGGATGGCCGTAATGATGGCGAGCACGGCCGCCGCCCCCGCAATAAACGGACCGCCCCGTTTCCGCCAACTGAGTCCCGCGATCAACAACAAGAAAAGTGGCACCGCCGTACAAACAATGCCGATGATCAACCCGTACCAAATGCCCTTGGAGAAACTCCCGCTCACCATCTCGGCAATCCGCTGCGCCCACCACCGCGGAATGAACGCCGCCAGGATCAGATACGCCACCCACACCACCACCGCCAGCACCACCAGCGCGATGATCCGATTCCGCCACGTGACGAACGACGAACGCGAGCGCCCCGGCGCATCCCCGCTGGGCACAGTCTCCGAGCCTGGCGTAGTCATAGCCCCAGCGTATGCCCGCACCACCAGCGCGCCGGGCAACGCCACTCCGGACTACCCCCGCGACCGCAAGAACTCCAGCGCCTCATCCGCATGCACAGCGGCCCGCAACTCGCTGTTGATCACCTTCGCAATGGTCCGATCCGGGTCGATCACGAACGTCGTCCGCTTGACCGGGACCAGCGCCCCCAACAGCCCCCGCTTCACCCCGAACTCGGCAGCCACCTTCCCGCCCACATCCGACAACACCGGATACCCCAGCCCCTGCTTCTCCGCGAACCCGGCCTGCACCTCCACCGAGTCGGTGCTGATCCCCACGCAACTCGCCCCGGCCGCCTTGAATTCACCTGCCAGATCCCGAAAATGACACGCCTCGGCAGTACACACCGGCGTATTCGCCGCCGGATAGAAGAACAGCACCACAGGCCCACCGGCCAGGAGAGACTCCAGCGAGCGCGTGGTGCCGGACTGATCGGAAAGCTCGAAGTTCGGAGCGAGCTGGCCTACCTTCATGAAACGCACCCTACGGTATGCAAGCCGACGGGCCGTGCGGGCGGAGCCAGGCGGTGAGCGGAGCTAGGCGGGTAAGCGAACCCGGACGGGCGAGCGGACCCAGGCGGGCGAGCGGAGCCGGCGGTGCGAGTGGAGCCGGCGGTGCGAGGCGGAGCCGGCGGTGCGAGGCGGAGCCGATGGGGCAAGGCGGAGCCGATGGGGCAAGGCGGAGCCGATGGGGCAAGGCGGAGCCGACGGGTCGGGGGCCCATCCGGCGGAGCCTAAGGGGGTTTGGGGGCTTAGCCCCCATTCCCAATTCATTCGGGGG
>NZ_JBHXVO010000052.1:0-26366 GCF_042672265.1 Nocardia sp. NPDC127526 | reverse complement strand
CGCGCGGGCGGCCCGCCGGGGGTTTCTTCCTTCTGCGCGCGGCGCACCGTCCTGTCCCACCGGGGTGCTTTGGGCCTCTTCCGGAGCGCAGGGGTCTTTAGCCCGCCAAACCCCACGCCGGAATGACGAGGTGAGCCCGGGATCGTCACGCAAGTGAAGGATTCGGCGTGACGATCCCGGGCGAGCCATCAGGCCTCGTTGAGCTTGTTCAGCCGCTCGCAGGCTTCCAGGTACTCGGCAATGAGGCGCTGCACGACCTCGGTGGAGCGCTCGACCTTGTTCATCATGCCCACGACCTGGCCGACCGGGTTGAAGTTGACGTCCTTGGCGGCCTCCGGGTAACGGTGGCCGCGCTTGACGCCGTCGAGGGCGACCATCATCTGCAAGGGCATGGGCAGCGGGTCCGGGGTGCCCTCGGCTTCCCAGGCGTCGGTCCAGTCGTTCTTGAGCATGCGGCAGGGCTTGCCGGTCCAGGAACGCGAACGAACCGTGTCGTGACTGGTGGCGTCGATGTAGGTCTGCATCTGGGCGGGGGGCACATTCGCCTCTTCCACCGTCAGCCAGAGGGATCCGGTCCAGGCGCCGGCCGCACCCATGGCCATGGCCGCGGCGACCTGGCGGCCGTTGCCGATACCGCCGGCCGCGAGCGCGGGCATATCGCCGATGGCGTCGATCACCTGCGGCCACAACACCAGCGACGAGACCTCGCCGCAGTGGCCGCCGCCCTCGGTGCCCTGCATGACGACGAAGTCGAGCCCGGCGCGCTTGTGGTTGAGCGCATGCTTGACCGAACCGCACAGCGCGCCGATCAGGCGACCGGAGTCCTGGATCTGCTTGATCACGTCATCCGGCGGGGTGCCCAGGGCATTGGCGACCAGTTTGGCCTTGGGGTGCTTCAGGATCACCTCGATCTGCGGGGCGACCGTGGTGGCGGTCCAGCCCAGCAGCTGGTTGTGGTGCTCCTCCGGCGGCAGGTGCGGCACGCCGTGATCATTGAGCAGCTTCTCCGCGAAATCGCGGTGCCCCTGTGGAACCAGTTCGGCCAGTTTGGCTTCCAGCTCCTCCGGGCTCAGGCCGTCGACGCCCTTGCCCTCGTACTTCGAGGGAATGACCAGGTCCACGCCGTACACGCCGTGCACGTGCTCATCGAGCCAGGCCAGCTCGACCTCGAGCTGTTCGGCGGTGAACCCGACCGCGCCGAGCACGCCCAGCCCGCCGGCATTGCTGACCGCGGCCGCCACATCGCGGCAGTGGGTGAAGGCGAAGATGGGGACATCGATGCCGAGGCGGTCGCAGATCTCGGTACGCATATGTGGTGGGCTCCTCTAACTAATTCCCGGCACTGGAAACGTTGTGCTCACCACGTTAGAACATGTTCTACATTCAAACCAGACTATCGACGCCAGCCTTTGATCGCGCGGGGCAACCCGTTCTAGTTACTAGCGTTAACAAATAGCCCGCACGCTGGGGATTCGCGCTACCGGGCGAGCAGGCCGTCCGTCACCAGATCGTCGAACAGCAGCTGATCCACCGGCGGTACGTGCGGCCGATCGGCGTAGGTGAACCAGGCGATCTCCTCGATCTCGCTGCTCACCGCGATCGTCCCGGCGTAATCCGCGGTGTAGCAGGCCATTCGCACCACGGCCTCCGGCACCACCGCCTCATAGGTGCCGACATGCGCGACGCTCGCCTCGACCAGCGCGACCGTCAGCTCTTCCTCGATCTCGCGCACCAGCGTCTCGAGATCGGTCTCGCTCCCCTCCCGCTTCCCACCCGGGATATAGAAGACGTCCTTCCCCGCCGGCCGGGCACACAGAATCCGCCCGCTCTCGATCCGCACCCAGGCCACAGTGTCGATCAACCGCTGCTCCGTCCGCATCCTGGCACTTTATCCGCCGCGCGCCGCGACACATGCAACCATACATGCCTAGATGCGCATATGACCATGTTGATATGCCAGACCATGGTCGCCCGCGAAAGCCGGAGGAATTCGGACTACGCCGCGAGCGCTGCCCTGGCCGCCTCGAGAGTCATGGCTCGATACGAGTCACCGAAGAGGACGACATGGACCAGCAGCGGATGAAGCTGATGCAGCGGAATGCGCCGGCGCCAGCCAGGACTCAATGATGTGTGCTCCTGATACGAGGACAGGATCGCGTCCAGGTGGGGTGCGCCGAACAAGGCGAGCATGGCCAGATCGGTTTCGCGATGTCCGCCGTGCGCCGCCGGATCAATGAGAACCGCGCGGTCGGCGGTCCAGAGAATATTGCCCGACCAGAGGTCGCCGTGAATGCGACTGGGCGGTTCGGATGGCCCGGCGAGATCGCCGATGCGGGCGATGACCTCTTCGATCAGCCGAGTTCCGGTATGGCCCAAGTGAGTTGCGGCGGCAGGAAGGTACGGCGCGAGGCGGTGCGCGGCGTACCACGGGCCCCACTCCCCCGCCGTCGGTGAATTGTCCAGGGGCAGTGTGGCTATGAAGCCGGGCCAGGGTGCGCCGTAGGCGGTCGGGGCCGCGGCGTGCAGGGTCGCCAGGTCGCGGCCGAACCGGCGGGCGGCGGCGGGTGTCGCGGTTTCCGGAGATAGCCAGGGTAGGACGAGCATGGTGTCGTCGACGGCCAGCACTTCGGGAACCAGTGTGGGCACGGCTTCGCCGAGCCACCGCAGCCCGGCCGCTTCCGCGGGGAAGATGCCGGGCGCCGGCGTTCGCGGTTCGAGCAGGGCTTTGACGAATACCGAACGCCCGTCGGCCAGTTCCGCGCGGTTGAGGGTCCAGCCGTGACTGCGCCCGATGGGGTGCAGGGGGCCGGCGTGGGTGCCCGTCAGGCGAGTCAGGCGCTGCGTGCCGCTCATAGCGGCTTATTCTCGCGCACTTCGCCCGATGTTACGGACTGCGTATCAGTCGGTTTGGATGGCGATGCGCTCACGCAGCAGCGCGGCGGTGGTGGCGTCGGCCGGGAAGAAGGCTTCGATGGCGAGTTCGGCGACGGTGACGTTCATGGGTGTGCCGAAAACGGTGGTCACGCTGATGAAGGCGAGCTCGTGACCGTCGAGGCGGAGGCGGAGCGGGACGACGGCCTGATCGGGTTCGGGCAGGCCGGGCGAATCCTCACCACCGGGGTAGCCGCGCAATTCGGCGAGCAGTTCGATCAATTCGGGTGCGCCGCTGACGTCGATCTGGCGTTGCAGGCGTTCGAAGAGGTGGCCGCGCCATTCCGGGAGATTGGTGATGCGGCCCGCGAGCCCGTCCGGGTGCAGGCTCAGGCGCAGGGCATTGACCGGCGGCGCGAGCAACTGCGGATCGACTCCCTCCAGGAACAGGGCGATTCCGGCATTGGCATCGACCATGTTCCAGCCGGCGTCGACGGCGAGGGCCGGATGGGGTTCGTGGCCGGTGAGGATCTGTCGAATGGCGTTGCGCACGGGTTCCATTGCCGGGGTGTCGAGGGCTGGTTCGGTGTAGACGGGTGCGTAACCGGCGGCGAGCAGCATCTTGTTGCGTTCGCGCAGCGGGATGTCGAGCTCGTCGGACAAGTGCAGGATCATCTGGCGGCTCGGTGTGGCCCGCCCGGTTTCGATGAAGCTCAGGTGGCGGGTGGAAGTTTCGGCGCGACCGGCCAGTTCGAGCTGGCTGAGGCGCCGGGTCACTCGCCAATGCCGGAGTAGGTCGCCTGCCGTCTGTGTGCGCATTCCTAGATCGTACGAATCGAGCGGCGGCGCAACCATTACTCGCGAGGTAAAGCCCGGCGGTCAGTGGCCGGGGCGGTGGGTGGTGAACTCGGCGAGGGAAATCGGCGGGTGACCGCCGTATTTCTCGATGGCGGGGGTGATTTGGTAGCGGCCGGTGCCTTCGCCGAGTACGCGGAATATCTCCCAGAGTTTGGTGAGGTGGTCGGCGGCGTGGCCGCTGCCGTAGAACTCGAGGGCCCAGCGGTGCCACGCGTCGGGGCTGGTGTCGTGGTAGGTGCGGCCGAGGGTACGGGCCGCCGCGCCGATGGTCTGCACATCGCCGGTGAGCAGCAGGATCGGATCGGTGTCGAGGGTGGGGTCGGCGAGCAGGCCGGCGGCGACGCGGGCGACATCGGCGGCGGCGACGAGCGGAAGTTCGGTAGCGGCCGGTCCCATGGGGGAGGGTGAGGGTATTGCCCGTCCCGGTGTCGGCGATGCGGGCGAGATTCTCGTGGAAGACGGCGGCGCGCAGGTGGACCGCACCGATACCGGCCCAGTCGAGGATCTGCTCGGCCACCCAGTGCTGGCGCATGCGCGGGGTGAGGGCATGCGGCCCGGCGGCGAGCTGGGAGACGGCGACCACGCGTCGCAGACCGGCTTCGCGAGCGGCGACGGCGAATGCGCCTGCGGCATCGAGCAGTCCGTCGATGACGGGATAGGTGAAGTAGGCGGCACGGGTCCCCGCGAGGGCAGTGCGGGCGACGGCGATATCACGGAGATCGCCGATGACGACCTTGGCGCCGAGCGCGCGCAGCACGGTGGCGCGTCCGTCATCGGTGTGAACGAGGGCGCGGACGGGGATGCCGCGGCCGAGTAGTTGTGCGGTGAGGTGCCGGCCGGTCGATCCTTGTCGTCCCCCGGCGGCACCGGTGACGAGGACCGGCTCCATTGTTCAACGGTACGGCGCGGCATATTGCGGCAGTGGAGGTTTCACGGATAGGCGGCGTGTGGTGCGGCCGGTCCTCTCTCCCGCGCCGCGGTGCGCGTGTGGCCGCGGTCGGGTATCACGGTCACACTGCTGTGGATACGCGATCGGCGAGCATATGGAGGAACGGGTAGTGAAGCGCATCGGCATCATCGGGGTCGGCGAGATCGGCCGGGCCCTCGTCGCGGGGCTGCGGAACGGGGGCGACGAGTCGGCCGAGGTATTTCTCTCCCCGCGTGGCGCCCGTACGGCTGCGGAGTTGTCCGAGCGGTATCGGGGTGTGCGGGTGTGCGCCGACAATCAAGCCGTTGTGGACAGTTCGGATGTGGTGATAATCGCGGTGCGGCGCGACGACCGGCACGAGGCGCTCGCCGGGCTGCGGGTGGACGCGGACAAGATCGTGGTGAATGTGATGGCGGGCATCGCCAATGACGATCTGCGCGCGGCCCTCGGCACCGATGCCGCGCTGGTGCGGGCCATCCCGCTGCCCGCCATCCGGGAACGTCGTTCGGTGACGGTGACGTACCCCGCGCACCCGGTGATCGATGAGCTCTTCGAGAGCTTGGGCGGGGTGGTTCCGGTCGCGGACGAGGCGGCCTTCAATGTGTTCTCGGCGCTGACGGGAACGCTGACCACCCACTACTCGTATCTCGCGACGCTCGCGTCCTGGGCCACCGATCACGGCGTCGCCGCCGAGGACGCGGATCGGTATGTGCGCAGCCTGTTTCAGGGTGTCGGGCGGTCCCTGGGCGACGAGACCCGTTCGCTGCCCCAGCTCGCGGCCGACCACGAAACCCCGAAGGGCAGCAACGAGCGCATTCGCACCACCTGGTTCACCCCGGCCAATTCCGAGGCGCTGGGCGAGGCCCTCGATGGTCTCCTCACCGATCTGAACCGGTCACGCTGAGTCCTCCGCGATTTCCGTGGCGAGCGGAGCGGCGAGGAAGGTCAGGTGGCTCGGGTGGCGGGGGTCGAGCACGATGGTCTGGTCCCTCATGTGGCGGGCGACCGCGGGAGTCAGGAAGTAGCGGGGCCAGCTGGTGCGGGCCACGGCCACGCGCAGGCGGTGCCCGGTGCGCAGGACGGCTTCGGTGGGGGTGAGGTCGATGTCGAGATCATGCGGCAGACCGGGTTTGACGGGCAGGATCGATTCGGCGGTGAGCGGGTGGTCGGGGCTGAGCAGTTCGCCGTCGCGGTAGTGGCTGGTGGTTTCGCTGATGGCGCGGCGGGTGGAACGCAGAGCGCCGCGGGCGATGACGGTCGAGGCGCCGTCGGGGGCCACATCGCAGACGGTGACGGCCCAGAAGGCGTCGGTGCCGCCGGTGACCACGCGCAGGTGCAGGTTCAGCGGGCCGGAGATGAGCAGGTCGCCGGTGAGGGCCGGACTTGTGAAGGCCGCGGCGGCGGCTTCGTGGGCGCGGTCGTCGATGGACCAGTCGCGGCCGAGCAGGGTGGGCAGGCCCATGAGGATCCAGCTGCTGGTCTGCGAGGCGATGGCGGGACGCTTGCGGGGCAGGCGGATTCGCTGCGTGTACCGGTCCGGGTCGCCGCCGAGGGAGCCGTCGGCCGCGGCGTGCGCGGCGGTGCCGCTGGAGTGGGCGGACAGCTGCCAGCTGTGCACCTGGGCGGCGGGATGCGGGTAGGCGTCGCGGCTGACCCAGTCGCCGCCGAGCTGGCGCACGGTGACCGGTCCGTAGGCGTCGATGCCGTTGTCGATGCCCTTGACCCAGCGGTCGAAGAACGCGCACTGCAGTTCATCGAGGCGTTGCGGGTGGTCCGGGCTGCCGAAACCGGTGCCGGGGCCGACGTGGTAGCCGTCCTCGACGACGAGTTGGGCTGCGCCGGGCGGGAGTTGGAGGCGCTGGTGCAGGGCGGGCGCGGAGCGGGCGAAGACGTCGTGCCAGCCGGCGTGGATCCAGGTGGCGGCGGTGAAGTTCTCCAGCTTCGGGCGGCGGGTGCGGGCGTCGTCGGTGTAGAAGTGCTCGCGGTGCTGGTCGTCGGCCATGGCGCCGGCGATATCGGACAGGCGGGTGAAGGGGCTGGCGAGGCGGTCGCGCAGATAGCGCGGGGCGGCACCGGATTTCAGCAAGCCGGGGATGGACGGCAGCCATTTCATGCCGTTGACTCCGGCGACCCAGCCGAGGGTGAACATGGATTGGACGCCGCCGGTGAGGATGATGTCGCGGGTGGGGTCCTCGGAGCCGACGAGCGCGAAGACGGCTTTCAGCCCGGGTGGGCGGTGCCCGGCGGTCTGCAGCGCGGTAATGGCGAGGTAGGAGATGCCGGTCATGGCGAGGTCGCCGTCACACCACGGCTGGGCGCGCACCCAGTCCAGGACTTCGAGGTGATCGCGCTGTTCGCGCTCGGACATGATTTCCATCCGGCCGGTGGAGGTTCCGGTGCCGCGCACGTCGACGGCGACATGCACGTAGCCGCGGGAGACCAGGGTCCGGCTGGCGCGCACCGATTCCAGAGCGCCGCCGCCGAGGGCACGCAGCATTTCCCGGCCACCGGCACGGCCGTGCGCGGACGGCGGGACCACGCGATAGATGAGCGGCCCGAACGCGGAGACGACGTTGATGAGCGGGTTGGCGCGCGTCATCAGCGTCTTGTTGTACGGCGTGAGGGTTATGACGGCAGGCAGCGGATCGGCGACCGGATTGCCGTGCCGGTCGGCCGGGCGGGTGATGTCCGCGGAGAGAATCGTGCCGTCGCTCATCGTGATTCCGATGCCGCGATGCAGGCGGATGCGCGGGTATCGCACCGGTTGCAGCGGAAACCGCGCATTCGGCGGCAGCGGAACGCCGCGCGCGGGCGGGGCGGGCGAGGTCGGCGAGAACTCGTGCGGATGCGCCATGATTCGGCTCCTTTGCCGATGCGGCCCGCCACCACGCGGGCGCGTTGTCTCAGACGGTAGCGGGCCGCCGGGCATCCTGTCACCATGGCAACGGATTCGAATTCCGCCGCCGGGTTTGTGCAGCGTGACAGTCGTTGAACTGTTGCCGGACAGTGACTTTCGCGAGATTCACAGGGCCCGGATGACGCGGGCGGGATTGCCTGCGGCGAATACCTTTTCGGGCAGATCCTTGGTGACCACGCTGCCCGCGCCGACGACGGTGTTCGCGCCGATCGTCACGCCGGGACAGACGATCACTCCGCCGCCCATCCACACATTGTCGCCAATCGTGATGGGGGCGGCGGTTTCCCAGCGCTGGCGGCGCAGTTCGTGATCCGCCATCGGGTTCAGGGCGGTCAGCAGCTGGGCGCGCGGGCCGATGGAGACGTCATTGCCGATGGTGATGGGCGCGCAGTCCATCAGAATGGCGTCGTAGTTGAGGAAGCTGTTGTCGCCCAGGCGGATCAGGTATCCGTAATCGCATTGGAAGCGGGGCATGATCCACGAGCCCGCCCCGATCCCGCCGAGCAGATCCTCCAGGATGGTGCGGCGTTGCGCGTCCTCCCCCGCGCCGGTCGCATTGAACTCGTCCAGCAATTGCCCGCAGCGCAGCCGCTCGGCGACGAGGTCGGGATCATTGTCGCGGTAGAGCTCGCCGGCCAGCATGCGGTCTTTATGTTCGCTCACGATCCCATCATGCTTGCGTCAATGGGCAGGCCGCCGTGGCGGGCCGCGCTACCGGCGTCTGGTATCCAGGAAGACGTGAAAATCGGCTTCTCTCTTCCCCAGCACGGTCCGCAGGCCCGCGAAGGCGCACAGATCCCGCGTTTGGCGATCGAGCTGGAAAAGGCGGGCGCGGACAGCCTCTGGGTGGGTGAGCGGCTGATCGCGGCCACCGATCCGAAGGTCGGGTACGCGGGCAAGGACACCATTCCCGGCGAGTTCAATCTCGTGCTGGATCCGTTCCTGGTGCTCGGGCTCGCCGCCGCGGTGACCGAACGAGTCCGGCTGGGCACCAATGTGCTCATCGCGCCGCTGCACCGGCCCGCCGCGCTGGCGCGGGCGCTGACCACCCTCGATGTGGCCAGTAACGGGCGGCTGGTGCCCGGATTCGGGATCGGCTGGTCGCCGGAGGAATACGAGGCGGCGGGGGTGCCCTTCACCCATCGCGGGGCGCGGCTGGACGAGACTCTCGATGCGCTGGAAGCCATCTGGACCACCGATCCGGCCTCGTATCAGGGGCGGTTCGTGACCGTGCCCGAGCATCGCAGCGAGCTGAAGCCGGTGCAGCGGCCGCGGCCGCCGATTCACCTGGGCGCGTTCAGCGCCGAGGGGTTGGCGCGCATCGGCCGCCGCGGTGACGGGTGGCTGCCGGTCGTGCCCGTGCCCGGACCGCCCAGCTGGGGCAAGCAGCTGCTGAAACTGCGCGCCGTGATCGATCAGGCGGCGGAGGCGGCGGGGCGGGATCCGCGGGCCATCTCCACGATTCTGCGCGTGAATGTCGCGGCGGGCACCGATATGGGTCTGGTCGCCGACACCATCGGACAGGTCGCCGCCGACACCGGATTCGACGACTACTTCATCGATCTGATGTATGTCGCCGACTCGGCCGACGCGACATTGGAGACCGCACTCGAGCTGCTGGCGCGGCTGCGCGGCTGACCGGCTACTCGCCCTTGCGGCGCACCATCTCGGCGATCCAGGTGGGTACGAGCTCAGCGGGCCGCCGAGCGCGACCGGTTCCAGCCCTGCCAGGTGTCGTCCTCGAGGCCGTGGCGGATGGCGTTCTCGATCGCGCTGCGCTGCGGTTCGGGCAGCCGGTCGGTGGCGGGCAGGACATCGGTGGACAGCCCGCGCAGGTAGTCGATGTCGAGGTCCTGCTTGGTCTCCCGGCTACCGGTGTACTGCTCCTCGCCCGGATCGACCGCGACGGTGGTGCCCGCCAGCCAGCGATCGATATTGCGGTCGGCGATGAGCAGTTCCGGATTCACGACCGCCAGCACCAGCAGCGTGGCCGCGCCCGCACCGATCGCGGCCCGCGGCACCCAATGCCGCCGCAACCGCACCAGACTGGCCAGCACCAGCAGATACACCACCCCGATCCACACCTCGAACACCTCCACCAGCAGCCGCAGCACCGTGAACCCGAACGACTGCTGATACAGCCACATCCGATGCAGCGCCGAGGCCACGATCACCAGCGTCAGCACGCTCACCGCCGCCACCGCCACCCGCAGCCACAGCCGATCCCGCGCCTCCTGCTGCGCCGCCCACGTCTGCACCACCGCGATCACCGCGAGGGTCAGCATGCTGACGACCGACAGCTGCCAGAATCCGCTGCGCGCGTACTCCGCCACCGTGAGATCCGCATTGCGCCGCACATACTCCGCCCCGCCGAACAACACCGCCAGCTGCGTCCCCACGAACACCGCGAACACCAGCGTCAACGCCCCCATCGGCAACCCCCACTCGATGCGCGACCACCGCTTCCGAACCAGCCGCCCCGCAACCGAATCCGACTCCCCCGCCGCCGGCGGCGGCCCCGCCAGCAAATACAACGCCCCCGCCGCCCCCAGCCCCGCCACGATCCCCACGAACACCCACCGCACCACCGAGTCCACCTCGAACTCCGGCATCACACTCTCGACCAGCCGCGCGAACACCGCATCCGCCCCCGCCAGCAACGGCACGAACACCACCAGCACCCCCAGGGTCGCCACCACCGACCACCCCACCCGCTGCACCGACGACACCCGCCGCCCCCGCACCCGCTGCACACCCCGATACAGCCACGGCACCGACATCACCGCCGACACCGGCACCGCCAACATGTCGAACACCAGCCCATAAACCGACCGCCTGACCACCGCCAGCGACCCGGCCACCGCCGCCCCGAGCAAACACAGCACGAACAACCACTCCGCCGCCCGCACAGCCCCAACACCCAAGAGCCCCATCGCAATCGCGGACCACCACAACGGCGCCCACCGGCGCAGCGCGCCGAGTGACCCGGGATCCCCGCAATTCCGCGCGGCCGACGCGGCGACGCCGGCGCCGATACCGGCGCCCCGGGCCGACCGTTCGCCGGCCGCAGCTTCCTCGCCATGCTCAGCCTGAGCATTCGGCCGGGCCGACAAGCCTTGCGGCCCTTCACCGGACTGCTCGTCCGCGGCCGACTGCGCACCCGGAGTCTCGCTGATCTCGTGATCGGCTGCGGTGGAACCACCGCCCGCACCGGCGCCCTGCGCGACTCCACGGGTTCGGGGTGCCCGACCGGCCCCGCCGGTTCCGGGGTTCCCACTTGAATTTTCAGAGCTCGTCGAAGCCACGCCGGCCACGGCCGGAGAGCCGGCCGATGCGACAGCGACCGGCGAACCGCTCGGCGTAGTGGCAGTCGGAAGGCTGTCCGGCGTGGCCTCGGCCGGGGAACCATCCGCCGTGGCGTCGGTCGGGGTGGCGCGTCGGGCCATACGGTCCACCGTGTACACCGCGCCCGCTGTCGCCGAACCGGCCAGGAGCCAGCCGATGCCGGGGCGGTCCAGCGGGATGAATACGGCGGCGGCGATTCCCGTGAGCGCGGTGGCGAGCAAGGCGCCACGTGGCAGGGGTACGCGCATGGATCGCGGCGGGACACGCGGTGGCAGTGGCGCCCTCGGGTAGGGCGCCAAGCCGAACAGATCCTGGGACACGTTGCCATTGCCGCCGTGCGCCGCGGCCGGCGAGTTCGCCTGGCGTGGCGCGACAGAGCCGGTATCGGCCGTTCTCGCGGTCGCGACCGGATCGCCGCCGGGCTCGGCTACCGCGACAGTGGTGGAACCCGCAGCGGGAGCCGAGGTCGTCTGTGCCAGGGGCGTGGGCGCTACCGCCGAGCCGGTGCGGGTCGCCAGCACAGTTTCCGAGACCGCTGCCGCCGCTTCGGAATTCGCCGGGTCCGTGGCTGTTCCGCTGTGCTGCCCCGCTGCGACGAGTCCGGCCGGAGCGTCTGCCGAGCCGCGGGGCGTCATGCGCTGGATGGGCAGGACCGGCGGGCGTTTGCGCTTCGGGCGGGCCGGCGGGGCCGGGACCGGATCGGCCGGACCGGCGGGGGTCGGGGCCGGATCGGTGGGGGTCGGGTTGTCGGGCATGGGTTCTCCGTTGCGTGTGCGGGACCGTCCCGGCGGCCGGATGGGGCCGAGAGGTGGTTGTGGGTATGTCGTTTCAGGAGGTGGGGAGGGTTACCCGGATGCGGGAGCCCGGGTCGGCGATGGCGATGGTGCCGCCGTGCAGTTCGACGATCCAGCGGGCGATGGCCAAGCCGAGACCGGTGCCGCCGTTGCTGGTGCGGCCGCGGGTGAAGCGTTCGAAGACGCGGGCGCGTTCGGCCGGCGGGATGCCGGGGCCCTCGTCCTGGACTTCGATGACGACATGACCGCCGCGGGCGTGGGCTTCGATGCGGACCTCGCCGTGGGCGGGGCCGTGGCGGGTGGCGTTGTCGAGGAGGTTGAGCAGCACCTGGTGCAGGCGGGCGCTGTCGGCGCGGACGGTGAGGCCGGGGGTGGCGAGGTGGGTGGTGAAGCGGACGGGGCGGTCGACGGCGGCCGCCATGACCTCGGCTTCGGCGACGACCTCCTTCAGCAGGGGTTGCAGCGGAGTGGTTTCCAGGTCCAGGCGCACCGCACCGGCTTCGATGCTCGACAGCGCGAGGAGTTCGGAGACCAGCAGGCTGAGGCGCTCGGTCTGGGCGAGCGCGGTCCGCAGGGTGGCCGGATCGGGTTCGGCGACGCCGTCGACGAGGTTCTCCAGCACCGCACCCAATGCCGTGATGGGAGTGCGCAGTTCGTGGGACACGTTCGCGATGAAGTCGCGGCGCTGCTGGTCGGCGGCGGCCAGGTCGGCGGCCATCTGGTTGAAGGCCTCGGCCAGCTGACCGACCTCGTCGCGCGAGGTGGCGAGCACCCGATGCGAATAGTCACCCTGCGCCATGCGTTTGGCGGCCGCGGTCATCTGCCGCAGCGGCAATGTCATGCCGTGGGCGAGGATCTGCGACAGCACCAGCGCGATGAGCATGGCGCCGATGGTGGTGGTCTGCGGCAGCCACCCGATCCGCCAGCCGAAGTATCCGAACGCGGCGGCACCGGAGCCCACCATGAGGATGGCCAGCTTCAGCTTGATCGACCGCACCCGATCGAGCGGCCGCGGCAACCAGGCCGACAGCTTGTCGGCGGCGGCGCGCACGCGGACCTTGAACGGGAGCGTTTCGCTCGTGCTCGGCGCTCGTCCCCGCTCCGGCGTCATCGCGCCTCCAGGGCGTAGCCGACGCCGTGCACCGTGCGGATCAGATCCGCGCCGAGCTTGCGGCGCAGGGCCTTGACGTGGGAATCGACGGCGCGCGTGCCCGACGCGTCGGCCCACCCCCACACCTCGCTGAGCAGTCGTTCCCGGGCCAGCACGGTCCGCGGCCGCCGCGCCAGATGCACGAGCAACTCGAATTCCAATGGCGTGAGCTGAGTTTCGGCATCGGCCCGCCACACCCGCCGCTGATCGATATCGATGCGTAGGTCGCCCACGACCAGGGTCGCTCCCGACTCGGCCGTCCGCTCGACCCGCCGCAGCAACGCGTGCACGCGAGCGGTGAGCACCCGCATGGAGAACGGCTTGGTCAGGTAGTCGTCCGCCCCCACCCCGAGCCCCACCAGCACATCGGTCTCATCCGTCCGCGCCGTGAGCATGAGCACCGGCACCGACCGCCGAGCCTGGATCCGCCGGCACACCTCGAGCCCGTCGAATCCGGGCAGCATCACATCGAGCACCACCAGATCCGGATCCAGATCCTCCGCCGCCGCCACGGCCGCGGGCCCATTGTGCGCGAGATCCACGGTGAACCCCTCGGCACGCAGCCGAGCGGCCACGGATTCGGCAATGGTGGGCTCATCCTCCACCACCAGAATCCGTCGCCCGGTGCGCTGCTGGCTGTGTTCCATGCAGGTGACCCTATGAGGTCGGCGTGGAGATGCGTTGCATCGATTGTGAAGATCTTGTGGAGACGCCCGTACAGCAGGCCGGCACACCGTGCTGCCAGACCGAATCGTTACCTACCGTATGGTCGGTAGGGTCATGTTGACCTTATTACTGGCACTTGCAGGGTTCGCCTTCCTCGATTCCCTCCACGTCCTGAACATAGGGATCACCGCCGCGGTGGTCGTCGACAGCCGCCTGAGCCGTCGCTCCCCGGTACCGGGAGCATTGGCCTTCATTACAGGAATCTTCACTGTCACAACCGCTTTCGGAATCTGCACCGTACTCGGGCTGAGCTTCCTGACCGACCTCGTCGCCTTCGACATCACGCCGACTGTTCGCTATTGGGGAGAACTCGTCGTCGGTGCAATCCTCGTCATCCTCGGGGCCATTCGACTACCGGTCGCCACCACAGGCGCAACACCACCCTGGGCAGTCGAAGCACGCCGCCGACCCTGGATGCTCGGCTTGATCGGAGCGGGCGTCGGCCTCGGCCAGGCCCCCACGGCAGTCCCCTACCTGGCAGCCCTGGCAATGCTCACAGTCCGAGAACCAAGACCCCCACTCTGGCCACTGATCGTAGCCGCATACTGCCTGATCGCCCTGCTGCCGCCAATCCTGGTCCTATTCACCGCAACCCGCACCTCCCCCCGCGCCCAACGCTCCTACCGCGCCCTCGTCCGAGGACTCCGCCGCTTCGGCCCCCTATCGGTTCGCGCCCTCTTCCTGCTCTTCGGCACCGTACTCATCATCGATGCCTTCCGGAATCACTCGTCCCTCTAGCCGACCACTCCGCTGTTGATCTCCGCACCGAAGGTTCGGCGGCACCGGTAGGCGCACGCGATGCGGCATGAGCGCACGTAGGACGAAGAGTGCTGACAGGATGTCAGCATGATCGCACCCAGAGTCACCTACGACCCAGTAGCCGACGCCGCGTACATCTACCTGACGCAAGAGATTCCGCCCGGCGGTGTGACCAAGATGGTTCCGGTCGATCCGATTGCGATCGGAGGCATGGTCAACCTCGATCTCAACGCCGAGGGTGTCATTATCGGTATCGAGGTGCTCGGTGCGAGGGCGAAACTGGATCCAGACTTGCTGCCAGACGAGTGACCCGCGCCGGCATTGCACAACCCTCTGGACGAACGGTCCTGTACGGCCGGATCGGGCCGGGAGACACGCGCCGCGATAGTGCGCGAATGCACTCTCTACGGTCAGGTCGGCTTCCTCGAAACTTGCTGTTGGTGATGGAGATTCACGCCTGTTGGACTTCGCTCCGGTTGTAACGGATGCTGTCTGCCCGGCGACTGATCGGTGAAGGCTCCGGCGCGGTAGGGAGCGGAACATGCCTGATATATCCGGATCGGTGGCGCGGTCGGCGCGCGAGCTGTGGCCGGACTTCATTCGACCGGTCGCCGGCGTTTTCGCAGCGGTCTCGCTGGTCGTTGCCGGCCTTGTTGTGTTTCCGGGTCATCCGCCGCCCGCGCCGGTCGGGAACTCTCGCGTGAGTTTCCCCGTGGTGACCAAGCCCCTGCCGCGGGAATCCCCGTCGGCTACCGTTTCGGTCAGCGGACCCGCCACCCCGCCGAAATGAGCTCGGATGGATAGGCACACCATTTCGGTTGGCGTACAGGACAACTGGAGATATTGACCATGCGAATCCTCACCACCGCCGTCGGAACAACCATGCGAATCCTCACCATCGCCGTCGTAACACTCGTCGCCGCAGTCGCGCTCATGGTCGGCGCGGTGGTGCTGTACTACTACGACGGCGGGTCCAAGGACCATACATACCTCCAGGCCGGCGACTGCTGGGACTACAGCGCTCGATTCGACGAAGCGGTACATCTGAAGCCGTGCTCGGAACCGCATTACGGCGAAGTGATCCTCGAAGCGGACGACTCCGCCATCGAGCGGGATCCCGCCGGGGGGCTCGACGCCTGGGGCTTCTGCAAACGGCAGCTGAGCGAAATCCTGTCGAGGAACAGCCATCTGGGCTACTGGATGGTGCCGAGCGGTGGCACCCTCTGCGCGGTGATCTCCGCCGATAATCGCGATACGCGGATCGGCGGCCTTACCGGCAGAGTCGACCGCTAGAACCTGAGCAGTCAGTTTCCCTCGAAGCGGGCTTGTTCGCGGTTCTTGAAGGCTTGGAAGCCGCGGCGGAGGTCCTTGGTCGTCAGGATGCGGGCGAATTCCATGCGGATCTTGCCGATGGCCTTCGCGGCGCCCTTGTCCTGGGCGAGGCGGCCGTTGCGGAGGATGGTTTCGACGCCCAAAGGGGCTTGGCGGGCAATGGTTTCGGCGATTTCGTGGGCTTTGGGCACGGCCTGACCGGGTTCGGTGAGTTCCTGGACCAGGCCGATGCGGTGGGCTTCGGCGGCGGGGAACTCGTCGCCGGTGAGGGTCCAGCGGTTGGCATTGTGGGTGCCGACGGCCAGCGGCCAGCGGACGGTGCCGCCGCCGAAGGGGAACAGGCCGCGGCTGACCTCGTATTGGGTGAAGGTGGCCGAGGTGTCGGCGACATTGATGCTCGCCGCCAGGAGGAGTTCGATGCCGAGGGTGAAGCAGCGGCCTTCGACGGCGGTCACGATCGGTTTGCGGCACAGCGGGGTGGTGATGCCCCAGGGATCGACTCCGCCCTTGGGCACCAGGCCCCGGACCAGCTCGAAGGGAAAAGGATTGAGCCGGGAGAGAACCTCCTGCGGCAGCTTCGGGGCCAAGGCGGCGAGGTCGAGGCCGCTGGTGAAGTAGCGGCCCTCGGCGCGCAGGACGCCGACGCGCAGGGTCTTGTCGTTCGCGAGTTCGGTGTAGGCCTCGGCCAGTTCGCGCAGCATCGGGAAGTCGAAGGCGTTGAGCTTGTCCGGACGGTTCAGGGTGATCGTCAGGATGTGCCCGCTGCGTTCGGTGAGGACGGTCGGCGTGGTCATGAACAGAGCCTAGTAAACCAATCGGTCTACTTCAATGGGTCCACGCCGACACCGCCCCGCCCTAGACCACGTTGGCGGCGATCAGCAGTTTCCAGATCTCGCCCTGGTCGACGACCTCGACGCCGAGTTTCTCCGCCTTGGTCAGCTTGCTGTCGCCGACTCCCGCGCCGGTGATGAGCATGTCGGTATTCGCCGAGACCGAGGAGGCCGCCGTCGCGCCCGCCTGCTCACACAGGCGCTGGAAGGCCGGGCGGGCGACCTTCTCGCCGGAACGCGGATCGCTGATGGCACCGGTGATCACCACCGTCTTGCCCTCCAGCGGCGCGCCGGCGGCGACGACCGGGGGCAGGTCTTCCTCGCGCACGTCCAGGGAGACGCCCGCCGCGCGCAGGCGCTCGAGTTCCGGGCGCAGGCGGGTCAGGTGGGTGACCAGGGAGGCGGCGACCTTCGCGCCGATGTCGTCGACGGCGACCAGGCGTTCCTCGCCCGCGTCGGCGACCTCCTCGAGAGAGCCGAAGCCGGCTCGGGCCAGGCGGGCGGCGGTGCCGTCGGAGGCCATGGGGATGGCCAGGCCGATGAGGGCGCGGCGCAGGCCGACGGAGCGGCTGGCATCGATCGAGTCGATCATGCGCTGCGCCGAGACCTCGCCGACGCGGTCGAATTCGAGCAGGCGCTCCTTGGTCAGGGTGTAGAAGTCCGACGGGTTCGTGAGGATGCCCGCTTCGGCCAGGCGCTCGATCCATACCGGGCCGATGGCGTCGATGTCCGCGGCCGCGCGCGAGGCCCAGTGGATGAGTCTGCGGACCGTCTGCGCGGGACAGGACACGTTGGTGCAGAACAACTCCCGGCTGTTGCCCTGTTCGGTGACCGGCTGCCCGCAGGAGGGACAGGCGGTGGGCGGGACGATCTCGTGTTCCTCGCCGGTGCGCTTGGCGGCGTCGAGCACGCCCGCCACGAACGGGATCACATCGCCGGCGCGGCGCACCAAAACCGTGTCACCGACCTTGATGTCGCGGGCGCGGATCACTTCCTGGTTGGCCAGTGTGGCCTTGGTGACCGTCGTGCCACCCACGAACACCGGCTCCAGCCAGGCGACCGGGACGATCTTGCCCGTCTTGCCGACATCCCAGATGACCTCGCGCAGCAGCGTGGTCTTCTCCTCGGCGGCGAACTTGAACGCCAGCGCGCCGCGCGGGGAGCTCGATCGAGTTCCGGCCGCCGCGTAGGCATCTCGGTCGGCCAATCGCAGCACCGCGCCGTCGAGATCGTAGTCCAGGTCGTTGCGACCGTTCTCGATCGCGGAAATCGCGGCCTGCGCCTGCTCGGCGTCGGAGCAATGCCGCATCTGCGCGCCGGTGATGCCCAGCGCCAGCAGCCCCTCCTCCAGATCGACCGCCGCGCCGCCCGCGGAGGCATCCAGGTCGAAGCCGAAGAACTGCAAGCGCCGCTCGGCCACCGTGGCCGGATCCTTGGCCCGCAGCGTGCCCGCCGCCGCATTGCGCGGATTGATCAGCGGCTTGTCCGGGTGCGCGGTGTTGTACGCCGCGAACGTCGACCGCAGCATCACCGCCTCACCGCGCACCTCCACCCGCCCCGGCACATCGATCCGCTCGGGAACGCCGTCGACCAGCGCCCGCACCAGCATGGTCACGTCGTCACCGGTGGTGCCATCGCCTCGGGTCACGGCCCGCACGAATCGCCCGTCCTCGAAGACCAGCGCCAGCGACAGCCCGTCCAGCTTCGGCATCACCACCACGGACTGCCCGGGGAATCGGTTGAAGAAGGCCTCGACCTGCTCGGGCTTGGTCGCCTTCTCCAGCGACAGCATCGGCCGCGAATGCCGGATCGGCGCGTGCAGCACCGCGGGCGCGCCGACCTGCTCCAGCGGATTCGGATCGGGCGCGAGCTCGGGACGGTCCGCGATCAACCCGCGCAGCTCGTCCTCGATGGCGTCGTACTCGGCGTCGGCGACCAGCGGCGAGCCCTGGTAGTAGGCGTCCCGCAACGCCACGATCCGGTCCGCCAGCTCTTGGATACGTTCCCCAATTTCCACGGCACCGACGCTACCCAAACCGACCGACATGGACGTGATGGTTGACGGCCTCGTCTGCCATGCGGAGATCGGCCCCGGAGCTGAACAAGCACGGCGGTTCGAAGCAGAGACGCCGGTCATACCACCTGAGCGCGGTACCGACTACGCGCGGTCGTAGCATATTCGGGTGCCCTCACCGACCGATCACACCGCGCGCCTGCGCGGCGCTGGGGTCGGCGCGGCTTCGGGGGCGGTCGCGATTTTCGCGCATGCCCTCGGCGGCGGGACGACCACGCCGGATGGCTCGTCGATGGCGTTGCTCGTCGCGGCGTGTGCGCTGATCGGGGTGGTGGTCGGATCGGTGCGGCCACGAGGCGGAGTCGCCGCGCTCATGGGGATGCTGACGGTCGGACAAGCCATCGGGCACGTCGCGCTGTCGGTTTCGCCGACGCATCATCACCACTCGGTGACGCCGCTCATGCTGGCCGCGCACCTGGTGGCCATTCCGGTGGGCGCGATGCTCATCTCGGCGGCCGAAGCCGGGGTGCGGCGGGCGATCACGAGCCTGCGGCGATTCATTGTCGCGCTGGGGCTCGCGCCGGTGCCGCCGGAACGACCCGGGCGCGCGTTCGCCGCCGATGAGCGGGCCATGGCGCGGCGGCTACTGGTGAGCCCCGGCATCGGACGCCGCGGACCGCCTCGGAACACGAATCCTCTTCTTCACCTCACTCCGGCGTAGCAGCCGGCGCCTTCCGTGTGCTGAACACACCCGCCTAGCGCCGCGCGCCCGGAGCGAATTCCCTGTCTATTTCGACGATTCGGAGTGATTCGTGTCCAAGTCTGTTCTCGGCCGCCTGCGTACGGCCACCACCGCTCGCCGTCTCGGCGCCGTCGCCGCTCTCGCGGCCGTCGCCGTGTTCCCCGTCGCGTGTTCCTCGGATTCCGGTTCCAGCAGCTCCGCCGGTAAGGCCGCCGACAGCGTGAGCATGAACGATCAGTGGATCAAGGCCGCCGACAGCGGCATGTCGGCCGCCTTCGGCGAGCTGAAGAATTCCAGCGACAAGCCGGTGCAGCTGGTCGCCGCGTCCAGCCCGGTGTCGGCGCGGGTGGAGATCCACGAGGTCGTCGCCGACTCGGCCACCGGCGATAAGACCATGCGCCCCAAGGAGGGCGGGCTCACCATTCCCGCGCACGGCTCCGCCACGCTGAAGCCGGGCGCCGACCATCTCATGTTCATGGAGCTGAAGGAGCCGCTGCGGACCGGCGCGGAGACGCCCATCACGCTGACCTTCTCCGATGGCTCCACCACCACCGTCACCGCGCAGGTGCGCGACTTCGCCGGTGGCAAGGAGAATTACGAGCCCAGCGCCGACAATGCCGCCCACGGTGGCTGAGCCGAATACACCGCATCCCAAGGGCTTCTCCCGGCGGCGTCTGCTCGGTGGCGGCGCCGTCGTGGCGGGCGCGGCCGGAGCGGCCGGAATCGGCTGGGGTGCGGCCACTCTCACCCATCGCGAGCACGATCGGGATCCGGCGCAGGAGACCGTCTCGTTCTACGGGACCCATCAGGCCGGGGTCGAGACCGATCCGCAGGATCACGTGGCGTTCGTCGGCTACGACCTGGTCGAGGGCGCTGATCGCGAGGACGTCATCGGTGTGCTCAAGATCTGGACCGATGACGCGGCGCGGCTCACCCAGGGCAAGCCCGCGCTCGCCGACACCGAACCGGAATTGGCCGCGCGCCCGGCCCGGCTCACCGTGACCGTGGGGTTCGGGCCGGAGTTGTTCGCCAAAGCGGGGCTGTCGAATCTGCGCCCGCATTGGCTGAAAGCCTTGCCCGCCTTCGAGAAGATCGACCGTCTCGATCCCGCCTACGGCGGCACCGACCTCATGCTGCAGATCTGCGCCGACGAGGCGACCACCGTCTCGCATGCGGTGCGCGTGCTGTCCAAGCACGTGAAATCGCTGGTCACCGTGAAGTGGGTGCAGCAAGGATTCCGCAATGCCTCCCAGGGGCAGACCATGCGCAATCTCATGGGCTCGGTGGACGGGACCGTCAATATCGCCCCGGGCACAATCGATTTCGATCGCCTGGTGTGGGACGACGGCTCCTACCGGCCGTGGATGGCGGGCGGCACCTCCATGGTGTTGCGGCGCATCGAGATGATCCTCGACACCTGGGACGAACTCGACGCCGATGCCCGCGCCATCACCGTGGGCCGCCGCGTCGACAACGGCGCGCCGCTGGGCGGGGAAAAGGAGTTCGACGACCCGGACTTCACCGCCGTCGACAAGTACGGCATCCCGGTCATCCCGCCGTCGTCGCATATCGCGCGCGCCCACCACCAGCACGATGGTGAGCGCTTCCTGCGTCGCGGCTACAACTACGACGATCCGCCGCCGCCGGGCCAGGTGTCGAATTCGGGTCTGCTGTTCGCCTCGTTCCAGCGCGATATCGATGCGCAGTATCTGCCGGTTCAGGTGCGGCTCAATGAATTCGACGCACTGAACCAGTGGACGGTACCGGTCGGTTCGGCCGTGTACGCCATTCCGCCCGGCGTCCCCGCGCCGGGCGGCTACCTGGGTCAGCAGCTGTTCGAGGCCGGTTCCTACGGCAGCTGAGATTCCGGCCGGGTCGCGCATGAGGGCGGCCCGGCCGGGTCCTAGATTGTTGATCATGGTGCTGCGCTCGATCCTGCTCTTCGCCCTGGCCGCCGTCGCCGAGATCGGCGGCGCCTGGCTGGTGTGGCAGGGCGTGCGCGAGCACCGCGGCTGGGCCTGGATCGGCGCGGGCGTCATCGCCCTGGGCCTCTACGGCTTCGTCGCCACCCTGCAGCCCGACGCCAACTTCGGCCGCATCCTCGCCGCCTACGGCGGCGTCTTCGTCGCCGGCTCCCTGGTCTGGGGCATGGCCCTCGACGGCTTCCGTCCCGACCGCTGGGACATCCTCGGCGCCCTCATCTGCCTGGCCGGTGTGGCACTCATCATGTACGCGCCCCGATCCACGTGAAACCACCTGTGAACAGCGTGCATTCATGCATCGCACGCAAACTGCACACCCGCGCGCGATGCAAACTTGCACTCCGCGAACCGATTACGCATTCGCCCCGATCAGCGCGTCGACGATGCCGCGAGCGGTGGTGAGGGCGGAGTCCTCGCCCATCTGGGCGGCGGTATTGGCGGCGGCGACGATGGCGTCGAGCTGGAAGGCCAGGGCGTGCGCGTCGTGGCCGGTGAGGTGGCCCTGATCCTGGGCGCGGCGGATTTCCTTCTCCAGTAAGGCGAACCAGTCGGCGCGGTCGGCGGCCAGGGCGTCGCGGACGGGGCCGGGGCGGGAGTCGAATTCGGTGGCGCTCTGGACGCGGAAGCAGCCGCCGGGCAGGACCGGCTCGGCGATGTAGGCGAACCAGTTGTCGATGAGGGCGCGCAGGCGGGGCATGCCCTTGTCCCGGCTCAGGGCGGGGACGATGACGTGCTGGATGAAGACCTCGCGGGCGGATTCGATGGCGGCCAGCTGGAGTTTTTCCTTGGTGCCGAACAGGGTCGCCACCCCGCTCTTGCTCACGCCCAGGTCGGTGGCGAGGCGGCCCAGGCTCAGGCCGGTGAGGCCCTCGGCGGAGGCCACGTCGGCGGCGTGGCGGGCGATGGCGGCGCGGGCGCGGGCGCCTTTGAGCAGGCGCTGATCGGATATCTGCTCTTCGGCGGTGGGCATGGGCTCGGGCACTTCTCCATTCTGGCACCAGCTCTTGCAAAAAAGCACGATCGGTCGTACTTTTCAACAAAACGAACGATCGTACGTACAGTTTGACCTCGCCTCGCAGCTCCTTCCCTCGAAAGTCGTTCCATGACCGAGTTGACGCCGCGGCAGCATGCCGCATCCGCCGACCTCCCGCCCGCCGCTCCCCCGCCCCCGACTCCACCGGACCGCACTGCACGCCGCGCGCTCCTGGTCGCCTGCGGCGCGGCGTTCGTCGCCTTTCTCGATCTCTCCGTCGTCAATATCGCCTTCCCGGCGATCACTCGCGATTTCCCGGAAACCTCCGCGACCGGCCTCACCTGGGTGGTCAGCGGGTATGCCGTCGCCTTCGCCGCCTTCCTCACCCCGGCCGGGCAACTGGCCGATGCGCTGGGCCGGGCGCGCGTATTCCTTTACGCCCTGGCCGGATTCGCGCTCACCTCGCTGCTGTGCGGGCTCGCGCCGGGCGCCGAATGGCTCATTGCGGGACGCTTCGCGCAGGGCGCGACCGCGGCGTTCCTGATTCCCGCGGGCCTGGGCGTGGTGCTCAGCGTGACGCCCGCCGAACGCATCGGCGTGGCCATGGCCGCGTGGACCGCCGCCGGTGGATTCGCCGCCACCGTGGGACCGGCCGCCGGTGGGGCGCTGGTCGAATGGTTCGGGTGGCGTTCGGTTTTCGTGGTGAACGTGCCCGTGGCCGCCGCGCTCATCGCGGTCGCCTGGAGCCTCACCGCCGAGGACGTGCGTCACGGTGACGGATTGCCCGACCCGGTCGGGACTCTCGCCACCGGACTCGGTATCGGGGCCGTCGTCGCCGCGGTCACCCAAGGCCAGCAATGGGATTGGGGGTCGTGGCGCACGCTCGCGTGCGGTCTCGGCGGACTCGCGCTGCTGGCCCTGGCCCTGTGGCGGTCGCGGCGGCATCCGCGCCCGGCCATTGCGGTCGGATTGTGGCGGCATCGCCGCTACGCGCTGGTCAATGCGGTCGCTTTCGTCTTCGGCGCGACCATGTTCGCGTGGCTGCTGGCCGGGCCGATCTGGCTCGACGCCGTCTGGCATTACTCCGTACTCACGTCGGCGGGAGCCATGACGGTCGGCGCCATCGCGGCCATGGTGACGGCCGTGCTCGCCGGGCGAGCGCCCGAACAGTGGAACCGCCCGCTCGCCGTCGTGGGCGCACTGCTGTTCGCGGCGTCCGCGTTCTCTATGAGCACCGATGCCTGGAATGCGACCCCGGCGTTCTGGTCGGCGTGGGTGCCCGCCGGAATCCTGGGTGGCGGCGGGATCGGGCTGCTCATCACCGTGCTGGCCACCATGGCCGCGCGCTCGCTGCCGCCGCGGCAGTTCGCCGCCGGCATCGGCATGAACCTCACCGCCCGCCAGTCCGGCGGCGCGCTCGGCGTGGCCATCCTGGCCGCCGTGTTCGCGGCGAATCCGGAGGACGGGCTCGCCGCCTTCCACACCCTGTTCGCCGTCTGCGCCGCCATCGCGGTCGCGGCCGCCGTGCTCGCGGCCCTGCCCGTTCGTACCGAGGAGGTAAACGCATGACCCGCAACAACATCCACACCGAGGTGATCACCGATCCCGAGGTGCGCACCGAGGCCGATGATCCGATGTGCCTGCCGGATTCGGACGGACAGGCGCTGCTGGCGCTGGTCCCGTGGCGGCGCTTCGCCATCATCGGCGACTCCACCGCGGCGGGCGTCGGCGACCCGGTGACCGGCTACGAACCCATTCCGTGGGGGCATCGCCTGGCGCGCTGGCTGACCGCCGCCCATTCGGAAACGGCGTACCTCAATACCGGGCGCATCGGTGCGACCATCCCGGAGGTGGCCGCCGAACAGTTCCCGGGGCTGGTCGATTTCCAGCCGGATCTGGTGCACGTCAGCTGCGGCGGCAATGACCTGTTCCGCAAGAACGCCGATGTGGCCCTGGTCGAACGCGACCTCGACGAACTGTGCCTGGCCGTCGCCGCAACCGGCGCGCGGCTGTCGCTGTTCACCCTGGCCGACTCGTTCACCGGCGCACTGCGGCCGCTGCGCCCGCTGTTCGCGAGCTTCACCGAGAGCGTGCGCCGCGTGGCCGCCCGCCACGACGCCATCCTCACCGAATTCTGGTCCCATCCGGCCCGATTGCGGCCGGACTGGCTCAGCGCCGACCGCATTCACCTGACCATGGCCGGTCAGGCGGTGGTCGCCGCCGAGATGGCGAAGTCCTACGCCGCGGTCAGCTCCACAGCGTGGCGATGAAGACGTTGACGATGGCCAGGCCGCCGGCGGCGTGGGTCATCCACGGCACCGCCTTACCGCGCTTGGCATCGGCGCGCCCCATCTCCGCGAAGGCCGCAACAGCCACGGACACAACGAGCTTCACGACGATCTTCGTCATGTTCGGGTCCTTGCCGAGCGAGTCGATCGACTCGGCCATCCCCACCAGGACGATGCCGGTGATCAGCTGGGCCCGCGCGCCCCACACCATCAGTTCCGACACCCGCGGCTGGGAAGCGGCGTACCCGCCGACCACCGCCGCCATACCGAGCAAATGCGCCACGACCATCAGGTTGTAGACGAAGTCCATGCGCCATACCGTAGTTGATCAACCCCGGATTACGACATCCGGTAGTACAAGTTTCCCAACTCTCGGGGCTCTCAGGGGGCTTCGCCCCCCGAACCCCCGTGAGATGGCGGGCATGCCCAGTAGGGCCCACGCCCAGCCCGGCCCACGCCCAGTTCGGGCCACGCCGGGTCGGGCCCGCGTCCGGGTCGACTCACGCCCGGGCAGGCGCACGGCTGGTTCACGCACCCCCAGACCGGCAGACGGCTGGGCGCGCATCCCGGGCCGACGGGCGGCGGCTGAGTCCACTCGCCGGGCGGCGGCGAGATCGAACCGTCGCGACCAGGCGTGAACGTGTTTCGTCGGCGTCGGCATCGGGTAGTCCCCCTCCAGTGGCCCTCCATTGTTCGTTTGGAGGGTCGTCCCGTTGTGGGCAGTGTGACCGGCTAGGAGATCTCAGGTGGCGGTTGTACTCGTGCTACGAGCACGTGGACTGGGTGATCTGCTCACCGCGGTCCCCGCCCTGCGTGCGCTGCGTAGGGCGCGACCCGAGGACCACATTGCGCTCGCCGCGCCGCATCGGTTGAAACCCATCGTGGACCTGATCGCCTCCGTGGACGAGATGGTGCCGACCTCCGATCCGGTCGGAATGCGCTGGGACGGAACGCCGCCCGCGCTCGCGGTCAATCTGCACAGCGGTGGGGCCGAAGGGATCGTGGAGCTGGTCAAGACGCGGCCCGAGCGCATTCTCACCTATCGCAATCCCGCCTTCCCAGAGCTGGCCGGGCCGGAGTGGGAGGCGGATATGCACGATGTGGACCGCTGGTGCCATCTGCTGGAGACCGACGGGATGACCGCGGATCGCCGCAATCTCGGGCTGGTGCCGCCGGTCGCCACCACCAGTCACCGCGATTGCGTGGTCGTGCACATCGGCGCGGGGGCGCCGGCGCGACGCTGGCCGCCGGATCGGTTCGCCGCGGTGGTGCGGCATCTGCTGGTGCTGGGGCGGGAAGTGGTGCTGACCGGGGACGAGAACGAGCGCGATATCGCGCTCGGGGTGGCCGCGCGGGCCGGGCTCTCGCCGAATCGGGTGCTGGCGGGGCAGCAGAATCTCATCGAGTTGGCCGCGACGGTCGCCGAGGCCGCGCTGGTGGTGTCCGGCGACACCGGGGTCGCGCATCTGGCTACGGCGTTCGGGACCCGCACCGTGCTGCTGTTCGGGCCGACGCCGCCCAGCCGCAGCGGGCCGCCGCCGCATCTGCTGGGACGGCATGCGGTGCTGTGGGCGGGACAGACCGGGGATCCCGATGCCGCCGCGCCCGATCCGGGACTGCTGAAAATCGGTGTGCCCGAGGTCGTCAACGCGGTGGACAAGCAGCTGCGCAAACGGCCGTGGCCGGGCACCGGATTGGATCGGCGCTCCCAGCAAGCCTATCGCCGCGTCGGTTGAGCTGTGTTTGATTTGTGGGGGGCACCCCCACACCCCCGGCGGGGACACCCCGCACCCCGCAGGGGCTAGCCCCCGCACCCCCACAAGGGGCTCCGCCCCCGGGCCCCCAGTTAAGGGGTGC
>NZ_JBHXVO010000051.1:0-30612 GCF_042672265.1 Nocardia sp. NPDC127526 | reverse complement strand
CCGCGGTTGAGCGGCGGATCCGGCGACCCGCCCGGGGTGCGCGGACAGGCGATCCCTTCCCCTTCCCGTCCATCACGGGCTGGAATCTGCCCGGCGGCGGGCCCGGCCACTATGTGTACCCGGGCTATATTCCCGGCATCGGCTGATTTCCGGTCATCCCGCGCAGGTACTTCTCGATGACGTCGGCGGATTCGCTGATAGCGCCTATGTACCCGTCCGGGCGGACGAGCACATAGGCGCCCGCGGCCACGTCGTAGCCGTCGCATTCCAGCAGCGGAACCTCCGGGATCCCGAGATCCGCCGGGGGCGCGTCGAAAGCCAGCAGGGTGGGGTGCGGGCCGCGGAAGGCTTCGAAAAGTCTTCCGCCCGAAGGCAGTAGCCCGTCCGGTGCGCGGTCACCGGCCCGCAGTGCGCCCGGCGCGGTGCGCGCGTCGAGCGCCAGCGGGCCATTCCGGTAGCTGATGTCCAGCTGGTGGATCGCCGGCGCCGTCCCGCCGTGGAAGTCCTGCCGGTGCAGCCGCGTACTCAGGCCCAGCACCTTCGCGGCAACCGGCATTCGCTCGGCCGCATAGGTTTCCAGCAGTTCCGGGTCGGCTCCGCCGTGCACCGCGGCGAGCTTCCAGCCGAGGTTGTAGGCATCCTGCACGCCGGTATTGAGCCCCTGCCCGCCCGCCGACGAATGGGCGTGCGCGGCATCGCCCGCCAGCAGCACCCGGCCCACCCGGTATCGATCGACCATCCGCACGTTCACCCGGTACAGCGAGATCCACCGCAGGTCGTACAGGTGAATATCGGTGCGGCCGGACCGCTCCCGGCACAGCCGCCGCACCTCCTCCAGCGTCGGCTCCGGCGCCTCGTCCGCGGGCATCGAGGCGACGAATTGGTAGTACTCGCTGCCCGGCAGGTTCCACAGCGAGAACCGCTGCCCCACATCGCCGGCGCCGGTGAGAATGTGGCAGTACCGCCCGTCCAGGCCGTCCACGCGGAGGTCGCCGATCAGGGTGCGCTCGGTCTCGAAGGTATCGCCCGCGAAGCCGACGCCGAGCGCCTTGCGGACGGCGCTGTGCCCGCCGTCCGCGCCGACGAGGTGGTCCGCGCGTATCTCCCCGTCCGCGGTGTATGCCGTGACGCCGCCGGAATCCTGTGCGACACCGAGTATCTCGGTATTCCACTGCACGCGCCCACCCAATTCGGCCAGCCGGTCGTGCAGGAGCTGCTCGGTCCGCCACTGCGGAATGAGCCACGTCTGCGGGTAGGGCACGGCCGGTGAGGCCGAAAGTGCCGGAGCGCCGAGCATTTCACCGACGGACCGCTCCCACAGCACCTCGCGCCCCCGATAGAGGCGGAATTCCGGGAACGGCTCGCCCCCCGCCAGCACGGCGTCGAGCACGCCCAGGTCGTCGAACACCTCGAGGGTGCGCGGTTGCAGGCCCTTGGCCCGCGAGCCGGGAAACACCCCTGCGGCCCGATCGACAATGCGAAACGGCACCCCGTGGCGGGCCAGGTCACAGGCCAGGGTCAGTCCGGTCGGCCCGGCGCCGACGATCAAGACGGTCACTGCATTCCTTCACGATGTAGGAGCACGAGCAGCACATCGTCGACGAGGCGGTCGATGAAAGCCGCGTCGAAACCGGCGCCGATCTGCACCTGGCGCATGATCATCGCCTCGGCCACGTCGTGCATGAGATCGGTATCGATGTCCGCTGGCAGGTCACCGCGGGCGATCGCGCGCCGCAGCGCGTCATGGAACGGGGACAGTTCCTCGTTGTCGATGTGCTCCCGCAGCGCGCCGGCCAGCTCCGGATCGTGCCGCATGGCCGCCACGAGCCCGCCGATCATCGCCAGGAAACGCTCGGAAGACTTGGTGCACAACATCTCCAGGACCGCGACCAGGTCACCGCGCAGCGACCCGGTATCCGGGATCGCGGCGTTCTGCTCGGCGTCGTAGGCGTCCAGGGCCGCCTTGACCAGTTCGGCCTTGTTGCGCCAGCGTCGGTAGATGGTGGCCTTGCTGGCATTGGCACGCGCCGCCACCGCATCGATCGTGAGCGCCGGATACCCGTGCTCGGCGACCAGATCCAGGGTGGCCGCCAGGATCGCATCGACCCGCTGTTGTCCTCGAACCACTCCCCGAAGTGTACGGTACCGTTTCGTACACTTCAAGGCGGATCGGGCCGGGGCCGATCAGGCGACGACCGCGAGCTCGTCGCGCGCGAGCAGCGCGGCGTAGGAACCGTCGCGGGCCAGCAACTCGGCATGGGCGCCGCGTTCGATGACGCGGCCGCGGTCGAGGACCACGATCTGATCGGCGTCGCGGATGGTCGAGAGCCGGTGCGCGATGGTGATGGTGGTGCGGCCGGCCGACAGGGCGTCGATGGCGTCCTGGACCTCACGTTCGGTGCGGGTGTCCAAGGCACTGGTGGCCTCGTCGAGGACCAGGATCGGCGGGTTGCGCAGAATGGCGCGCGCCACTGCGAGGCGTTGTTTCTCACCGCCGGAGAAGCGGTAACCGCGTTCGCCGACCAGGGTGTCGTAGCCGTTCGGCAGCCCGGTGATGTGGTCGTGGATCCGGGCGGCGCGGGCCGCGGCGTGCAGTTCCTCGTCTGTCGCATCGGGTTTGGCGAAGCGCAGGTTGTCGGCCACCGAGGCGTGGAACAGGTAGGTCTCCTGGGAGACGACCCCGACCGTGGCGGACAGGTCGGCGAAACTCAGGTCGCGGACGTCGATTCCGTCGAGGGTGACGCGGCCGGCGGTGGCGTCGTAGAGGCGGGCCACCAGGTAGCCGAGAGTGGTCTTGCCGGAACCGGTTTCGCCGACAATGGCCAGGCTCGTCCCGGCCGGGACCTCGATATCGATGTCGCGCAGGATATCCCGATCGGCGGGGTCGTAGGCGAAGCCGACCTGCTCGAACCGCACCGCGCCCGCCACGCCGCCGGCGGGCAGCGCGACCGGCTTTGCTGGTTCAGCGATATCCGGTCGCAGATCCAGGTATTCGAAGATGCGGCTGAACAGGGCCAGCGAGCTCTGGACCTCGACGCCGGTGGACAGCAGCATGACCGCGGGACGCAGCAGCCCCGCTTGCAGGGTGGTGAACGCGACCAGCGTGCCGATGGAGACCAGCGGGGTTCCGGCGGCGGAGGTCAGTCCGGCGGCCCAGTAGACGACGGCGGGCATGGCGGCCATGACGATGCCGATGGTGGACTGCCGCCAGCGCCCCGCCATATTGGAGCGGATCTCCAGATCGACCAGATCACGCGATTCCCGGGTGAAGTCGCGCACCAGCGCCGGGGATCGGCCCATGGTGCGGCCCAACAGGATTCCGCTCACCGACAGCGACTCTTCGACGATCGCGGACATGGACGCGAGCTGCCGCTGCCGCTGGGTGGTGATGCGGCGGCGCTCGGATCCGACCCGCCGGCTGATCCAGACGAAGACCGGAAGCATGGCCAGCGACACGAGCGTCAATCGCCAATCCAGGGCGAACATGGCCACGACCGCGGCCAGCACCGAGGTGAAGTTGGCAATGAGCGAGGTCGCGGTCGAGGTGACCGTGGACTGCATCCCGCCGATGTCATTGGCGATCCGCGATTGCACCTCACCGGTGCGAGTCGCGGTGAAGAACGCGAGCGGCATGGACTGCAGCCGCTCGTAGACGGCGGTCCGCAGATCGTGCATCACCTGCTGGCCGACGGCCGTCGACAGATACGTCTGCCAGACGCCGAACACCGCGGTCAGCGCGGCGACGGCGATCATGCCCAGCGCCAACAGGCTCAGCAGCCCGGTGCGCCCGTGCGGCAGCGCGTCGTCCAGAATGCCCCGCAGCATGAACGGCGAGGCCAGCCCCACGATCGAGGACAGGCCGACCAGCGCGCCCACCACGGCGAGCCGGCCGCGATACGGATGAAACAGCCGGATGATCCGGCGAAGTTCGGATCGGGCAGCCATAGGCGCCTCCCTTCCTTCGGCAATACGCCCTATAACTGAGCCTGACTCATAATTGTTCCCATGAACAATGATCTATGCTCAGAACCATGGACGAGGCCTCCGAGGGCGACCTGCCCGAACTGTTCCTGCGCGCCGCCCGCCGCATCCGCCGCACCCAGTCCGCCGACCTCGCCCCCCTCGGCCTGACCCCCGGCCAGGCCCGAGCCCTGCGCGTCCTCGCTCGCGCCGGCGAACCGCTGCGCATGTCCGCCCTCGCCGACCGCCTCGGCATCGTCCCCCGCTCGGCCACCACCGTCGTCGACGCCCTGGAGTCCGCGGGCCTGGTCACCCGTTCCGTCGACCCGGCCAACCGCCGCGCCACCCTGGTCGCCCTCACCGACTCCGGCCGCGCCGTCCTCACCCGTATGGCCGATGCCCGCCGCCGCGCCGCCCGGGATCTTTTCGCCGTCCTCTCCCCCGACCGCCGGGAAACCCTGCGCACCATCCTCGCCGAACTCGACGCCGCGAATATCGCTGCGACCCAACCGGATAGCCCCTGCTAGAGCGGCGCCACGGCGAACCAGCGGTCCACCAATTCGCGAGCCGGGCTCGTGCCCAGCGCCTCGATGCGGCAGAAGTTGCGGGAATCGTCGAACCACACCGTCAATCCGGACACCACGGCATTCTGGGAATCGGTCTCGGTCCACCAGACGACTCGGCCCCGGCCCGAGGCCCGCACCCAGGATTCCTCGCCCAGGATCACGGTCCGCGGGCCGAGATCGGCCGGTGCCGCGCTGCGATCCGCATTGCAGCCCACCCAGAAGAGTTCCACCGGCCGGCCATTGCCTCGACAGGTCAGGACTCCGATAGCGCCGACAGTGGTGCTCGGGTCGACGGTATTCGAATTGTTGTCCGTCGCTACACAGGTGGCGCCTTGAAAGCCACTGGACAGCGGGTTCGGTGGCAGCAGCCCGGGAAAGGTCTGCGCCACGAAGTCGAAATTGCGCCATGTCGGGGCCTCGACCGGAACGACGGTCGACGGCGTGGAAACCGCCACGGTGGTGCTCGGGCCCGGATTCCGGTTCACCACAAGGAAACTCGCCGCCGCCAGGGCGGCGATCAGCACGGTCGCCAATGCGGTCGCGGCCCACTTCAGGCGACCGGAACGGCGTGTGCGGGGCGCCTGCTCCGAAGTGAAGGCGGCCACCGCCGCGCCGGCGAGCTCGCCGCACGATCCGAAACGATCGGCCGGTCGCTTGGCCATCGCCCGCGCGATCACCGCGTCGATCGCGCGCGGCAGGCTCGGATCGACCGCGGTCGCGCGGGGTGGTGAATCGTGCAGATGGGCGACGAGCACTTCGACGTCGGATCCGCGCGGAAACGGTTTGCGGCCGGTCAGGAGTTCGTAGAGGGCGCAGCCGAGGGCGTAGACGTCGACGCGGTGATCCAGTTCCGCCGCCTCGATCTGCTCCGGCGCGGCATAGGCGACCGTGCCGACCACCGCGCCCGGCCGGGTCAGCGCGGTCTGATGGGCGACGGTGCGCGCAATGCCGAAATCGGCGACGCAGACCCGGCGGGGACGCGCGTCACCGGACTCGATCAAGAAGTTCGCGGGCTTGACATCGCGATGTAGCAGGCCGGATCGGTGCGCCTCGTCGAGACCACTCGCCGCCTGCGTCAGGATGTCGAGCGCCAGGTGCGGCGGCAGTCCCCCGGATGTCCGGCGCAGCAATCCGGCGACGTCCGGGCCGTCCACGAATTGCATTGCTATCCAAAGAAATCCGTGCTCGATACCCCGGTCCCACACCTGCACGATATTCGGATGGTCGAGCCGGGCCGCCAGTTCCGCCTCCCGCTCGAACCGGAGCCGATATTCGGAATCCGCGCCGAGGGAGCCCGGCAATACCTTCAGCGCGACCAGGCGCGGTAATCGCGGATGCCGGGCCAGATAGACCGAACCCATCCCGCCGCGGCCGAGCAACCTTTCGATGCGAAATCCCGCGAATATCGTTCCGGGCGGCATCCTCTCCGACATGCTCAGCCGCCGTTCACCAGCAGACCGTACTGCGCTGCGGTGCGCTGCCGGAGCACTGCCGGATCGCTCATCCGGATCGTCGCGATGTACCGGTCGTAGAGCACTCGGCACATGTACTGCTCGGACGAGCGATCGGTGCGCTCGACGCAGAAGACATCCGGCAATCCCGCGGGACCCTCGACGGATCGAACGGAATCATCGAAGCCGGCGAAGGTCGTGAATTCCGTCCATGCCGCGCGGGCGGCCGAGGCACTCGCATAGCGCGCGAGAATGTTTCGCGAGTTCAGCGACAGCTGGTCGATCTGCCTGTTCACCTGGCCGTACCCCATGAAGAATGCGGCGCCGCGCCGTCCGAGCACCACCCCCACGGCTGCGAGCCGTCCGCCCGCCCACCCGGCGGTGCCCTCCGCTCCGGCGACCACGACGGCCGGATACGACCATCGACCGGGTGACTCCGGCACCAGGCGGCTGATCATGCCGGCGGAGTCCAGCGGCAATGCCGCCAGCCGGTCCACCGGGGTCGGCGAGAAGTTCCGCAGCAACAGTGCCTGACCCTGAAACACGTTGGCGGCCATGGCGGTGAGTACTCCAAGGTCCGTCGAGGTGTGGGCGGCCAGGACGCTCACCACATAGGCATCGATTGGCAGGGTGGCCGCGAGCGTGGGCACGGCCGGCCGCCAATGCGCGTGTGCGCCGGGGTGATCCGGAATCGTCACCGGCACGTTCTCCGCACTGACCGCCGCATCGATCGCATCGATATCGCGGGCCGCGCGTTCGGCCGCGCCGGCATCCGGAAATCGGAGCAGGATCACCGTCAGCGCACGCGATTTCCCGATCTCGACACCGCCGCGCGTATCGGACTTGCCGACCGCGCAGCCCGCGATCATGCCTTCCCGCTCCAATACGGGGCGCACCGCGTCGGCCAGGAGCACCCGCGCCAGGGCGGGGGTCGGCAACAGGTTCACCGCGTAGGACTTGGCCGAATACACCATGGGCGGAACGACTTCCCCCGGATCCACGACCGCCTCGACCATGCGCGCGGACTCGACGACCCGGCCGTGCGCCTCGTTTCCGGCGGGCGCGACGAGCTGCGCCGGCTCGTAGGAACCGGTATCGAGCTGCCCGGGATCCGGGTAGTGCGGCACCGAATTCCCTTGCACCGTACAGCCGGTCGCGGCGGCCAGCGCCACGCACAGCATCCACGCCGCGACGCGCACCGAGCGATTCGACCCGATCAACCTACAAGGGCGCATCCGGCCACCATTCGGTTCGGAGTTCGGCCCCGGTGTCCGTCTCTCCCATGACCCGGATCGAACAGAAATTGCGATCGGGATTGTCGAAGTACACCTCGAGCATGCCGACCCGTTGATCGGCCAGTGCGGGAATCGTGCCCGCCGGGAAAACGACACTGCCCCAGAACAAGTGGCCGCTACCCGAAGCCCGATTCCAGGTCTCGTCCCCCTCCGGCTGCGCCAGTTGTGCCGCCGGCGTGATGCGCGAGCGATCGCTGTTGCAGGTGAAGGTCATCGACCACACCGGATCGGTATTGCCCACGCAGAACAACTCCACCACGGCATCCGCTGCGCGGACCTCCTGCGGCAGCCGGCTGCCCGGATTGATCGTGCAGGAACTCAACTGCTGATAGCCGGCCGAAGCCGGTATGGGCGGCAACAGGTCCGGAAACGCCTCCGCGATGAAGCCTCCCGCGCCCCATTCCGCGGGTTCGGTGGTTCCCGTGCGCGGCGGATTCGAATGGACCGGAGTTCCGGCGGGTTCACGCAATACGGCGAACGCCAGCGCGCCGCCCGCGAGCACAAGCGCGATTCCCAGTGCCGCGAGCCCCAGCATCCGGCGGCGCGACCGCCGCTCGGGCGGTCCGGCCACCACGCCACCCGCCAAGGCCACCTGTGCCGCCGCCGCCAATTCACCGCAGTCGGCGAATCTGTCCCCGGGATTCTTGGCCAGGGCGCGGGCCACCACCGCGTCGAAACCGGGGGCCAGCCGAGGATTCCGTGCGGTCGGACGCGGCGGCGGTTCGTTCAGGTGCGCGTACATGACCGCGCCGACGGTCTCCCGCGGAAACGGCGGCGACCCGGTGAGCAGGTGATACAACGTGCAGCCGAGCGAATACACATCCGCCCGGCGATCGGTCCGCCCGCCCCGCAACTGCTCCGGAGCCGCATACGCGAGCGTGCCCGTCACACCCGCCGATCGGGCATCGATCGTCGAATCCGTTGCCGCGCGCGCGATCCCGAAATCGGTGACGAACACCCGGTCCGCCGCACCGGCGCGTTCGTCCACGAGAATATTGCCGGGCTTCACATCCCGATGCAGCAATCCGGCCCGGTGAATCTCGTCGAGCCCCTTGGCGGCCTCGGACACGATGTGCACCACCCGTTCCGGCCCGAGCGCCTCCCGCCCCCGTGCGATCAGCTCCGCCAGATCGATCCCGTCCACATATCGCATGGCGATCCACAGCAGCTCGCCCTCTTCCCCGCGGTCACGCACGGTCACCAGATTCGGATGATCGAGCCGCGCCGCGATTTCCGCCTCCCGCAGAAACCGGTTCCGGAAGTCGCCGTCCCGCCCCCGCCCATCGGCCAGCACCTTCAGCGCATCCTTGCGCGGCAACCGCGGATGCTGCGCCAGATACACGGTGCCCATCCCACCGGCACCGAGCTTGCGTTCGATCCGATACCCCGCGAATATCGTGCCCTCGGCGAAGTCCACTGATCCTCCCCGGATTCACCCGGATTCACCATACGCCGTCAGACAACGGCCGGACGTTCGATTCGGCCGGTACCGAACGGGTAAGGGCCGCGGCCTCTTCCGGGTGTTCGCTAGAGCGGAGCGGTCGGCCACCACCGTTCCAGCAGTTCCTGCCCGGAGTTGCCGCCATAGGCCATGACCTGGCAGAAGCTGCGGCCCGCATCGTCGAAGCTCACCACGAGGACGCCGGCTTGCCCGGCGCGGCGTGGATGCGCGACATCGCCCCAGACCATGCGGCCGGAACCGGTGGAGCGCTCCCAGCTGTCCTGGCCCACGATCGTCATACCGGATTCCAGGGTCACCGGCTCGTTCTTGCTGCGATCGGCATTGCACCGCACGACCATCAGTTCGACGGGGTTCTTGTCGCCATTGCAGTGGATCTTCGTGACACCCGATGCCGGCAGGTCCAGATTCACCGGGACTCGCTCCGGATCGAGAGCGACACAGCGTATTCCGCCGGGTCCCGCCGCATCCGGAGAGACGGGTAGCAGTCCGGGGAAGGCATCGGTCATGTACTCGTGGCTGCCCCAGTCGCCGACCCCCGTGGCGGGCGCCGAGGTGGTGAGACTCGTCGAGGCCGTGGTGGCCGAGGCCGGCCCGGCGGTCGTGCCGCCCTGGTCGCCGCCCGGGTTTCGGAGCAGGGCGACGGCGGCAGCGGCCAGAGCGCCCGCCGCCACGAGCGCGCCCACCGCCAGGACGCGCCGCCGGCCGCGGCCCGTCGCCCGGGCATCCGGCGCCGGGATCATCACGCCGCCCAGCGCCGCCCGGGCAGCGGCGGCGAGCGCGCCGCAGGAGGGATAGCGGTGCGACGGATCTTTGGCCATGGCCCGGGCCAGCACACCGTCCAGGCCGGCGGGCAATTCCGGCCGCATCGCCGTCGCCCGCGGGGGCGGATCCGCCAGATGGGCGTGCATGACCGCCGCCGGGGTCGGCCGCGGGAACGGTTTCGCGCCCGTCAGCAGTTCGTAGAGCGTGCAGCCGAGCGCGTAGATGTCGGCGCGATGGTCGACGCGGTGGCCGCTCAGCTGCTCGGGCGCGGCGTAGGCGATGGTGGCCAGCACCGTCCCCTCCTGGGTCAGCTGCGTGGTTTCCCCTGCCGCCCAGCCGATTCCGAAATCCGTCACCAGCACCCGGTCGGGTTGCCCGGCGCTCGGCGCGATGAGGATATTGGCGGGTTTGACATCGCGGTGCACCATCCCGCGGCGGTGCGCCTCGTCCAGACCGCGGGCCGCCTGCTCGACAATGTGGACCGCATGCTCGGGCGCGAGCCCGGCGCCGCCGCGGGTCAGCTCGCCCGCATCGGTTCCGGCGATGTACTGCATGGCGATCCACGGCCGGCCGTGCTCGACGCCGCGATCGTGGACCGCCACGATATTCGGGTGGTTGAGCCGGCCGGCCATGTCGGCCTCACGCAGGAATCGGGCGTGGTACTCCCGGTATTCGGGGTGGTCGGCGTGGGCGACCGACAGGATCTTCAGCGCGTCGCTGCGCGGCAGGCGTGGATGCCGCGCCACGTACACCGTGCCCATGCCGCCGCTGCCCAGCGCCCGCTCGATGCGGTATCCGGCGAAGATCGCGCCCGGGCGCGGATTTTCCGGCATCTTCACCTCGTCACCGTGGCGGCCACGGCATCACAGTGGCGCATCGCGCCACCAGCGATCCACCAGATCCTGCCCATTGGCACCGCCCCACAGGTAGAGCGTGCAGAAGTTGCGTGCCGGATCGTCGAATTGGACCTGCAGGATGCCCTGCGCCTGCCCCTGGAGATCGGTGCTGTCCGCCCATTCCAGCAGACCGCGTCCGGACGAGCGCTCCCATTGTTCCCTGCCCACGACGACCGCATCCGCGATGCGGGGCAGGCTCATCGGTATGCGGCTCGTGCTACAGGTCACCAGCAGTGTGTCGAGGGGATTTCCATTCCCCTGGCACGACATTCGCGTCGCCTTCTCCAGCGGCGCCTTCTGATCGACCTCGCGCAGATCCTCGTTCACCGGAGCGCATCGCATGCCCTGGTATCCGCTGGAGGCGGGGTCCGCGGGCAGCAGTCCTGGAAAGGCCTGCGCCACATAGTCATAGTTGCCCCAAGTCAGGGGGCTCGCGAGCGGGGTGGTCGACTGCGGCGGTGATGTTCCGGCGGATGTCCCGGGCGAGTCTGCCGCATTCCTGACCAGCGCAGTGACACCGGCGACCACCACCACGGCGGCGATCGATCCGGCGACCAGGGCGCGGCGACGCCACGTCTTCGGCAACGGCGTTCGAGGGCGCGCCGCGGGCTGCGGGGCCGCGTGCCGGCTGCCGAGCGCCATTGCGGCTGCGGCCGCCAAGTCCTCACACCGTCGGTACCGGTGCTCCGGATCCTTCGACAGCGCGCGAGCGATCACCGCGTCGATGGCCCGCCCCAACGCGGGATTGCGTTCACTCACGCGCGGCGGAGGGTCGCTCAGATGTGCGTGCATGACCGCGGCCACCGTGGGGCGCGGGAATGGTTTGGCGCCGGTCAGCAACTCGTAGAGCGTGCAGCCGAGGGCGTACACGTCGGCGCGTTGATCGATGCGCCCACCCGAGAGTTGTTCGGGCGCGGCATAGGCGATGGTGGCGAGCACCGCGCCCGCCTCGGTCAGCACCGTGTTTCCCGCAGCGGTCTTGGCGATGCCGAAGTCGGTCACGTAAACCCGGTCCGGTCCGCCGTATCCCGGCTCCACCAGCAGGTTGGCCGGTTTGACATCACGATGCAGGATGCCCGCGCGATGGGCGGCGTCGAGACCGCGCGCCGCCTCGGTCACGATGTGCACGGCGGTCGGCGCGGGTATCGCGCCGGGCGATCGGCGGATCAGCTCACCCGCATCGGTGCCATCCACGAATTGCATGGCGATCCATGGATATCCGTGCTCGATCCCGCGGTCGCGCACCGCGACGATATTCGGATGATCGAGCCCGGCGACCAGTTCCGCTTCCCGCACGAACCGGGCGCGGTAGTCCGCTCCGGCATCGGCGGGAACGGCCAGCACCTTCAGTGCCTCGTAGCGCGGCAGCCGCGGGTGGGCGGCCAGGTAGACGGTTCCCATTCCGCCGCTGCCGATTACTCGTTCGATGCGGTATCCGGCGAACACCGCACCCGGTGCCAGGTGCTGTGTCATCTACTGGTCGCTGTTCACCAGCAGCCCGTATTGCGCCGCGGTCTTCTGCTGGACATTCGTCAGATCCCGGGCGAGAACGGCTGCCACGTAGCGCCCGTACAGCACCCAGCACGTGTACCTCGTCATTCCCCAGAAGTCGTGCTCGGAGAACTCCCAGCACTGAGCATCGGGCACACCTGCTGGAGCGGGAACCACGCGCGCCGATTCGTCCGCCATCTTCTCGTCCTTTCGGTCGAAGACGCGGCGCGCGGTGGCGATGCTCGGATAGCGGAACAGGCCATTGAACCCGTTGTAGGCGACCGATTCCGGAGCGTTCTCCGAATTCTTCCGTCCACCCCACAACCACGTCCCGCGCGGACCATAGGCCACGCCCACATCCAGAATCACCGAATTCCATCCGGCATTGAGCTGTTCGGAGGTGACGATCACCGCCGGATACGGCCATCGCCCCGGCGCGTCGGGCACCATGCGCCGGATCATGTCGTGCGGGTCCAGCGGCAGCGCGGCCAGTTGGTCACGCGGGGTGGGCACGAAATCGTCCAACCGCTTCACCTGCGCGTCGAATGCCTTGCGGGCCAGCTCACTCAGGAGGGGAAGATCCGCCGAGGTGTGCCCGGCGAGCACGCTGACGGCGAAGACGTCGTGGGCGAGGGTGGCCGCGAGGGTGGGCACCGCCGGGCGCCAATGCGCACGGGCCGCCGGGTGGTCCGCGATGGTGACGGGTACGTTCTCGGCACTCACCGCGGCATCGACGGCGTCGATCTCCACGGCGGCGCGCGCGGCCGCATCGGCATCCGGGAAACGCAGCACGATCACACTCAGGATGCGTGACTGCCCGGCTTCCGGAAACCGGTCGTAGGTCCGATCGGTGCCGCTCACCGCCGAGCCTGCGAGCATGCCATGGCGTTCCAGCACGGAGCGCACGGGATCGGACAGCAGCATGGCCGCCTTCGCGGGTGTCGGCAGCGAGACCACCGTGCTGAGACCGGCCGCGTGGGTGAGTGTGGGATCGGCTTCGACCGGATCCATCATGGCCTCGGCCAATCGGACCGATTCCAGCACTCGGCCATGGGCGTCGCTGCCGTCCGGCACTTCGAAGGGCTCGCCACTGTAGGGGCCGGTATCCAGTGCCGCCGGGTCCGGATAGTGCGCTACGGGATCTCCGGTCACCGTGCAGGCGGCGCACAGGGCCACGACCATGGTGGCCAGACCCATTGCGCGGGCTTTGTCGGTCAAGGTCGTCATCACATCAGCTCTCCGGCACTCCGATATCCAGCGACGAGCGGGCGGTCACAGCGGCGCGGCGGGCCACCAGCGCTCCCGCAGTTCGGCGCCGGTCGCTGTTTCGCCGTACACCCGCAGCCAGCAGAAGTTGCGGCTCGAATCGGTGAACAGCACGTCGAGTACGCTCAGGGTCCGCCCGTCCAGGCGGGGGTGACCCACCGCGTGGTAGGTATCGTTTCCCCAGAACAACCGTCCCGATCCCGAAGGCCGAGACCAGCTTTCATCGCCTTCCGGACGCGCGAACGAGCGGCTGGGAACGATGGGCGAACGGTCTGCGTTGCATCTGACCTCCACTGCCCGTACCGGATCCAGATTCCCGAGGCAGAACAAGCGGCCGACCGGGGCGACGGCATCGGGCGATACCTCGTTGTACCGGTCGTCCTGCGGGATGCACACGGTGAGTTCCTGGTACCCGACACCGTGCGGCGTCGGCGGCAGCAGGTCCGGAAAGGTCTGCGCGATATAGGCGTACGCGCCCCACTGGGCGGCGTCGACGGTTCCGGTGACCGGCCGATTCGGCTCCGCCGCCGAGGCCGGCTCGTCCGCGCGGAACCCGACCAGCGCCACGCCCGCCGCCACGACGGCGGCCAGCGCCACGGCGGCCGCCACGAGGACGCGCGGCCGCCACCGGCGGATCGGCCCGCGCTCCCCCGCCAGCGCGGCCTGCGCGGCGGCGGCGAGTTCACCGCATCCGGTGAAGCGATCCTCCGGCCGCTTGGCCATGGCGCGGGCGATCACGGCGTCGAATGCCCTGGGCACGACCGGGTTTCGCTGCGACGGCCGCGGCGGCGGGTCGTGCAGATGGGCGTACATGACCGCGCCCGGGCTGTCACGCGGGAACGGCACCGAGCCGGTGAGCATCTGGTACAGCGTGCAGCCCAGCGCGTAGACGTCGGCGCGGCGATCCACCGGGGCGCCGCTGATCTGCTCGGGCGCGGCGTAGGCGAGGGTGGCGGTGACCGCGCCGGCATCGGCCAGCGTGGTCGAATCGTCTTCCGGGCGGGCGATTCCGAAGTCGGTCACCAGCACCCGCTCCGGGCCGCCGTATTGCGCGGCGACCAGGATATTGGCCGGTTTCACGTCCCGGTGCAGCAGTCCGGCGCGGTGGATCTCGTCGAGACCGCGCGCGGCCTCGGTGAGAATGTGCACCGACCGCGCCGGATCCAGGCCCGCGGGGGCGTGACCGATGAGCCGGGACAGGTCGGTTCCCTCGACGTACTGCATGGCGATCCACAGGTGGCCGTCCTGCTCACCGCGATCCAGCACCGACACCAGATTCGGATGCTGCAACCGGGCCGCCAGCTCGGCTTCGCGCAGGAATCGCGCCCGGAATCCGGCGCTCGCGCCGCGCGCGTCCGACAGGACCTTCACTGCGTCCTTGCGCGGCAGCCGGGGATGCTGGGCCAGGAAGACCGTGCCCATCCCGCCCGCGCCCAGCGTGCGCTCGATGCGATAGCCCGCGAAGGTCGTGCCCTCGGGAACCTGCATCGCCCCTCCCCCAGCTCCGAACCAGACAGCAACCGCGACGCAAACGAAAGGTCCTGCGGCGCAGCACTTACGGCGCGACTGTAACAGTGCGTCCGGAAACAGACCAGCGGAAATGAATGGCTCACGGCGAATTACCGCTCGTTTCGCTCTGTACCGAATGCGGGGTCGCGCACCCACCTGCGAAACAGGGGCGCCGCTTCCGAATGGAAGCGCACCCGTGCGGTTTCCGGCTCTACCGGCGGCGCCGGGTCACCCGTGTTGTTGCAGGGCGGCGATGTCCACGCCCGCCCCGTCCTCCCCCGGCGGGGAGCCCGGCAGCGGCGAGTTGTCGAGGTAGCGGATCTCGTAGACGCGTTCGGTGAACTTCCAGCCGTCGGGGGTGCGGCGGTAGCGGTCGTGATAGATGGCGTAGTTGAGATGGGAGCTGCCGGTGCGCAATCGGCCGAATTCGCAGACGTGGGCGCGGCCGGTGGCGGTGTCGCCGTCGATGGTGGTGGCGCCCGGATGGGTGTGCTGGACGAAGTAGTCCCAGGCGTCCTGCATGCGGCGCATGCTCGGCTCGAACTGGGCGCGGCCGGACACTTCGATGCCGGCGTCGGGGATGCGGAGGACGGCGTCGTCGGTGAACAGGGTTGCCAGGCGGTGGAAGTCGTGCATCATCACCGCGTCGGTGAATTGGGCGCAGAGGGCTTCGATTTCGAGGCGGTCGATGAGGGGGCGGAGGTCGGCGGGAGTGGACATGATCCGGGTCCTTCAGGAATTGACGAGGGTGGTGTCGGCGGGCTGCCGCAGTGGCGCGAGCGCACCGCTCCAGGAGATGACCCCGTCCAACATGGTGTTCAGGGCCTTGGCGTGGTGTTCGCCCGGCTGGAAGTCGGTGTGGTTCACGAAATCGGTGAGCACCGAGATGATGACCGGGTAGCCGACCACGGCCATGCCCAGGCCGCAGCAGACCGGGCGCAGATGCTCCACCGCGCGGACACCGCCGTTCACGCCATAGGAAACGAATCCGACCGCCTTGTTTCCCCACTCGGCGAAGGCGTGATCGAGGGCGTTCTTCAGGACGCCGGGAGGGCCGAAGTTGTATTCGGGGGTCACGATGACGAAACCGTCGAAGGGCGCGAGCCGTTCGGCCCAGGCGCGCGTGTGCTCGTGGACGGACGGGCCGAACATCGGCGGCACCGCCTCGTCCAGATGCGGCAGCGGATGCTCGAGCAGGTCGATCAGCTCGAATTCGGCGTCGCCGCGCTGCGCTGCCGCCTCCAGAGCCCACTGCGCGACCTGCGGCCCCCGGCGATTGGGCCGGGTACTGCCGATGATCATGCCGATTCTGGTCATGGTCGAAACTCCTACGCTTGCGAATGTGTGACACCCTTCCGACGACGCAGCCGATCGGAATGTCAGGCCGCCCCGCATTTGCCGGGCCGCCTCACACTTCGGCTCCCTGTTTCGTCGATAGGGATGAGGGCCGTATCGACCGAAGGAGCCGACACCATGACCGACCCGCAACTGAGCGCGGTGATCAGCGAACGCCGGCAACTGCTCAACCTCGCCTACCGGCTGCTCGGCTCCCTGGCCGAGGCCGAGGACGTGGTGCAGGAGACCTACACCCGCTGGTACGCGCTCTCCGACCGGCAGCGCCAGGACGTGACCGCCCCCGGCGCGTGGCTGACCACGGTGGCCAGCCGCATCTGCCTGGACCTGCTCGGCTCCGCCCGCGCCCGGCGCGAACGCTATGTCGGCGAATGGATTCCGGAACCGGTCCCCGACCGCTCCGAATGGCTGAGCGGCCCCGCCCCCGCCGATCCGGCCGACCGCGTCACCCTCGACGAGTCGATCAGCATGGCCTTCCTGGTCGTCCTCGACTCCATGACCCCCGCCGAACGCGTCGCCTTCGTCCTGCACGACGTCTTCCGCTACTCCTTCGCCGAGGTCGCCGAGATCGTCGGCCGCACCCCCGCCGCCTGCCGCCAACTCGCCTCCAGCGCCCGCCGCCGCATCCGCACCGCCGAAGCCCCCTCCACCACGCACCGCGCCGATATCGTCCGGGGCTTCAAAGAAGCCTGGGACACAAGGGATATCGCGGCCCTGGTCAGCCTCTTGGACCCCGAAGCGATCGCCATCGCCGACAGCGGCGGCCTGGTCCCCGCCTTCCGCGACCCCATTACCGGCGCCGAGAACATCGCGAGCGCCTGGATGGAAATCGCCGCCCAGCGTTCCGGAGTAGCTCTCCTCGAACGCACCGTGAACGGCCAGCCCGGCCTGGTCGCCGAACTCGCCGGGGAGGTGGTCGCGGTCTACGCCTTCGACATCGCCGACGACCACATCACCCGCATCTGGGTGATCCGCAACCCTGAGAAACTCCGTCCCTGGACGGCGAACTGAGTACTGGCACGCGCTGCGCGCGAGCAGGATTCACGGGAGATAGGTGAGCAGGTGCACACCGGTCCCGCCACCGGCGCACAGCGTGGTCCCATCGGGGTGCCAGGCAATGGTGAGCACAGGACCCGCGAATCGCAGTGCACAGTGGCAACGGGCATCGGCTGTCCGCCAAATCCGTACGGTGCCGTCGTCACCGGCGGTGGCGAGCAGTGCCCCGTCGGGTGCGAACGCGCAATCCCGCACCACGCCGATGTGACCGGTGAGCACCGCGTATTCGCTGCGGTCGGCCGCATTCCACAGCCGCGCTGTGCCGTCCTGTCCGGTCGAGGCGAACAGTGCACCATCGGGAGAGAAGGCGCGCCCCCGGACACCGCCCGGGTGGTCGCGGAGCACGTGCGTGGTGGTTCGGTCGGCGACGCTCCACAGCCGGGCGGTGCCGTCGTCGCTCGTGGTCGTCAGCGTGGTCCCGTCCGGGGAGAACGCGCAGCCGATCACGTCACCGATATGCCCGGCCCAGGCCGCGACAGCGCCGAGCGCCGCGGCGGGCGGTCGGAGGGTTGCGGGTGCGACCGGTTCCAGCAGTGGCCGGGGCAGGCCGGTGCGATAGCGGTCGACGATGTCCTCGAGTCCGGCAATGCCCCGCAGCCACCCGGCCAGGGTGGCGCCGAGCGCGGCCGGCGGATCGATCGGGCCGAGCAGGTGCCCGATTCGGTGCAGCGCTTCCCGCAATGCATCGATGGCGGGTGTATTCACAAGTGCCAGATCGGCTTCCACGCTCACCGCTGATCCGAACTTGCGGGCCTTCGCCTCGGTCCACCGCAGATCGCACAGCAGGGCCACCAGCAGGTCGTCTCGTCCCGCGTGATGCAGGTGGTAGGCCAGATACCGCCACGCATAGTCGATATCCGCGGGCATCAGCCACCACGGTGGCGGTGTTCCGGCCTCGTGCGCGGGGAGTTGGGCGGCGACCGCGTCGATCAGCTGGGCATGGGCGGCGGCCTGTTCGGTGGCGGTGCGGCGGGTGCGCAGGTGGGCGCGCAGGACATCGTGCACGACCAGTCGCGGGCCGGGCGGGTCGAGACGGTAGTCGCTGACCAGGCCCAGGCTCGCCAGCTCCGCGCAGGTCGGCTCAACCGCGCCGCCGGTCCACAACAGCCGCAGCGCGGTCAGCGGAATGTCCATGTCCTCGGGGAAGATCGCCAGATCCAGGCAGCGTTGGCGGTCGGTGGGCGTCAGCAGGTCCAGGCTGGCCTGCACCGTCGCCGCGACCGCGCGGCCGCGGTCCTCGGCGCAGGCGGGATCGAAGGCCGCCGGGCCCTCGGCCGTCAGCCGGTGGGCGATGTCCTCGGCCGCCGATTCGGCGGGCTGCCCGCGGTCGGTCCGGCGGCGCAGCGCGGCATTGACCAGATTGAGCAGCACCGGCCAGCGGCCTGCCAGATTCGCAAGCCGCGCAACCATTTCCGGGGACAGGCCGGTCACGCCGTCGGCGATCATCTGCTGTGCCTGCGCAGGGGACATGGCGTCCACGCAGATGCGGCCGCTGGTGGGCGGCAGCAGATCGGGGATGCGGGTGGTGACCAGCCGGGTGCAGTCGCGCCCGCCGAAGCGGAACGGGCGCAGCTGGCAGTCCTCCCACGCATCGTCGAGCACCACCAGCACCGGATGCCCCGTGTCGAGCTGCCGGCCCAGTTCGGCGCCGGCCGCGTCCGGATCCGACAGCATCGGCAGATCCCCGCCGGCCAGGGTCGCGGTCAGCTCGTTGATCCGTGCGGCCAGGTCCGCACCCTGCACCTCTTGTCCGAGGGTGACCCACAGCAGGCCGCCCGGATACTGGCACTCGATCTCCGGCCGATGGCAAACCCAGGTCGCCAGACGGGTTTTGCCGAACCCACCGGCACCGTGCAGCCCGGTGCTCAAACCCACCTCGGACACCCCCGGTGTGGTCAATGCCGTCAGCAGCCGCTCCCCCAGCTCCGGGCGCTCGATCATGCGGTCCAGCGGCGGCGCCATCCACGGCCGCCGCCGCTCGGGCTGTCCCGTTCGCACCGAACGGGTTTCGGCCACCAGCAGTACCAATCCCAGCGCCGAGACCGGCAGCGCGAGGATATTCGCCCATCCCGCAACCTTGTTCACATCGCCGGTCGCCACCGCCCACACCGGCAGGGCCACCAGCAGCATCGCCATGGCCGTGCCGAACAGGATCCATCCCAGCCGAATGCGCCACGACTCGCCGGTGCGCCGCCTACGCATGCCTCTATGGTCACACCAACTCCGGCAGCCACCAACAGGTTTCGCCTGCTCGGCGGCACCGTGACCGGCGGCGGCGAGCGCGACTGCCGGGTGACGGCGCTCGAAGCGGTCGATCACGCTCGGCAGAGTGCTGACGGGCGGCGAATGCTCACGCAGAGCGCTGGTGTGCGGCGAAGATCTCAGCCAGCTTCTCCGGGGCTTCGCCGTCGAACAGACTCTCCTCCAGAGCTGCTGTGTCGGTGAGGGTTTCAAGGGTGCGGGTGAACATGGCCGGCTCGTAGTCGGCGAGGGCGGCCGCGGTGTCGCCGGGGTGCGCGGCCAGGGCCTTGCCGAGTTCGGCGCCGTCGAGCATGACCAGGTTGGCGCCTTCGCCGTTCGCGATCGCGAGGTGGGCGGCGTCGCCGAGCAGGGTCACGCCCGGTTTCCGTTCCCAGCGGTGGCCGAGCGGCAGGGCATAGAGCGGGCGCAGGATCGGCGCGGTGTCGCTGCCGGTGACGAGTGCGGTGAGTTCCGGTGCCCAGCCGTCGAATTCCGCCGCGAGCCGCGCGGTGGCCGCGGCGGTATCGGTGAAATCGATGGCGGCGAACCAGTCCAGCGGCCGGTCGAGCAGTACGTAGACGTGCAGGGTGTCGCCCTTCTCCCGGTGCGCGTGAATCTCGCTGCCCGAGGCGGGCACCATCAGCGAGCCGCCGCCGACCAGTTTCGCGGCGGCGGGGTGGCGAGTGTCGGCATCGAACAGGTAGATGTCCACCAGGGCCTCGCCGCTGTATTCGGGTGTGGCAGTGGACAACAACGGCCGCACCCGCGACCACGCCCCGTCCGCGCCCACCAGCATGCTCGTGGTGACCGCGCCGCCGCCGGCGAAACCCACCTCGTGGCGGCCGTCGCCGAGCGCACGCACACCGCTGACCTTGCGGCCCCACCGCACCGTGCCGTCCGGGAGCGAATCGAGCAGCAGCTGCCGCAGGTCGCCCCGCTGCACCTCGGGGCGTCCGCCCGTGCCGTCGTCGGACTTCTCGAACAGGACGGTGCCGTTCGGTTCGAGGATCCGCATCGCCTGGCGGCCTTCCAGGATGAGCCCGCGGAACTCGTCCATCAGCCCGGCCGCCTCGATGGCGAGTTGCCCGTTGTAGTCGTGGATGTCGAGCATCCCGCCCTGCGCGCGAGCGGTCGGCGCGGACTCGGCCTCGTACACCGTGCACGGAATGCCGTGCACGTGCAGCACACGAGCCAGGGTGAGTCCGCCGAGCCCGGCACCGATGATCGTTACTGGAGTGGTCATGGCGTCGAGGCTGCCGAGCGGCGATTGCATCGCCCTTGCGCCCGGCTTACACCGTCATGCGTCACCCTCTCGCGCCGAGATCCACTGCAGTCGTGCGCCGAGATCCGCTGCGGCTCACGACATCCGCCGGGAAGGCGGAGGGCGGGACCGCAGACGAAAGGGCGCGCCTCCGGTGGAGGCGCGCCCTTCCTTGGTTTCGATTACAGGTACTGCCCGGTATTCGACTCGGTGTCGATGGCCCGGCTGGCGGACGCGTTCTTCCCGGTCACGAGGGTCCGGATGTAGACGATCCGTTCGCCCTTCTTGCCCGAGATGCGAGCCCAGTCATCGGGATTCGTGGTGTTGGGCAGGTCCTCGTTCTCGGAGAACTCGTCCACGATCGAATCGTAGAGATGCTGGATGCGCAGGCCCGGGTTGCCGGTTTCGAGGACGGCCTTGATGGCGTACTTCTTGGCCCGGTCCACGATGTTCTGGATCATGGCGCCGGAGTTGAAGTCCTTGAAGTACAGGACTTCCTTGTCACCGTTGGCGTAGGTGACCTCCAGGAAGCGGTTGTCCTCGCTCTCGGCGTACATGCGGTCCACCACGCGTTCGATGGTGGCCTGCACGCACTTGCCGCGATCGTTGTCGAACTCCTGCAGGTCCTCGGCGTGCAGGGGCAGCGTCTCCGTGAGGTACTTGGAGAAGATGTCCTGCGCCGCTTCGGCATCGGGGCGCTCGATCTTGATCTTCACGTCCAGGCGGCCCGGACGCAGGATGGCCGGGTCGATCATGTCCTCGCGGTTGGAGGCGCCGATGACGATGACGTTCTCCAGACCCTCGACACCGTCGATCTCCGACAGCAGCTGCGGGACCACGGTGGTCTCCACATCGGAGGACACGCCCGAACCGCGGGTGCGGAAGATCGAGTCCATCTCGTCGAAGAACACGATCACCGGGGTGCCTTCACTGGCCTTCTCACGAGCCCGCTGGAAGATGATCCGAATGTGGCGCTCGGTCTCACCCACGAACTTGTTGAGCAGCTCGGGACCCTTGATATTGAGGAAGTAGGACTTGGCCTCCTTGGCGTCCTCACCGCGCGCCTCGGCGATCTTCTTCGCCAGGGAGTTGGCGACGGCCTTGGCGATCAAGGTCTTACCGCAACCGGGCGGACCGTAGAGCAGCACGCCCTTGGGCGGGCGCAGCGCGTACTCGCGGAACAGATCCTTGTGCAGGAACGGCAGTTCCACCGCGTCGCGGATCTGCTCGATCTGCCGCGACAGGCCGCCGATGTCGTGGTAGTCCACATCCGGCACTTCCTCCAGCACGAGGTCCTCGACCTCGGCCTTGGGAATCCGCTCGAAGGCGAAGCCGGCCTTGGTGTCGACCAGCAGCGAATCACCCGGCCGCAGTTTGCGAATGGGCCGATCCGGATCCTCCAGATCATCGGCGTCGACGAGCTCCGAGAGCGGGCCGGCGAGCCAGACCACCCTCTCCTCGTCCGCATGCCCGACGACCAGCGCGCGGCGCCCGTCGTCGAGAATCTCGCGCAGCGTGCCGATTTCACCGATTTGATCGAAAAGTCCGGCCTCCACCACGGTGAGCGCTTCGTTCAGCCGAACGGTCTGCCCATAGGTGAGGGTGGTCGTGTCGATATTCGGTGAGCACGTCAGTCGCATCTTGCGCCCGGAAGTGAACACATCGACCGTCTGATCGTCATACGCACCGATCAGGACGCCGTAACCGCTCGGTGGCTGGCCGAGCCGGTCGACTTCCTCACGCAGGGCGACCAGTTGCTGCCGCGCCTCTTTGAGGGTGTCCATCAACTTGGTGTTGCGAATTGTCAGCGAATCGATGCGCGCTTCCAATTCCCGTGTGCGATCCGGCGAGTCGGCGAGTTGCCTCCGGAGTGCAGCCGCCTCGGCACGTACTGCCTCGAGTTCCCTCCAGGCTGCCGAATCCGAATGTTCGATGGGGCTCATGATGCTGCTCCTCCCAGTCCCGGTCTATCAACGCTACCGGGCGATAACCGTTCTCGCTTTCCGACATGGTTTCGTCGTGATCACATCTAGGCTGCGGCTCGCGGGCCGAACCAGCATGTTAGCCTGCCCTAACCTGTTTCCGGCGAGTTAACCGCCGGCCGAGCCGAAAGGGTGCCGTTGATGCTCCTTCCCACCAGTCGGACTCCTGGTATGCGCAACGTCACGCGGACGCTTCGTGTTTCCGTGGCTATCGCCGCCGCAGCGGTTGCCGCTACCGCAACCTTGACCGGCTGCGGTTCCGACGACAAGAACAATTCCACCGAGTCGGCCACTTCCGCCAGCACTTCGGCACAGCAAGCCGCCGCGCCCGCGCCCACCGCGGCCGAACTGCAGGGTGTGCTGACCGCCTTCGCCGATCCCGCCAAACCGGCCGCCGACAAGGCGAAACTCGTCGTGGACGGGGACAAGCGGGTGACCCTGATCGAGACCATGAACAAGGGCCTGGCGAACTATCAGGTCACGTTCGCCGTGGGCGAAGTCGAGGCCGACGGCGCCAAGGCCGACGCCAAGGTGTCGGTCACCTCGCCGCACGGCACCATGCCCGACGTCCCGATGAGCTTCGCGTACTCCGACGGCGCGTGGAAGCTCTCCGACGCGGGCGCCTGCACCATTCTGGGCATGGCACGCGCGGCCTGCCAGCCGTGATTCCATAGCCCTCCCGTATTACCCAGTTCGACGCGAAAGGCACGTTTGTCAATGTTTGCCCGTTCTGTTCGGATTTCCCTGGCCGCCGTGGGCGCGGCCGCCGCCTTGGCCTCGGGTATCGGATCGGCCGCTGCCGCGCCCGCGCCGTCCCCGGAGCAGTTGCAGTCCACGCTCGACCGGTTCACCGATCCGGGCGTGCCGACCGCCGACAAGACGCGGTTGATGGTCGGCGGCGACCAGCGGGCGAGCAATATCGACACCATGACCTCGAAGCTGGGCGGCTACGGGCACATCGGCTGGGGCGTGTCGGGCGTGCAGGTGGACGGCGACAACGCGAATGCCTCCGTGGCCATCTCCTCGCCGCACGGGACCATGCCGGGTGTGCCGATGAGCTGGCAGTACGTGGACGGCGGCTGGCGGCTCTCGGAGAGCACCGGGTGCATGATCCTCGGCCTGGGCAAGGCGCCCTGCTGACGGGCGTATCGCCGACAACGAACAAACAATCGAGAGCCTCCGCCACGGTCGTGGCGGGGGCTCTCGGCATTTCGGAGCCGCGGTGGCGCCACCCGTGGTCGACGCGACCGCATCAGTCGTCCAGATTAAGCAACTTTGGTTGACTACAAACTGGTTAGTCAACTACGGTTGCTTACATGGCTGCCATGGAGATCCCGGATTCGACCGATCCCGCGGGCCGGCTCGCGGCCGTAGTCGCCTTGCGGCGCTTGGCCGATCGGCTCGAGGACGTCGCGGTGGAGGAGGCCATGCGGTCCGGTTGGAGCTGGCCGCAGGTCGCCGAGGCGCTCGGGATCACCCGTCAGGCGGTGCACAAGAAACACGCCAAACGGCTCATTGCCGCGGGCGTCACGCTGAGGAGGCGCTGAGATGTCGTTGTTCGACAAGCACGACCCGTTCCAGGTTTATCTCGGCTCGGTCATCGAGCGGGCCGGGCGGGAGGCCCAGCGGGACGGTTCGGCGACCATCGAGGCGCAGCACATGCTGCTGGCCATCGCCGGCCGGGACGGCACCGAACCGCAGGCCATCTTGGCCGCGGCCGGGCTCGACCACGGCGGCATCGGCGCCGCATTGGACCGGGAATTCGAGCAGAGTCTCGCGGTGGCGGGCGTCTCGGCACGGGCGGCGGATCTGCCCGAACCTGTTGCACGACAGAGTGCCGCGGACTCGTTGGGAGCCAGCGGCAAGCTCGTGTTCGAACGCATGATGTCCACGTACGCGAAACGCGAACTGCGCCCGGAGCATCTGCTGCTGGCCATTCTGCGCGCCGAGGTCGGCACGGTGCCGCGCGCCCTGGCCGCCGCCGGGGTGGATCGCACCGAACTCATCAACCAGGTCCGGGCCGCGCTCGGCGAATCGGAGTAGGAGACATCATGGGATTCAACAGTGCCGCGCGCACGCATGTGATGGCCGTGTCCACGGTCGCGGACAACGACGGGTACTGGAATGCGCTGAAGCAGGCGCACGGGCGGCTTCCCAAGGGCGCCAAGTGGATTCTGGCGGTATCCAGCACCGATGGGACCAAGGCGGTCAATGTCATCGCGCACGACTCGGTGGCCGGTGTGTCGGCCTTCCTGGAGGAGCACGCCGGGCGCTTCGCCAGCACCGAGTACTTCGAAGCCGATGCCGCCAATGCGGTCGGGCTGGCCAAGTAGCGATCATGATCGATATCGAAGGGCTGCGCCCGCGAATCGCCGAACTCCTTGCGGAGTACGGGATTCCGAGCGCCGCGGTCGGCGTGCTGCGGGACGGGAAGGTCACCGAGCTCGCGGTCGGAATCACGAAGGCCCCGGGCGGAGCGCCCGCGACGACCGACACCATCTATCAGTGCGGGTCCATGACCAAGACCTGGACCGCCTTGGCGTTCATGCAGTTCGTCGATGCCGGACTGGTGGACCTCGACGAGCCGGTGCGCACCTACCTGCCCGGATTCACCGTTGCCGACCCGGAGGTCGCCGCGGCGGTCACACCGCGGCATCTGCTGAACCACACCAACGGGATCGAGGAGAGCTACGGCGATCCCGGCGAGGGCGACGACATCTACGCGCGCATGGTGGCGGGCATCGCCGATGCGCCGCAGGTCTTTCCGCTCGGCCGCACGCATGGCTACAGCGCGGCTCTGGGCTATGCGATTCTCGCCCGGATCATGGAGGTGCTCGACGGCAAGCCGTGGCACGAGCTCATGCGGGACCGGGTGTTCGCGCCGCTCGGGCAGGCCGATACGACCTGCCGGCCCGAGGATGTCGATCCGGCCCGCGCCGCGACCGGGCACATGCTGCGATCGCTGGACGAGGGGCCGATCGCCACCCCGGTGCCCTACCTGCCGCGTGACTTCGGTCCCGGCGGTGGCGTGAATTCGACTGTGCGCGACGTGCTCTCATTGGCACACGTGTTCCTCGACGGCGGCCGAGCGCCGGACGGCAGGCGCATCGTGTCGGCGGCGGCGGTGCGGGAGATGCTGAATTCCCGTGTCCCCATCCCTGATCCGTACATGTTCGGGCCGGAATGGGCGCTGGGGCTCATTGTGTGCGACTGGAGCGGGCAGACCGTGTATGCGTCGGACGGCAGCACCATCGGGCAGAACGCGCGGCTGCGCATCCTGCCCGAGCAGAATCTGGCCATCACGCTGCTGACGAACGGTTCGCCGCGAGAATCCTTCTACAAGAAGGTGTTCGATCTCATCCTGCCCGGACTGGACGCGCCCACCGCGCCGGAGCTGCCGCGGCCCGATCCGGCCTTGCGGCTCGACCTGTCCCGATACACCGGCGTGTATGCGCGACCGGGCACGCGTTTCGAGGTGACGGCGGAGGATGACGAACTCCGCCTCACGCTCTTCCTGAATCCGATGCACGCCCAGTTCATGGGCAAGCCGGAACGCCTCGTCTACCGGCTGATTCCGGTGAGCGAGACGCACTTCCTGATGCCGTCGGACGATCCGCTGGAGGATACGCAGACGGTCGCCATCTACGACGTCCGCGATGCGCGGACGGGTGCGGCGGTGGGGGCACAGCCCCCATACCCCCGTGGACAGGCGCGGTATCTGCACACGAATTCCCGTGTGCATCCCCGCGCCTGAACATCAGCCCTTGGACGGGCGCCGCTGGGGTCGCGGCGCGGTGACGCCGTCGGCGAGGCGGCGGGCGCTCACCAGGAAGGCGGTGTGGCCCTGCATGCGGTGTTCGGGGCGGACGGCCAGGCCGACCACGTGCCAGCCGCGGACCATCGATTCCCAGGCGCGCGGTTCGGTCCAGCAGCCCTGGCGGCGCAGGTGCTCGACCACCTCGGACATCTGGGTGGTGGTGGCGACGTAGACCATGAGTACGCCGCCGGGGATCAGGGCCTTGGAGACCGCGTCCAGGGTGTCCCACGGCTTGAGCATGTCGAGGATGACGCGGTCGACCTGCTCGCCGGAGTACTCCGCCACATCGCCGAGGGTGAGCTCCCAGTTGTCGGGGCGTTCGCCGAAGAAGCGCTCGACATTCTTGACGGCGTGCTCGGCGTGGTCCTCGCGGATCTCCCAGGAGATGACCTTGCCCTCCGGGCCGACCGCGCGCAGCAGCGAGCAGGTCAGCGCGCCGGAGCCCGCACCGGCCTCGAGGACCTTGGCGCCGGGGAAGATATCGCCCTCGTGCACGATCTGGGCGGCGTCCTTGGGGTAGATGACCGCGGCGCCGCGCGGCATGGACAGCACGTAGTCGGTGAGCAGCGGTCGCAGCGCCAGATACGGGGTGTTCTTGGCGGAGTTCACCACGCTGCCCTCGTCCGCGCCGATGAGGTCGTCGTGGGCGATGGGGCCGGCGTGCGTGTGGAAGAACGCGCCCGCCTCCAGGATCACCGTGAACTTGCGTCCCTTGGCGTCGGTCAGCTGTACCCGGTCACCGATCTGGAAGGGGCCGGTCGGTCTGGCCGTCATGAATCTCCGTTCCGTGCGTCGCTGCGAAATTGCTGCTTCGATTCGTTTCACACCTTGTCGGTGCCGGCGTCTAGCCTGCCAGGTATGTCGGTTCCCGCGATCACTACCCCGGACGACGCGGGCGACGTCGGCCCCGCAGCACCCGAGAAGACGCGCAGGCTCGCGCTGTCTCCTTCGCGGGCAATCGATTTCAAGCAGTGCCCGCTGAAGTACCGGCTGCGCGCCATCGACCGCATCCCGGAGCCGCCCTCGCGCATGGCGGTGCGCGGCACCCTGGTGCACGCGGTGCTGGAGGCCCTGTTCGGCCTGCCGGCGGGTGAGCGGGATCTCGAGCACGCCGCGGAACTGATCGAACCGTCATGGGCCCGGCTGCTCGAACAGCGCCCGGAGGCCGGTGAACTGGTGACCGGCGAGGACCTGGCGGCCTTCCTCGGCGAGGTCCGCGAGCTCGTCGGCGTGTACTTCGGCCTCGAGGACCCCAGCGGCTTCGAACCGGAATCGCTCGAGGCGCTCATCGAAACCGAATCCCCCGACGGCGTCCCCCTGCGCGGCTTCGTCGACCGCATCGACCGCTCCCCGACCGGCGAGGTCCGCATAGTCGACTACAAAACCGGCCGCGCCCCCACCCCCGCCTACGAGACCCGCGCCCTGTTCCAGCTCAAGTTCTACGCCCTGGTCCTCCTCCGCACCCTCGGCAAGGCCCCCAACCAGCTACGCCTCATGTACCTGGCCGACGCCCAGGTCCTCACCTACGAACCGGACGCCGACGAACTCCTACGCTTCGAGCGCATCGTCACCGCCCTCTGGGAAGCCATCCGCACGGCCGTCACCACCAAGGACTTCCCACCCAGCCGCAGCTGGCTCTGCGACTACTGCGAATTCAAATCCCTCTGCCCCGAATTCGGCGGCACCCCACCACCTTTCCCGGAACAGCTCCCCGAATTCGACCCTGAGCTGCCGTAGGCGACGCCCGGGAATCAGCGCGGGGCGTCGTGGGGTGAGTGATCGGCCTCGTCGCGTTCGCCGACCACGACCATGAGGCGGGCTCGCTCCGGCGAGATCGAGCGGATGCGGTGCGGGGTGGTGGCGGCGAAGTAGCGGCTGTCGCCCTGTTCGAGGGTGATGACATCGCCGGGGACGGTGACTTCGACGGTTCCGCTCTGCACGAAGACGAACTCGTCGCCGGTGTGGGTCTGCGGGCCGGCGCCTGTGTCGGTGGTGGAGTGGACTGCGAACGGCTGCATGGCTTTCCCGGGACACAAGTGGCAGGGCGTGATATGCCGCGTCCGCCGGTACCGGGGCGGGTACCTCCCCGGCCCCGCTACTCCAGCAGTAACGGGGTCGGCCCGTTGAACAACAGCTGACCGAAGCGGATACCACCGCGCCACGATGTATGGGACTGCAGGAATCAGCACGATGCGCCCCTCGCACCACAAATCGTCGCGCGAATACTAGGGGCCGAGAATCGCCCGGACCTGATCGACGGCGCGGCGGGCGGTGTCATTGTCGAGCACTGCGATCGGCTCGTCCGAACCGGCAAAAAAGCCTGGCCCGACTGTGAACGGCGCTCCGGTGAGAGCGACGCCGACTGGGCCCAGATCGCAGATGATCGCATCGCCGGACATCGGATCCGATACGACTTCGACGATGATGTACTGCCGCCGGATACGGTGGTAATCATCGGAGCTGATGATGAGGCAGAGCATTCCCCCGGGCAGGACCGAACCCGACGGGGCGTGCCAGACCTCGCCGAACCGGGGCGCCGCCATCAGCCGGCGGCCCGCCGTTGCGCTATCAGGCCCGCGGTTAGCGCAGTGGCACGATCAGGGCCATATCCCGCAGCATTAAGGGTGGCGCTATCAGCAGCGAGCCGGCGGCGGAGATCGTCGCGGCGCACGAGTTCCGCCAGATACGCCGATCGGTCCATATTCTCTTCAGCTGCACGCCGCGCAATGATCGCCAGCGTCTCGTCGTCGAACGACATCGAGGTCTTGCGTCCCATACCGCCCAGCGTACCGCCAATTGGCGGTATGTGTGGCGGCATACGATTGGCAACAGGAGACGGCCTTTCTGCCGGATTGGCCGGGCGTGCCGGTCGGCAACGAAGAGGGTGAGATCATCTCCGCCGCGCTGGGCGACAAGCGGGCGATTCTGCTGGCCCATCACGGGCAACTGGTGGTCGGGGCGAGCATCGAGGAGGCGTGCTCGCTGGCGCATCTCATCGAGCGGGCCGCCGAATTGCAGCTGCTGGCCATGGCGGCCGGGGAGATCAAGCCGCTGCCGCCGCGATTGGCTCGGGAGGCGCACGACTGGACGCTGACGCCGCGGCGCAGTCAGGCCAATTTCGCCTACTACGCGCGGCGGGCGCTGCGCAATCACCCTGACACGTTCGAAAATGCCTGAGCAGAACAAGGATTCACTATGACCGATCGCATCCGGGGCATCATCGCCTATCCGGTGACGCCCTTCTCCGAGTCCGGCAGCGTCGATACGACGGTGCTGAAAGCCTTGCTGGACCGCATGATCGACGCCGGCGTCAATGCCATCGCCCCGCTGGGCAGCACGGGCGAGAGCGCCTATCTCGACGATGCCGAATGGGAAACCGTCGCGGCCGCCACCGTGGAACACGTGGCCGGGCGGGTGCCGGTGATCGTCGGCGCGTCCGAGGTGACGACCGTCGGGACGATCGCCCGCGCCCGATTCGCGCAGCGCTGCGGGGCCGACGCCATCATGGTGTTGCCCGTGTCGTATTGGAAGCTCTCGGAAGATGAACTGCGGCAGCACTTCACGGCCGTGGCCGAGGCGGTGTCGCTGCCGGTGATGGTCTACAACAACCCGGGAACGACCGGAATCGACATGGCGCCGGAGTTCCTGGTGGAGCTCGTCGAGACCGTCTCGAATATCCGCATGATCAAGGAATCCAGCGGCGATATCGGCCGCATGCATCGCATCGCTGAACTGGGCGGCGGACGGATTCCGTTCTTCAACGGCAGCAATCCCCTCGCGCTGCGCGCGCATGAGGCGGGTGCGGCCGGATGGTGCACGGCCGCACCGTGTCTGGTGCCGAAGCAGATCGTGGAGTTCTGGCGGCTGCTCGACACCGCCGACACCGAGAAGGCGACCGAACTGTTCGCGAGCTTGCAACCGCTGCTCACCCTGCTGGTCAGTCGTGGACTGCCGAAGACGGTGAAGGCGGGACTGCGCAGCCTGGGCATCGACGCGGGCGAACCCCGCCGCCCGCTGCTGCCGCTCGATCCGGAGACGACCGAGCAGCTGACCGCGTTGATAGCGGCTGCCACGCGCTGAGCACCCGGGTAGAAGTTCCCACCATTAGACCCACGAGGAGAACTTCGACCAGGCGCTCAATGCGATCGCGGCCGCGGCGGCATAAGACGCCGGGGGGGCGCGAGCGGTTGGTGGCGAATTCTTTCGCGGCGGCCCCCGCGCGGTGGGGGGCCCCCAGAGCCATA
>NZ_JBHXVO010000050.1:0-36134 GCF_042672265.1 Nocardia sp. NPDC127526 | reverse complement strand
ACGTCCTCCTCCACGAGGCGCTGCGACAGGATGATCGCGTCCTCGTAGTTGTGGCCCTCCCACGGCATGATCGCCACCAGCAGGTTCTTACCGAGCGCCATCTCACCGTTCTCGGTGCACGGGCCATCGGCGAGCACATGCCCGGCCTCCACCCGCATGCCCTCATCCACGATCGGACGCTGGTTGGCGCAGGTGCCCTGGTTCGAACGCTCGAACTTGCGCAGCCGATAGGACTTCCGCGTCCCATCGTCGTGCATGACGGTGATGAAATCGGCCGAAACCTCCTCGACCACACCGGGTTTCTCATTGAGCACGACTTCACCGGAATCGACCGCGGCACGCAGCTCCATCCCGGTGCCGACCAGCGGCGACTCCGAACGAACCAGCGGCACGGCCTGTTTCTGCATATTCGCGCCCATGAGGGCACGGTTGGCGTCGTCGTGCTCGAGGAACGGAATCATGGACGTCGCCACCGACACCATCTGGCGCGGCGACACATCCATGTAGTCGATCTCGGCGGAGTTCACGAACTCCACCTCGGAATACTTGCGGCGCACCGCGATTCGAGGTTCCACGAAGCGGCCCTCGGCATCGAGCGGCTCATTGGCCTGCGCCACCACGTGCAGGTCCTCCTGGTCGGCGGACAGATATTCGACCTCATCGGTCACCTTGCCGTCGACGACCTTCCGGTACGGCGTCTCGAGGAAGCCGAACGGATTGACCCGCGCGTACACCGACAGATACCCCATCAACCCGATGCTCGGGCCTTCCGGCGTCTCGATCGGGCACATGCGGCCGTAGTGGCTGTAGTGCACATCGCGCACTTCGAGACTGGCGCGCTCCCGGCTCAGACCGCCCGGACCGAGCGCCGACAGCCGGCGTTTGTGGGTCAGGCTGGAGATGGGGTTGCGCTGATCCAGGAACTGCGACAGCTGCGAGGTGCCGAAGAACTCCTTGAGGCCCGCCGCCACGGGGCGGATGTTCATCAGCGACTGCGGCGTAATGGCTTCCACATCCTGGGTGGTCATGCGCTCGCGCACCACGCGCTCCATGCGGGACAGCCCCACGCGCATCTGGTTCTGCACCAGTTCGCCGACGGTGCGCAGCCGGCGATTGCCGAAGTGATCGATATCGTCGACCTCGACCGGCACCTCGATGCCGCCGGGCGCGGTCATCACGGTCTCCCCCGCGTGCAGCCGCAGCAGGTATTCGACAATGGTGGCGAGATCGTCCTCGGTGAGCACCCGCGGCCCGGTGGCCGCGCCGTCGCGGACGCCGAACTTCTTGTTGATCCGATAGCGCCCCACGCGCGCCAGGTCATAGCGCTTCTCCTTGAAGAACAGATTCTCCAGCAGGGTCTGCGCGGACTCCTTGGTGGGCGGCTCGCCCGGGCGCAGTTTGCGATGGATGTCGAGCAGCGCGTCATCGGTGCCCGGCGTGCCGTCCTTGGCCAAGGTGGTCATCATGACCCCGGAGAAGCCGAATCGCTCGGTGATCCGCTCGGTGGTCCAGCCGAGCGCCTTGAGCAGGACCGTCACCGGCTGCCGGCGTTTGCGATCGATGCGGACGCCGATGCTGTCGCGCTTGTCGATATCGAATTCCAGCCACGCCCCGCGCGAGGGAATGACCCGCACCCTGTGCAGATCCTTCTCGGTGCCCTTGTCGACGGTGCGATCGAAGTACACGCCCGGCGATCGCACCAGCTGCGAGATGACCACCCGCTCGGTGCCATTGACGACGAATGTGCCCGTCTCGGTCATCATCGGGAAATCACCCAGGAAGACCGTCTGACTCTTGATCTCCCCCGTATTGTTGTTCATGAACTCCGCGGTGACGAACAGTGGCGCCGCATAGGTCATGTCCTTGTCCTTGCATTCCTCGACGGAGGCTTTCACCTCCTCGAATCGCGGTTCGGAGAGCGTCAGCGACATGGTCCCGGCGAAGTCCTCGATGGGACTGATCTCCTCCAGGACTTCCGCCAGCCCACTGCTGATCAACCACTCGAACGATTCGGTCTGCACCCCCAGTAGGTCCGGAACCTCCAGCGGCTCACGGAGTTTGGCGAACGAGACCCGCTTGATCTGACTCGAGATTGCCAAGATGCGTCCTTGTCCTGTCGGCTGTGTTTCCCCTCGCGCACCGTGCCAACCACTGCCTGCGAACATGACTCGACAACAACGGGTAGAAAGCCACTTCTACGGTCATTTCATTTTCGAGAGTCGGACAGCAGGCGCTCCGGCGCGAAGTCTCAAATTACACCCGAACTCGACCGATGTCGAGGGCACAAGAAAATTAGGCACCGAATCCCTTGTGCCTATCCCCTTTTAATAATGGCATCTCGAATTGCCATTCGTCAAGTCGATTAGCGCCCGCCCGTGCGGGTATCCGCGCGATGTGCGCCGAATCGCGTTGGCCGCCACCGCCGCGGCACTGCTGCTGACCTCCTGCGACATCATCGGCGGGGACGACCCGCCCCCGCCCACCGATCCCCAGGTGTTCGTCACCCCCACCACCCCACCCTCGGCCAGTACCAGCCACATCCGGGCCCCCTCGGCCGCCTCCCCCGATCAGATCCGCCGAACCACCTGCGAGGACCTGCTTCCCGTCTTCGAGGACATTCGCTCCCGCTCCGGCCTGCAGGCCGTGGACGCGGCGGTGGCCGCCAGAATCGCCGACCTCCCCGCACAGCCGGGCTGGGAGGTCTTCACCGAACAGCAACGCGAGGCCACCATCGCCGGAGTCCGCGACGCCGGCGCCGGCAAGTGCCCGTGATCCGAATCGGTCAGGCCCCCTTGCCACTTCGGAGAATGTTCACGGCCGGACGGGGTAGGCGAGCAGTAGAGAGAATTCGAAGGAGTTAGTTTTCATGACTACTGCACTACAACCCCGGGGAGGTGGCGGGGGCGTCGGCAGGCCGAATTCGAGCAGTCTGGCCGAAGTGCTCGACACCATTCTCGACAAGGGCCTCGTCATCGATGCCTACGTGCGTGTGTCGCTCGTCGGCATCGAGATTCTGACCATCGATGCGCGCGTGGTGGTGGCCAGCGTCGATACGTATCTGCGCTTCGCCGAGGCGGTCAACCGGCTCGATATCGCCGCGCAGGACCAGAAGCCCGGTCTGCCGGACGTGGTCAAGGACGTGGCCTCCGGCGGCAAGGCCTCCGATACCAAGCAGGCCATCGAATCGGCGACCCAGCAACTGGCGGGGGCGCTGGGCCAGGACAAGGACAAGTCGCAGACCAAGGAGCTGATCGAGAAGGCCGGTCAGCAGATTCTCGGTGCGCTCACCCCGGAGAAGGAAGAGAAGCCCAAGCCCAGCACCAGCACACGCCGGAAGACCCAATCATGACCACGGCCGACACACCATCGGAAACCTCGCGCACGCAGCAGAATTCGGGTACCGCCCTATTGATCTACGGGATCGTGCCCGCCGAGGCGAAGCCCAAGGCCGAGGGGATCGGGCAGCAGCCCGCGCCCGTGCAGACGGTCACTCGCGGGCCGATCGCGGCCCTGGTCAGCGAGATTCCCGTCGATCAACCCCTCGATCGAGCGGAGGATCTGCAGGCGTTCTCCCGGGTCGTGGACGGCCTGGTCGCCCAGATGCCGGTCATTCCGGTGCGTTTCGGGGCCGCGCTGCCCGACGCCGAGCAGGTCGAGTCCGGCCTGCTGGAACCCAATGCCGATCGCTTCCGCGCCGCCCTCGACGAATTGCAGGGCCTCGCAGAGTATTTGGTCAAGGGTCAGTACGTCGAGGAGTCGGTGCTGCGGGAAATCCTGCAGGAGAACCGGGAAGCCGCCGCGCTGGCCGAACAGGTGCGCGAACTGCCGCCCGAACTCGGCCGCGATGACCGCATCACCCTGGGCGAAACCGTCAATGCCGCACTGGAAGCCAAGCGCGAGGCCGACGGCGAGGTGCTGGTGCAGACCCTGCGGCAGCTCACCGAGCATCTGGCCCTGCGCCCGCCCACCCATGAGGAGGAGGTCGCCGATATCGCGGTGCTCGTCCCCCTCGAGCAGGAGCAGGAGCTGCAGCGCCTGGTGAACGGGCTCGGCGAACAGTGGGCCGGTCGCGTGGACATGCGCGTCGTGGGCCCCCTCGCCGCATGGGATTTCGTGGCCGCAGAGGCGCCGGAACCATCATGATCGGCACCCTGCTGACGCTGCCGCTGCTTCCCATCCGCGGCGTGCTGGCATTGGCGGAGATCCTGGCCGAGGAGGTCGACAAGGAGCTGTACGGCATGCCCGCCATCCGGCGCCGGCTCGACGAGCTGCAACGGCAGCGGGCGGCGGGGCAACTCGACGCCGACGAATACCAGCGGGCCGAGCAGGAGGTGCTGGCCCGGCTGCTGAACCGGAGGAGCAGTGACCGTGACCAGTGACGCCGACCCGCTGACCGCCGCCGAGACCGCCGCCGCCGGCACCCGCCTCATCGCGGAGCTGACCGGCAAGGCGGTGCTCGGCGCGACGGGGGTCCGGCCCGCGGAACAGGGCTGGACCGTGGAGGTCGAGGTGCTCGAGGACGCGCACATCCCCTCCTCGGAGGATGTACTCGCGCTCTACGAACTCGAACTCGACGAGCACGGAAAACTGTTGTCCTATCGCAGGATCCGGCGCGGCAAGCGCTGCGTGATCGGAGACGACCGGCGATGACCTATTCCTCCGGCATGTATTCGGGGCGACCGGCCCGCGGCGGCTCGGAACCGGCCAACCTCGGCGACATTCTCGAGCGGGTCCTGGACAAGGGCCTGGTCATCGCGGGCGATATCCGGGTGAACCTGCTCGACATCGAATTGCTCACCATCAAACTGCGTTTGGTCGTCGCCTCCCTGGAGACCGCGCGCGAGGTGGGCATCGACTGGTGGGAGCGCGACCCCTGGCTGCGCGGGGACCGGGCGCTCGCCCGGGACGCCGACGGCGAACTGGAGCCGGGCGACGGTGCGCGCGCCATCGAGGCGGCCGGTGAATTGCGTTCGGAGAACGAACGATTGCGGCAGCGCATTGCGGAACTGGAGAGCCGGGATGGTTCGTGACACCGTCGCGGTGTGGGTGTACACCGTGGTCCGCGACGCCGATCCGGTCCCGGCGATCTCCGGTGTGAGCGGGGAGCCGACCCGGTGGGTGGGCGCGTGCGGGCTGGCCGCGGTGGTGGGCTCGGTGCCACTGCCGGAATTCGGCGCGGAAGCCTTGCAGCGCAACCTGAACGACCTCGACCGGCTGGCCGCCATCGCCCGCGACCACAATGCGGTCATCGAGACCGTCGCCGCCTCCCGCCCCGCGCTGCCGGTCCGCCTGGCGGTGCTGTGCCGGGACGACGACGGGGTGCGCGCCCTGCTGACCGAGCGGAACAGCGATCTCGACGCCGCGCTGACCCTGGTGGACGGGCGCGCCGAATGGGGCGTGAAGGCCTTCCTCCGCCGCCCGCCGTCCCAGGAGCAGCGCTCGCGCCCCGCCTCGGGCGCGGACTATCTGCGCCGGCGCCGGGATGCCCTGCGGCGCGACCACATCGACCGCGCGGCGGCCGAGCGCGCCGCCGCCGAACTGTTCCAGGGATTGTCCCCGTACACCGTCGGCGCGCGCCGGCGGACGCTCACCGACAACTCCCTCACCGGCCGCGACACCCCGATGCTGCTCAATGCCGCGTACCTCGTCGACAATGCGAAGGTCACCGAATTCCGGGCCGCTGTCACACGATTCGCCGATCATCCCGATCTCATCGTGGAACAGACCGGCCCCTGGCCGCCTTATTCCTTCGTCGGCGCGCTCGGAGATCCGCGATGACCGCGCCGCGCCCCGACGTCCTCGCCGCGGAGCTGCCGGGCACGGTGCACGACACCGGACCCCTTGCCGTCCAGGCCGATCACGAGCTCGCGCTGATCGATCTGCTCGATCGGGTCCTCGCCGGCGGTGTGGTGATCTCCGGGGATATCACCCTCTCCATCGCGGGCGTCGATCTGGTGCACATCTCCCTGCGCACCCTGATCTCCTCCGTCGCCTCCCTGCTCGAGCAATGAACGAGGCTCGCGCAGTGAACGAGCCCGCCGAGCGCATCGAACTCGACCCGGCCACCGTCGAACGCGGCCTGGCCACCCTGGTGCTCACCATTGTCGAACTGCTGCGCCAGCTGATGGAGCGCCAAGCCGTGCGCCGCATGGACGCGGGCGACTTGAGCGAGCAGCAGATCGAGGAAATCGGCACTACCCTGCTGCGCCTGTCCGACGCCATGGACGAACTGCGCGAGCATTTCGCCCTGGCCCCCGAGGATCTCAATATCGACCTCGGCCCCCTCGGCCCGCTGCTCCCCCGCGATCTCTGACCGTCAGCGATCGCCGAGGCCGGTCTCGACTCCCGTGTCCGGACCGCCGCGCGATTTCGCCATCGCGCGCACGACGGCCGCCGCGACCAGCAGAATAACGCCGATGATCAGCGCCGCCACCCAGGCGGGCACGGCCAGCGCGATGACCAGCACCGCGGCCGCGACCAGCGCACCACCGCCGTAGAGGGCCAGCAGCGCGGCCGCCGCCATCAGCTTGGCGCGCTTGCCGAATCTCGGCATCCGCCCGATCGTTTCGCCGATGGCGCGCTGGGTCTGCTCGCGCACCAGCGCGCTCAGCTGCTCGGGGCCGAGCCCGGCCACATCGGAGAGCGGGGACTTCTTCGCCCCATGAGTTCCGGGTACATCCATGCCCTCGGTCTACCCGCACAGCGGCGGCCGACACCGCTGGGTCGGAGAACGCGACCGGTTTTCCCGGCGGTCGCACGGGTAGGCGGGGAACGGGGGGAATTCGAGAGCGAGACAAGGAGATCAGACATGGCCCATATGCAGGAAACCGGCGCCATCACCGGCACCAAGGACAAGGATTACGACCTCATCTGGTTCATCGAGGCGTCGCTGGACAACGCACTGCGGCTGCAGACCTACATCGAGGACGCGGAGCGCGCGGGCGATACCGAGCTCGCCGACTTCTTCCGCCGGGCGCAGGCCGAGAGCCGCAAGGGCGGCGTGCAGGGCAAGCAGCTGCTGGCCGGACGGCTGGCGAGTTCCGATATGTGAATCAGGGACAGGTGAGATAGGCCGCGACCACCGGCCCGGATGGCTGGAATTGCAATAGTCGTGGCATTGACGCCATGGGCGGCGGACCGCAGGCTGGGGACATGCGGGTGGTGCTGATGGTGGTGTTCGACGGCTTCCAGTTGCTGGATGCCGCCGGGCCCGCCGATGTGCTCGCCGCGGCGACGCTCATGGGCGCCGCGCCGGGATACCGCGTCGAGCTGGTGGCGGCGCGGACCGGGCCGGTGCGTTCGTCCGCCGGCATCACGGTCACCGCGGAGCACGCGCTCGCGGACTGGTCGGAGCCGGTGCACATGGTGCTGGTCGCCGGCGGTCTGTCGGCGTGGACGGCCAGTGCGGACGCCGAGCTGGTGGCCGGCATCCGGCGGCTGGCCGCATGCGCCGAACGGGTCGGATCGGTGTGCTCGGGGGCGTTTCTGCTGGCCCGCGCCGGACTGCTGGACGGCCGCCGGGCCACCACGCACTGGGCCGGCGGGGAGCTGCTGGCCGGGGAATTCCCGGCGGTGCGGACCGAGCCGGACCGGATCTATGTGCGCGACGGCTCGGTGTGGACCTCGGCGGGCGTCACCGCCGGCATCGACCTGGCGCTGGCCATCGTGGCCGCCGATCACGGCCCGGAGCTGGCGCGGGAGGTGGCGCGCTGGCTGGTGGTGTACCTGCACCGCGCGGGCGGGCAGAGCCAGTTCAGCGCACCCGTCGCCGCGCAGGCCCCGAAGCGGAATGCCCTGCGCGCCCTGCAGATCTGGCTGGAGGAAAACCTCGCCGCCGATCTGTCGCTGGCGGCGCTGGCCGCGCGCTCGGGCATGAGCACGCGGCATTTCTCCCGGGTGTTCGCCCACGAGCTGGGCACCACCCCGGCGCGCTATGTCGAGCAGGTGCGGATCGGCGCGGCGCGGCGACTGCTGGAGACCACCGATCAGCCGCTGGACCGGGTGGCCGCCGCGGTCGGCCTCGGCAGCCCCGAGACCCTCTATCGAATCTTCCACCGCCACTTGGGCGTACCGCCGGGCGAGTACCGCGCCCGTTTCACCGTTTCCGAAAGAGAGAGTGCCCCATGACCTTTCAGATCGCCATTGTGCTGTATCAGGGTATGACGGTGCTGGACGCCATCGGCCCCTACGAGGTCCTGCGCGGCATACCCGACAGCGAATTGCGTTTCGTGTCCAATGAAGTCGGCCCCATCGTCTCCGACAGCGGCGTGCTGGTGCTCGGCGCCACCCACACCTTCGCCGAGACGCCCGCCCCGGATCTGGTGCTGGTGCCGGGCTCGGAGGGCGCGACCACCACGGCCATGGCGGACAAGGAGCTCATCGGCTGGCTGCGCGCCGTGCACGAGACCACGCAGTGGACCACCTCGGTGTGCAGCGGCGCGCTGATACTGGCGGCGGCCGATATCCTGCGCGGGCATCCGGCCACCACGCACTGGGCCGCGCAACCGGCGCTGGCGGCCTTCGGGGCACAGTCGCGGCCGCACGATCGGATCGTGCACAGCGGCAAGATCGTCACCGCCGCCGGGGTCTCGGCGGGCATCGACCTCGGGCTGTGGCTGGTCGGGCAGATCGCGGGCGACGACGCCGCCCGGATGACCCAGCTGACCATCGAATACGATCCGCACCCGCCCTACGACACCGGCCACCCGGACAAGGCGCCCGCCGATCTGCTGCGCCGGGCCCGGCTGGAGATGACCAAGCGGGCGGCCTCGCCGCGCGTGCCGCTGGAAGTGGGCGCCGCGCTGTGGCGCAATACCCTGCACCGCGTCCGCGACCGCGCCGCCGCCAAGCGGGGATAGCGCGAATCAGCTCGCGCTCCAGCCCGACCAGCGCGCGACATCGATGGCGATCACCGGGCCGGGCGGCGGCTGCTCGCGGTAGGCGGGATAGCGCCCGGCCAGCTCGCGCAGTGCCGCACGCGCCTCGTCCCCGTCCACGATGCGGGCCCGGCCGTCGGCGCGGACCCACCACAATTGGGTCCAGTCCTCGCTGTAGTGATCGGCCAGCACGGCCACGTCCGGATTGGCCGCGATATTCGCCAGTCGCCGCAGGGCGGTGGTCGTCTTCGGCTTGGCGTCGACCGCCGTGTAGACGATCTCGCCGATCACCGCGAACACTATGGGCACGAGATGCGGCAGACCGCCGCCGGACACGGTCGCCAGGCGCGCGACCCGCCCGGCGGCGAAGCGCGCTCGAGCCCGGCGCGAATCCATTCGCATCTCATGATCGTTGCACTTTCCGCCCTCCCGAGCGATCTCCAAGGGGATCTCAGGGGGAAATCATGCCGCGCCACCGCTCGCCCGCACTCGCAGTGCTGACCGTCGTACTGCTCGGCCTCGCCGGTTGCACGACAACCGTCGACGACCCGGCGCCGCCGGCCGGTCGGGAGCTGTTCGCCTACAGCACCTCCGGCGAGCTCATCGTGGCCGAGGGCGCCGAGGTGCTGTCCCGCACTCCCGTCCAGATCGATACCGAGACCGAGATTCGCTTCACCGCCGACGGAAAATACGTTGTCGCACGCGAATTCGCGAAGGACGACGATACCGCCGCTCTGATCGCCGTGAACGTGGCCCAGCCGGACCAGGTGATCCGGCTGCAGTGCAATTGCCGCTCCTTCGTTCCGGCCGGCGACAGCACCATCGCATGGATCACAGCGGAAACCGTCATGCGGGTCGATCTCGCTGCCGCGCAACCGGAACCGGCCGCACGGCACACCCTTCCGGCGCCCGCCGCCCGGGAAGGCTCCTTCTACACCGACCGGCTGCTGGCCGCCGACGGCGACCGGCTGCTGTGGGCCCGTACCGAATTCAGCTTCCTGACCCACGGCTTCCGCAGCGAACTGTTCCTGGTGGCGGGCGATGGCGCCGACCGGCTGCTCGGTGACATTCCCGACGTGGACAGCTCGGTGCACGGCGCCGCCTTCTCCCCCGACGGCAACGCCGCCGCCGTAATCTCCGACACCACCCCGTACGGCGACGTCCACCCCTACGGCTGCCCCCGGGCCGCCATCACCTTGGTCGACCTCCGGCCCGAAACCCAGCGCACCGTCTTCCCCGTGCTCGAGAATTGCTCAACCCCTCGAAAAGTTCGCTGGGACAACGAAATCGGCCTCACCGTGGCCATCGGCCAACGCGAGCGGAACGAATCGAACACCAGCGCCCGGACCTACCGCTGGCAGTACGCCGACGATCAGTGGTCCCCGGTGGACGGGCCGGTCGTCGACCGCCTCCGGCCATCGGTCGTGGCGACCATCGAACTCGCCGAGCCCACCAGCGGCTCCGCCCACACGCTGTACCGCATCGCTGACGGCGAGCGGGTGCGGCTGGCCGACGGTGTGCACTCCATCGCGACTCCGCCCGGAATTGCCGGGTAGTACACAGCTTCGGGGGTACCGCGGCCCGGATGCGATGAGGGTCGTTGCGGGCAGCCGCGGTGTGTGCCGCGAATTGCTGTGCGACCGGCATGGCGCGGACCGGTCCTCGCGCCGATTGCTGCGCCGAAAGGCGGCGCGCCGCTTCGGGGTTGAGGGTGATACACAAGTTCGGGGGTACCGTGGCCCGCGTGGGATGAGGATCGTGAAGGACAGTCGCGGCGGCGGACGCCCGCCGGGCCAGGAGAGCATTCATGACCATCGATCCGGACACCGTCGTTCGCGCCCTGCTCGCGGAGTACGGCTCACCCGACGCCTGCGCGGCGGAGTTGCTGTGCGATCGCCATTCCGTGGCGAATACAGCGTTCACCATTGTGGAGAGCGATCTGAGCGCGTCCGACCTCACCTATGGCGAACTGCGCGAGCGATCCACCCGTTTCGCGGCCGCGCTGGCGGATCTCGGGATCGAGCCGGGCGATCGGGTCGCGACCCTGATGGGCAAGTCGGCGGATCTGCTGACCGTGCTGCTGGGGATCTGGCGGCGCGGTGCGGTGCACGTGCCGCTCTTCACGGCGTTCGCACCGGCGGCCATTGCTTTCCGATTGGACGCCAGTGGCGCGAAAGTCGTTGTGGCCGACGCTGATCAGCGACCCAAGCTGGATCCGGGCGAGGACGTGCCGGCCGATCCGGCCTGGCGGGTGATCACCGCCGGAGCGGCGGACACGCTCTCGCTGGACGCGCTGCTGGGCGAGTACGCGGCCGATGATCCGCGGGGCGCGGCCATCGCGGTGGGCGCGGACGGGGTCATGGTGCAGCTGTACACGAGCGGCACCACCGGAACACCCAAGGGGGTGCCGGTTCCGGTGCGGGCGCTCGCGGGACTGGTCGGCTATCAGCACTTCGCGCTGGACGTGCGGGAAGACGACGTTTACTGGAATGTCGCCGATCCCGGCTGGGCCTACGGCCTGTACTACGCCATCCTGTCGCCGCTGGCGAGCGGGATGCGCAGCCTGCTGCTGCATTCCGGCTTCTCCGCGCCGCTCACCCGGCAGGTGCTCGAGAAGTTCGGCGTCACCAACCTCGCCGCCGCCCCGACCGTGTACCGCGCGCTGCGGGCGGATGACGAGAATGCCTGGGAGGGTGTGCGATTGCGGCGCGCCTCGTCGGCGGGCGAACCGCTGACACCGGATATTCCGGCCTGGTCGGAGCGGGCGCTGGGCGTCGCGGTGCGCGACCATTACGGGCAGACCGAGCACGGCATGCTGATCGCCAATGCCTGGCACGACGAGCTGCGCACCGAGGTGCGGCCGGGCTCGATGGGCAAGCCGCTGCCGGGTACGCGCATGGCCGTCATCGACGAATCCTCCGACCGCGTACTCGATCCCGGCGAACAGGGGCGCGTGGTGGTGGACACGCACAACAGTCCGGCCGTGTGGTTCACCGGCTATGTCGACGCGCCCGAGAAGACCGCGTCCCGCTACACCGCCGACGGCCGCTGGTATCTGACCGGCGACGCCGGAACGGTCGACGCGGACGGCTTCTTCTACTTCTCCTCCCGCGACGACGATGTGATCATCATGGCCGGCTACCGCATCGGCCCCTTCGATGTCGAGAGCGTGCTGGTGCTGCACGACGCCGTGCTGGAGGCCGCCGTCGTGGGCATGCCCGATGCGCTGCGCGGCGAGGTGATCGAGGCATTCGTGGTGCTCGCCAATGGATTCGAGGGCGGCCCGGAGCTGGAGGCCGAATTGCAGCAGCTGGTCAAGACCAAGTTCGCCGCGCACGCCTACCCCCGCACCGTGCACTTCGTGGACAGTCTGCCCAAGACACCCAGCGGGAAGGTGCAGCGATTCCTCTTGCGGCAGCGCTGAGCCCGATTGCGCACGGCTGGGCCCGGCCGCCGGCCCACCCCCATTCCGGGGGTAGTCTCCCAGTGACGTGGATCACTACGTTTCTCTCACCCAGCGGACCCGAACGGCCCGCGCCGGGCAGAAAGAGGAACAGCAGTGAAAGTCTCACCCACGACGGCGGCGACCCCGCCGACCGGAACCAGCGTGCGAAAAGTGGCGATTGCCAGCTGTATCGGCACCACCATCGAGTTCTACGACTTCTTCATCTACGGCACCGCGGCGGCCCTGGTCTTTCCGAAAGTGTTCTTCCCGGCGCTCGGGTCCACGGCCGGCACCGTCGCCTCGTTCGCGACCTTCGCGGTCGCCTTCATCGCCCGGCCGGTCGGCGCGGTGCTGTTCGGGCACTACGGCGACCGCATCGGACGGAAGAAGACGCTGGTCTCGACGCTGCTGCTGATGGGCCTGTGCACGCTGCTCATCGGCCTGCTGCCCAGCGCGGACAGCATCGGCGTGGCCGCGCCGATCATTCTGGTGCTGCTGCGTTTCGGCCAGGGCTTCGCGGTCGGCGGGGAATGGGCCGGCGCCACCCTGCTGACCGCGGAGTACGCGCCGCCGGGCAAACGCGGGCTCTACGCCATGTTCCCGCAGATCGGCCCGGCCTTCGCATTCATGTTGTCCAGCAGTACCTTCCTGATCACCGGCGCGGTGCTGGGCGATGCCAATCAGACCTTCCTCACCTGGGGCTGGCGCATTCCGTTCCTGTTCTCCATCGTGCTGGTCGGCATCGGTCTCTACATGCGGCTGGCCATCGAGGAGACTCCGGTCTTCCGGGCGAATCAGGCGGCTCGGGTCGCGGGTCAGGGCGCGCCGGGTCTGCCGTTCCTGGAGGCGTGGAAGCATCAGCCCCGGGAAATCCTGCTCTCGGCCGGCGCGCTGGCGACGCTGTTCTCCTTCTTCTATATGGGCACCGCGTATCTCACCAGCTACGGCACCAAGACGCTCGGCTTCAGCCGCCCGTTCGTCCTCACCGTGGGCATCGGCGCGGCCGCGGTGTTCGGCGCGGCCATCATCGCCTCGGCGCTGTACTCCGACCGGCTGGGCCGACGCCGGGTGCTGCTGGCGTCCAGCGGCCTCGCCGTGGCATGGGCGCTGGCGCTGTTCCCGCTGCTCGACACCGGTTCCCGGGCGGCCTTCGCGCTCGGCGTCATCGTCACCCTGGGGATCTTCGGCATTGCCTACGGACCGTGTGGCGCACTGCTTCCGGAGATGTTCCGGACCCGCTACCGCTACACCGGCGCGGGCCTCGGCTACAACCTGGCCGGCGTGCTCGGCGGCGCGGTGCCGCCGCTGATCGCCGCACCGCTGTCGGAAGCCTTCGGCAGCATCGCCATCGGCGTCCTGCTGGCCGGGCTCGCCGCCCTCAGCGTCGCGTGCACGTGGGCGATGGTCGAAACCAAGGACGAAATCCTGTGACCCAGTGGCGCCCGTCCTGCGCAGACTGCTCGTTCTGCGCGACGGGGATCGATCAGCATCCCGCGGAGCCTCGGCTCAACGGCGACGCTGCCGGGTGGGTAGCGTCGCCCACACCACCTTGCCCGTGGGCCACTGCGGCGAGCAGCCCCAGGCCATGGACAGCCGCGAGACGATGTGCAATCCGAAACGCTTTGTGTCACCGGCGGTCTCGCGCAGCACCGCTTCGCGCGGATCGGTATCGGAGACCGCGACCGTCAGCACGTCACTCCAGAGTTCCAGGCGCAATCCGACGCAGTCGACATCGGTGTGCAGGAAGGCGTTCTCCACCAATTCGGTGACGATCAGACTCGCGTCCCCGCACACCTGGGACACCGCCCAGCGCCCGCAGATCCCCTCCACGAACCGGCGCGCGACTCGGGCGCCCCCGGTGACACCGACACGGGTCCGGACCCGGCGGCGCGCCGATGCGCCGGTGGCGGCATCGGCCGCCTCCGCTACCGACTGGTGCAGGGGCACGAAACTCCGCAGCGCACTGGCGGTGAATCGGGTGTACGCGGCGGGCGTGGCAGCGACCAGGAGCAACGGAATGGCCGGCCATTCACTGATCCGATTCCAGGCCCGGGTGAAGGCCGTCAGCAGGGGTTGCTCGTCGATCAGCAGGTCGTCGACGACGACGATCACCGCACGCGGCTCGTCCACTGCGTATTTGACCAGGTCATTGCTGAGTTGCCGATAGGTCTCGAGCGAGAGTTCACCGTATGGCCGAACCACGGAGCAGCCCTCGTATTCGGCTTGCTCCCAGACAATTGCCGGGCCGGCCGCCATTGCCCTCACGTACTTCCGGCCGGCGACCGGCCATTAAGGCGCGAACGACCTCGCACAGTCACTTTCGTCATCCCCTAAACGCTGGACTGCGTTCTCAGGGACCGATTACCCGATGCTCCGGTCGCTATGCCACGCGAAATATCGGTCCGGATCGGGCAGCTCCGTCACCACGTGCGGGCACACCACATTGTCCGCATGATCGGCGACCATCGCCACGGCCGCGCACGTGCCGACCGGCGCCGCCACCACCGTCCGCACCGCGCCGCGGGCGAAGGCCGATCGGCAGGCTGCCCAGGCGAGCACGCCATGTTCCAGACAATCGTCGACGATCACCGCCGTCCGGCGATCCAGCCTGCCCACGGGCCCGCGCCCACGTAGCCGCCGCCCCTCTTTCCGCGCGAGGTCCCCCGCCTCGCTTTCGATCCGCGCCAGCTTGTCCGGATCCGCCGAGAGCGTTCGCCACATCGGCACATCCAGGGCCCGAATTCCATCCTCCGTGATGGCGCCGTACACCAACTCCGGGCATTCCGGAGATCGGAGCGCCTCCGGAACGACCACGTCCAACTCGACATTCAGCACCGTAGCCACTTCACCCGCCACCGGGATTCCACCCCGGGACATCCCGAGCACCGTCACATCGGGCCCGCGAAATGCGAGCAGGCGCCTGGCAAGTCGCCGCCCGGCCATAATTCGATCAACGAAAAGTGGTTCGACCACACCGTCGCTCACGATTCTTCCTATTCCGATCGGTCGGTACAGCCGCCGAACACCAACGCCATACCGAGTCCCGTGCAGGATTATCGAATGTCGGTGCAAGACAGTAGATGCCGCTTCTTGACAACCACACCGTCGAAATATCGCGCCGCACCCCAGCGCATGCAGGAATTGTAAGCCGCCGCACATACCGCGGCAACGCTTTCACCAATCCGCACGCCGCTGGTCAGGGGATGAGAACGGTCTTTCCCTTTGCGTTCGCGGTGGCCCCGTGCGCTTTCGCGGCGTCGGCGAGGGCGAATTCGCGGTCCACATGAATGCGCAAGGCGGCTGATTGGGTGAGCGCGACAAGTTCGGCGAGGTCCGCGGCGGAGGGGTGGACCATGACCGTTTCGAAGCGGATGCCCTGGCTTTCGGCTTCTTCCGGGGTGATGCCCGGGTTGTGGCCGACGGTGGTCACCAGGAGCGCACCGGGCCGCAGAACCTGGACCGAGCGGAGTGCGTAGTCGCCGCCGACCAGGTCGAAGACGATATCGACGGGGGCCGTAGCGGTGGCGAAATCCGTTGCGGTGTAGTCGATCAGCTCGTCGGCGCCGAGGTCTGCCAGAAAGGCGTGGTGCTCGGCGCGGGCGGTGGCGATGACGTGGGCGCCGCGGGCCTTGGCGATCTGGACGGCCAGGTGGCCGACGCCTCCGGAGGCGGCATGGATCAGGACGCGCTGACCGGGTTCGATGCGGGCGATATTCACCAGGCCTTCCCAGGCGGTGAGACCGGCCAGCGGCAGTGCGCCCGCGGCGGACATGGGCAGCGCGGCGGGCTTGGCCACCAGTTCGTCGGCCGGGGCGACCAGGTACTCGGCGTAGGCTCCGGCGGCCTTCGGGAACAGGGTCAGACCCAGGACTTCCGCACCGACCTCGAATCGGGTCACGCCGGGGCCGAGCGCCTCGACGACACCGGCCACATCCCAGCCGAGCGCGAAGGGCGGCTCCGGAAACAGCGGGAAGCGCCCGGCGCGCACCGCCGAGTCCACCGGGTTGACCCCGGCCGCGCGCACCCGCACCAGCACCTCGCCGGCGCCGGGCCGCGGGCGCTCGACCTCGGTGCGGTACAGCACCTCGGGGCCGCCGAAGGTGTCCTGAGTGATCGCGTACATGGGAATCTCCTTTGTTTGCCGTGTGGACTATTGCTACGACAAACAAATACTCCCAGTTATTCCTCACGTCAACTATCCGCGCGTCAGGCAGGTCTCGGCGCTGCACGCCTAGCCCGGGTAAACGGCGTCCACCTCGACCTCGACGAGCCAGCCGGGCACCGGCAGACCCGCGACCTCCAGGGCGAAGCGGGTGGGGCGGGCCGGGTTTCGCAGCAGCGGGGCGGCGGGGGCCGCGGTGCCGAGCGGGACCAGTTCGGTGTCACCGGTTTCCAGGTTGGTGTTGGCGAAGAACTGGCGGTAGGCGCGGTTCCAGCCGGCGTAGTCGGCGCGGTCGGAGCCGGGGGCGTTGTCGAGGAAGACGCGCATGGTCGTCACGTTCGCCATGGACAGGCCCTGGGCTTCCAGGTTCTCCTTGATCCTGGTGAGAACCGCCATGCCCTGCGCCTCGGTGATCGTGACGCCCGCGGGCAGCACGCCGCCCGCGAATTGGGCCGTGTCGATGAAGGATTCGGGGGTGCCCTCCTTGGCGGTCTTGTTGGTCGCGGCCGGGCCGATGCCGCTGGTCTTGTAGATGGCGGCGTCGGTTCTGAGGACCACGCCCTGCGCGATCATGGGATTGGCCTGCCCCACTTCGAGAATCGAGGTGCTCACCGCGCCGGGGGCGGGGGTCTCGGCGTCCGTCGAATCCGAGGAGCAGGCGGTGAGGGCGAGGGCGGCCGCGAGGGTGGCGGCGGTGACGGCAATGGGTCGTTTCATGGTCGGTCTCCTTGTCGGGAATGGTTCAGTCGGCGGCGATTCGGGCGTGCAGTTCGGTCACCACATCGCGCGCCGAGGTGAAGGCGCCGTGCTGCCAGGCAATGGCATTGGACAGGTGGTCCCCGGCGAAGTAGATGCGGTCGACCGGCGCGAGCAGCTTGGTGTATTCCGGGGTGGCCTCCCCGCCGTGCGCATCGCTGCCGGACCAGCCGACCCAGGCGCCTTCGGAGTATCTGGTGCGCCGCCAGCTGCCGGAGAAGGAGGAGGCGATATCGCGACGGTACTTGTCGCCGTGAATGGCCGCGCCCTCGTCGAGCGCCTTGGCCAAACGCTGTCGGTGCGTAAGGGATTCGAAGGCCAGATGCCGCTTGCCGGTGTTGTAGTAGCCGACGACCACACCGCGATCGGAGTTGAAATGGTCGTAGGGGAACATGATTTGGGCGATGTCTTTATCGGTATTGCTGGCGCCGCCGTAGATTCGATCCTCGAGCTCCCACCAGCGGCGGGAGTATTCGATGCCGAGCTTGCCCGAGGACACCGGGATCGCGGCCTTCAGGGCGAGCAGCACATCGGCGGGCAGGTTGTTGCCGAGCCGGCCGACCAGATTCGGCGGCAGGGTGCAGATGCAGTAGTCGGCGTCGACGGCCCGCCCGACGCCGTCCTGCCGGTATTCCACCCGCACCCCGCTGCCGGTATTGCGCATCGAGGTCACCTCGGCGCCGAATCGAATACGGTCGTCGCCGATTTCCCGCTGGAAGGCGTAATAGATGCGGTCCATGCCGCCGACCGGGGTCATCATCATCATGGCCTGGTCGTAGCCGAATTCGAAGCTGAAGTTGCGGCCGATGCCGCTGCGGATCACATCCGACATGCCGTACGGCTTGCGTTCGGAACCGAAGTTCAGACCCGCCCCGGGCTCGGAATCGTAGCCGCGCCGGGATGATCCGAGATAGCGCCCGTCACTGGACAGGTCGCCGAAATCACGCAGGAAGGTCGAGAGCGCGTCCTTGTCCGACGGCGTGAGCACATCGTCGAGCGCGCCGCGCGAGGCCGCCTTCTGCAGCAGCTCCGAAAGATAGCCGTACACATCGGCTTTGGCCGCCCGGTACGGCACCGACTGTTCCGAGATGGCCGTCTCGCTGCGGTAGTTGACCAGCGTATTGGCATTCTGATTGCCGAACGGCTGGATCTCCACGCCCAGTTCCCGGCAGTAGTCGAGAGTGATGTGCCCCTGCGGAATCCGGGTCGCGCCCAGATTGAAGTAGTGGCCCTCGGTGAAGGTGCAGGACTGGGTTTCACCATTGAGATCGGTCTCGGTCGTCCCCCCGCGCACCGACCACACCCGCCCGCCCGGCCGCTGCCGGGCCTCCAGCACGGTCACGGTGTATCCGGCCTTGCGCAGCTCGAAGGCCGCGCACAGCCCGGCCGGGCCGCCGCCGAGCACGACCACCGAGGAATTCCCGGCGGCCTTGCCGATCAGATCGCCTTGCGCGGGCGCGCGGAAGCGCGGCGTGTCCGCGGTCGCGGGCGCCAGCCCGATGGCCGACATCGCCCCGTAGGCCAGTCCGACGCCGCCGGTGGCGCCCAGACCGCGTATGAAAGATCTTCTGGTGACTGACAATTCGAGCTCCATCCGCCGTCGGTCCGCGAAATGCGTTCGCAGAGCAGTCTCGAATCGATCCGATTCGGCGCGGCTACGCCCGGGAAACGTTTCGGCGATCGCCGAGTGGGACGGCCCGCGGCGGGTTCTCACTCGGCGACAAACGGCCGTCGCGCGGCCGAAACGCACCGGAAACCCGACCTGGATACGCTCGCCCGCACCCGATCTGGAGGTGTGCCGATGGGCGCTCTGGCCGACGCCGTGGCGCGGTCGTTCACGGCCGGCGAACCCGAACGGCCGGCCATGTCACCGCTGCGCGCGCTGGGTCGCCGGCGGCTGTCCCCGATCGAGGTGCTCGGCCAGTCGGTCGCCACCACCGCGCCCGCGGCGTCGATGGTGCTGCTGCCGGTCACCATGTTCACGCACGAGACCTGGCTGCCCGGATTGGTCACCATTGCGGCGGCCACCGCGGTGGTCATGCTGATCGCGCACTGCGTCGCGCAGTTCACCCGGCGTCTCGCGGCCGCGGGCGGCCTCTACACCTTCGTCTTCCAGGGCCTGGGCACGCGGGCGGCGCTGACCTGTGGCGCCGGATTACTGGCGAAGTATCTCGGCAGCGGCGCGATCACCCTGTATCACGGCGGGCAGGCCGTGCTGGCGCTGTTGGCGCAGTTCGGCATCCAGCCGCGCGGATGGGGTGTCGCGGCAGTCTATTTCGCGGTCGCGGTGGCCATTGCGAGCGTGCTGGTGCGAGGTGTGCGATTCGCGGCGGCGGTGATCCTGGCCGTGGAGGCGTGCTCGCTGATCTTCATCGTGGGACTGCTGCTGGCGGGAGCGGCCGGAATCGACCCGCCGTCGCCGCCGGCCGCACCGGCCGGACCGGGCGTGCTGTTCGTGGCGATGCGAGCGCTGTTCGGGCTCGCGGGATTCGAGAGCGCCGCCTGCTTCGCGCCGGAGACGAAACGACCGCTGGTCACGGTCACCCGCACGGTCCTGCTCACCCCGCTGCTGTGCGGCGCGCTGTTCGTCTTCGCGGGCTGGGCGGCCTGCACCGGCCGGGCCGACGTGCTGGTCAGCGCGTATCTGCACGGCACCGCGGGCGGAGTGGGGCCCGTCGTGGTGATCCTGCTGAATATCGGGCTCACCTGTTCCTGGCTGGCCTCGTCCATGGCGTCGTCGAATGCCGCCTCGCGACTGGTGTACTCGATGGGCTTGGAAGGCGTACTGCCGCAGGTCTTCACCCGGATCGGCGCGCGCCTGCGCACCCCGCACCTCGCGCTGGCCGCCATCGTCGGCGCCACCACGACCGGCGGCCTGCTCTACGTCGCCGCGGACGGCGTGCCCGCCTCGGTGGGCACGGCGGTCCGCACCGCGCTCATCACGGTCTACCTCCTCGTGGCGGTGGCGACGGTGCGCTTCCTGCGGCGCATCCGAGAGATGACGCGGCCCGATCTGTATGCGGGCTGGATCGGCGCTGCCACCTTGTCGGCCACCCTCGGCTGCCTGATGGTCACCCAGGCCCGGGACGGCACCTTCGCCGCGGCCGCGGCGGTGGCCGGTGTGCTGGCGGCGGGCGCGGCCTGGCACCGCTACCTGTCCCTCGTCCGCCCCCGAAGCCTGCGCGCCATCGGCGTTTTCGACAGTCCCGAATCCGCCGATGTGCTGCCCGGCGCCGGGGTGTTCGCCGTCAATGCGCGCGGCAGTATCGCCCTGGTCGGCGCGCAGCGCGGCGACCCCCGCGAGCCGTGACCACGGTAGTGCGCGGCGGACCGGCCGGCCATGAACCGCGCGCCGTGCAGAAGGCCCTGGCGCTGCTGGAGGCCGTGGCCCAGCTCGGGCCCGGCGCGACGGCCAAATCCATCGCGGCCCATACCGGCGTGCCGCCCGCCACCGCCTACCGGTTGCTGAATCTCCTGGTGGCGGACGGCTATCTGGTCCGTGTGGAAGACCTCTCCGGTTTCGCCCTCGGCCGGCGCACCCGTGAACTCGCCGCGGCCGCAACCGAACCCGGCCCGCCCGCGGACAGCCGCCACGTCCTGGCGGAATTGCGCGCCCAGCTCCGCTACGGAATCCACCTCGCCTCGTTCACCGGCCGCCGGATCCGGCTGATCGACAAGGACCCCGACCACGAGCTCAGCGGGGAGAACATTCTCACCGCGCATCCGCACGCCTCGGCCATCGGGAAACTGCTCATCGCCCGGCATCCGGAGCTGGCTCCCGGCCGTCCCCGCAAGATCACGGCGTTCACCATCACCTCCCCGGCACAGCTGGCCGCGGAGCTGCGCCGCGTCGCCACCGCAAACCTCGCCACAGAGATCGATGAATGCCGGATCGGCCGCAGCGCGGTCGCCGTGCCCGTTCACGGTGACCATGGCGTCGTGACCGGAGCGCTGGCCGCCATCGGCCGCACGGGCCATATCGCCATTCACGATCGCGACCTGATCGACCTGCTGAAAGACTTCGCCGCCCGGCTGCGCACCTGATCACGCGGCGCCGCCGTCACCGGGCGGCGGTGCACCCCGCCCGAGTCGGGGCGGACGGTCGGACGGGGGCTTCCACCTTGCCGGCTCCCGGGGGCGAGTCCGCGCCGACAGCGACCAACACTAGGCGAGCAAATCCCTGGACATCATGACGATCGAAGCCTGCGAAGCTGACAATCCGTGCCGCACGGCGACAGCCAGCGGGTTCATCTCGATTTCACAATAGAAGAACGTCCCAAATCCCCGGTTTGCCCGGTTTTGGTTGTAGCTTGCGAATCGTGAAATATCTGACGGCTGCTGCGGCCACGGTGCTGATGGGTTTTTCGCTGACAATCGGGCAGACGACGGCGCGGGCCGAGGTGCCGCCGCCGGTGCCGCCCATTTCCCTCGCGCCGCCCGCCGGATTTCCACAGGGACCGAATCCGCTGCAACAGTGGATCGATGCGCATATTCCGAAACCGGCGCAGATCGTGCCGCGGGCCGCGCGGCCGGCGCCGGGAAATGTACCGGCGGATTTGACGCCGCTGTGGCATGCCGTGCAGTCGGCGCCGACCGGGGATCCCTTGTTCGATTCATGGCCGGCCGATCTCGAGCGATACGCGCCCGGGGACATTCTGGAAACGCGGGATGTGACGGGCACGGCGTTTCCGATGCTGCTGTTCACGACGGGCACCACGATTCAGCGGGCCACGCTGATCAAATTCCGGACCACCAATTCCTCCGGCGCGCCGTCCATCGGGACCGCGACGCTGATACTGCCGGCCAAGGCGTGGACCGGGCCGGGCGCGCGGCCGGTGCTGCTGAACGCGACGGCGATCAATGCGCTCAGCCGCAAGTGCACGACCGGATATGTGCTGGCCCACGGGCTGGAGGTGCCGACCGGGCAGGACTTCTCGCCCTCGCCGACACTGTGGGCGGCCGAGCGCGGGTACGCGGTGGTCATTCCCGATCACGAGGGGCCGCTCATGAGCTACGCGGAGCCGACGGTCGCGGGCCACACCATGCTGGATTCCATTCGCGCGGTGCGCAATTTCGCGCCGGAGCAATTCGGGCAGAGCCGATTCGCCTCGACCGGGTATTCCGGGGGCGCCATCGCCTCGTATGCCTCGGCCGTGCTGGCCGATGAATACGCGCCCGAGCTGACGCCGTATCTCGCCGGGGCGAGTTTCGGCGGATTGACCACCGATTACCGGGCCTTTGCGCACAACTTCGACGGCTCCTACATATCCGGATTCCTGCTCACCATCGCGCTCGCCATTGCCCGGGAACATCCGGAGATACTCGGTTTGATGAATCATCTGGCGGAGTGGGCGGCGACCTCACCGGTCAAGGAGATATGCAGCGGCAGCTTCGGCGGGCTGGGAATGGCTCCCGTGCCCTTCGAAGCCGTGGCCAATATCGACAAACCACTCGACAGCGCCCTCGCGGAGGAAATCTTCGACCGGCTGAACCTCACCGGCCGGAAATCCGCCGTCCCGCTGTTCGTCTACCACGGACTGCACGATCCCTGGATTCCGGTGTCGGGCGCCGAACGGCTGCATCGGGAGCAATGCGCGCTCGGCGTCGCGGTGACGAAGAATATTGTCGGCGGCGAACATCTGCTCGCCTACCTCAGCTCCTACGGCGCGACCACGGAATGGCTGGATCAGCGCCTGCGCGGGGTGCCCGCGACCGGCGACTGCGGCGGCGCGGCGGGCGCACGGTAACAATCCGGCGGCTGCACGATGAGCAGAATGACTACAACGGCGTTGAGCGGCGGATGAACGGGAACTCCTCGGGCGACAAGCATTTCGTCGGCTCCCCGAGGAGGATGACATGGACGAGCCGGTCTGCATCGACTGCTGGCGCCGCGACCACCTCACCTTCGTCCAGCGGCTGGATCCGGCCTACATCACCCCCGGCCCGGTGCATCGCTGCGCCATGCACCGCCGCCATCTCGAGGATCTTCGCAAGGGCCCCGAGAGCACCGAGGAAGCCGCGTAACCTGAACGTAGTGCCTGGTCGCGGTTGCAGGGGAATGTTATGGCCAAGATGTCCATCGACGAGTTGCTCGATGTTTTCAAAGGTATGACGCTGCTGGAGCTTTCGGAGTTCCTCAAGGCGTTCGAAGACGAGTTCGGGGTGACCGCCGCCGCGCCGGTGGCCACCGTCGCCGCCCCCGACGCCGGGCCCACGGTGGACACCACCGAGGAGCAGAGCGAGTTCGATCTGGTCCTGGAATCTTTCGGGGACAAGAAGATTCAAGTCATCAAGGCCATGCGCGAGGTCATTCCCGGCCTGGGCCTCAAGGAGGCCAAGGATCTCGTGGAAGCGGCGCCGCAGCCCGTCCTGGAGAAGGTGGACCGCAGCGCCGCGGAAAACGCGAAGGCCAAGCTGGAGGCCGCCGGGGCCCGGGTGGCCCTGCGCTGATCTATCGTTCGCCGGCGCCCGCCGCGTAGTCGCGCAGCGTGCGCGGCGGGCGGCCGGTGAACTGTTCGATGGTCTCGGTCACGCGGAACAACTCGTGCCCGGATCCGATGGCGGCGAACATGGTCCACAGGTGGGTCAGGTGCTCGACGGTGACCTCGTCCCGGTAGATGCCCATGGCGCGGCGCGCGTACTCCTCCGGATCGAGATCGACATAAGGGACGCCGAGGGTTTCGGCCGCCGCGCCGACGGTCATGACCTCCCCGGCCAGCCAGAGCACCGGATCGACCGGGCCCTCGGTGCGCAGCACGCCCACGCCCACACCGGCGACATCCTCGGCGGCGATCAAGGGCAGCACCGTATCCGGGGAGCCCATGGGCAGCGCCAGTTCACCGCGATCGCCGATGGCCACGCGCAGGTTCTCGAAGAACACCGCGGCGCGCAGGTGCACCGCGCCGATGCCCGCCCGGTCGAGCACCTGTTCGGCGACCCAATGCCGGCGCATGTGCGGGGTGCCCGCGGCCGGGTCCGAGCCCAGCTGTGAGGTCGCCACCACGCGTTCCAGGCCCGCCTCGGTCCCGGCGGCGGCGAAAACCGCTGCCGCGTCCAGCATTCCGGCGGACACCGGATAGGTGAAGTACGCGCGCCGCACCCCGCGCACCGCGGGCCGCACCGCGCTGATCTCGCGCAGATCACCCACCACCACATCGGCGCCGAGGTCCTTCAGCTCCGCGGCGCGACCGTCATCACTGTGCACGAACGCACGCACCGGCAGTCCTTCGCGGACAAGGGTTTCCGTGACAGTACGCCCGGTGGCTCCCTGACTGCCGCCGCCCGCGCCGGTGACGAGGATCGGTTCCATTCCCGTTCTCCTCACCGCTTTTTCGGCAGGGCGAGTTCGAACACGCCCTGTCCGGCCAGGGCGGTCAGGAACTCGGTCGCGTCGAAGGTCTCGGCGGGGCTCGCCACCCCGCTCTTGGCCGCGCCCTCGGTGAGCCGGACCGCCGCCTCCACCGAGGCCAGCGCGGCGGCCCGCCACAGGTCCCGCCCGCGCAGGTGCCCGGCCGCCGATTGCGCGCCGATAACCTGTGCGGCAATGGTGAATTCGCTGTTCGCGCGTTCCTCGGCGGCGACGTGCTCGCTGCTGAACGCCTGCTCCTCCTCGAAGGTGCGCGCGGTCAGCTGCGCCTCCACCGCCCGCGTGCGGGTATGGCGCGGAATGGTGACCGCCTCCGGGAACGGCACCGGCGCGATCACCGTGCGCGGGCCCACCGGCGGCGGGAAGGCGAACACCGCATTGCGCGGCTCCACGAAGCCGACCTGCCGCTCGCCGTCGGCGAATCCGATGCGCTCGGTATCGGCGAACAGCAGGCGCGCGGTCTCCACCGCGCCGTGGGTCATCATCCAGTTGGTGACCGCGTAGGCCACGGTGATCCGCTCGATCTCGGGCAGCCCGTGCGCGACCGCGCCGGCCAGCAGATCACCCAGCCCGCCATAGAAACTCACGCTGGGCAGCATGGTGATTCCCGCCCGCTGCGCCGGTTCCTGGAACTCGTCGAGCAGCCGTCGCACATGGTGCACCTCGACGGCATGGTCCACGTAGTGGCAGCCGCCCTCGACCGCCGCCGTGGCGACGGGCACGCCGGTTTCGGCGAACGGCCCGGCGCAGTGGATCACGACGTCGGCGACCTCGGCCAGCGCTCGCAGCGCGGCCGGATCATCGAGCGCCGCGGGCATGATTCGCGGCGGGCCGAGCGCGGCGAGTGCGTCCGGATTCCGCCCGGACAGGACGACATCCTTTCCGCGGGAGAGAAGTTCGGCGGTGACCAGCCGACCGGTGTGACCGGTGGCCCCGTACACGGCAAATACGGTCATGAGGATCAACTCTTGGAACTCGGGACAGGGCATCACGCCCCCGGACCCTCAGCCTAGGCGCGGTGCCGTCCCCTGCGCAGCCGTTCTGCGAACACACTTTCGAATGGCCGGATTACGGCGCTTCGATCGTGATACCGCTTCGCGCACCGCGCTTCTCGCCCCACTCGTAGAGGGCGGTCAGCACCGGGACCAGGCTCCAGCCCTCCTCGGTCAGCTCGTATTCCACCTGCGGCGGCACGGTCTCGTAGACGGTGCGCCGCACGAAGCCGTCCGATTCCAGTTCGCGCAGTTGCTGAATCAGCATTTTCTCGCTGGTGGCGGGCATGCGGCGGCGGAGTTCGCCGTAGCGGTGCACGCCCTCCTTGAGGTGGGCGAGGATCACCGGCTTCCATTTGCCGCCGATCAGGTCGACGGTCACCTCGACCGGGCAGTAGTAGCGCTTCGCGACCATCTCTCGTCTCCGGTGCTTACCGAAAAGTGCGTTCTTGTAACACTGTAATCACCGAGCTTCCATGGACTGCGTACCCGCGGCGTCCGGCCGCGACGATGAATACGGAGTTCAAATCCTATGAAGGTCATTACTTTCGACCGTTTCAAGCCCGGCGTGACCATGGAGACCATCACGCCGTTCCTGCCGGAGGAGGTCGCCAACGTCTGGCGGCTGTGGAAGGCCGGGATCGTGCGCGAGAACTATGCGCGCGCCGACGAGCCCGGTGTGGTCATCGTGTGGGAGGTGGACAGCGTCGAGGAGGCCAAGCGCTATATCGACGACTTTCCGCTCAGCAAAAAGGGATTCCTGGAATGGAGCTACATTCCGGTGACCGCTCCCCTGCCGCTCGAGGCGCTCATGGACGCCTCGGTCGACGTTGCCGAGCCCTACGACCGGACCAAGTGAGGCCCGCATGCGCTACGCATACGGCCTGACCATTCCGCAGACCGTCGAGGATGTCTGCGATCCGGCGCGGATGGCGGTGATCATCTACGACATGCAGATGGGCATCGTCGGCCAGATCCCGGACGGGGAGCGCATTGCCGAAGCCTGCCGTCGGTTGCGGGATACCGCCCGGGAGAACGGATTCCGGGTCTTCTACACCCGGCACATGTCGATTCCGGGTCCCGCGGCGGGCGTCGCCCAATTGCGCACCGCCATGGAGTGGCAGCGGGTCGACGATCCGACGGCGGTTCGCACCGCCTTCCCGCAGGGGTCGCCGCAATACCAATTGATTCCGGAGCTCGCTCCCGGACCCGACGAGGTCGTCTTCGACAAGATCACCATGTCCGCCTTCGCGGGCACGCCGCTCGATACGGCCTTGCGCGACTTGCGCATCGACAGCTTCGCCATTGCCGGTATCGCCATGGAGGTCGGTATCGAACCGACCGTCCGCCACGCCACCGATCTCGGCTATCTCCCCATCGTGGTGACCGACGCCTGCGGCGCGGGCCATCCGGAGGCCGCCGAACGCGCGCTGGCCACCCTCGCTTTCGCGGGCGGCTCCCGCACCACCGATACCGCCACGCTGAAGAAGCTGATGCGCCGCGACTGAGGCGGCGAGCGTGAGCAATCCCTCAGTGGGGCCGTCGATGTGCCGCGGAGCGCGGCGACTAGCCTGGCGACATGCTGGCAAACTACACCCGGACTGATGAAGGAGGCCGAGCGCAGATCGTTGCGCTGTGTAATCAGAAGGGTGGAGTCGGCAAGACCACATCGACCATCAATCTGGGTGCCGCGCTTGCGGAATCCGGTCAGCGCGTCCTGCTGGTCGATCTCGATCCGCAGGGCGCGCTGTCCGCGGGCCTGGGCGTCCCGCCCAATGACCTGACCACCACGGTCTACGACCTGTTCGGCACCTCCCCGGTTCCCGTCGACCAGGTGCTGATGCAGACCCGGGTCGCCAATATGGATCTGCTGCCGAGCAATATCGATCTGTCCGCGGCGGAAATCCAGCTGGTCAACCAGATCGGCCGCGAGCAATCGCTGCGCCGGGTCCTGGACCCGATTCGCGACCGCTACGACTACATCCTCATCGACTGCCAGCCCTCCCTGAGCCTGCTCACCGTGAACGCCCTCGCCTGCGCCGACGGCGTCATCATTCCCATGGAGTGCGAGTTCTTCTCGCTGCGCGGCCTGGCCCTGCTCACCGACACCATGGACAAGGTCCGCGACCGCCTGAACCCGGGACTGACCCTGTTCGGCATCGTGGTCACCATGTTCGACGCCCGCCTCACCCATTCCCGTCAGGTGAAGGCCCGCGTCGCCGAGGTCTTCGGCGGCAGCGTCTACGACACCGTGATCTCCCGGACGGTCCGTTTCCCCGACGCCACCATCGCGGGCGAGCCCATCACCACCTGGGCGCCCAAATCCGCAGGCGCGGACCAGTACCGAGCTCTGGCCCGGGAGGTCGTCCAGCGCTCGGTCCGCGGAGTCGCGTGAGCGATGACGGTCAGGCGTTCGCGATCCGCTCGCGCAGGGTTGCCACCCCCGGCCCGGACAGGTCCGCGCAGTAGGCGTCCCGCCCCGCCATAGCCATGGTCAGCGCAATCGTCGGCCCGCTGACCAGCGGTCCGTCACCCGCGCGGAACGGCCCGTCGGTCGCTTCGAGCCGCAGCCCCTTGCTGATGCTGCGGCCCGGCACCGTGAAATCCCGACTGGCGAAAAACCGCGCGACCTCCGTGGTCGCCTCGATCGCAGGCTCCCCCGACAACCCCAGCGGCCGCCGAATGTCCTGCCCGTGCACCACCACTTCCCCGAGCCAGGCCGCCGTATGCCCCGAAGCCGCCGTGGTACTGGTGATAACCGCCCGGAACCGAGCCAAGGTCTCGGCCGGAGTCCCACCCCGACACTCGGCCAGACGCCGCGCATTGTGCACATCGAAATCGAACCGAGCCCCGGCCACACTGCGCAACCACCGCAACCGCCCCAGACTCGCCGCCGCGGTGAGATGCGCAACCACCTCCTCCACCGTCCACTCCCCGCACAACGTCTCCCGCCCCCACTGCTCCTCGTCCAACCCCGCAAGCTCCTCAGCCAACCGAGCCCGCTCGGCATGAGCCATGCCCCACAACTCCCCCCGCGAAACAACAATCGACACCCGCCAACCTCCAGTCCAGCGCACCCGCCATAGTCCTGATCTGGTGACGACATCGACCACGCAAACTAATCGGTCCCCGCGCACTACCGGCGAAACCTCATCCGCCCAGCCGCCGGCGCTCTCGCAGCGATAGCCCTGACCATTGGCGTCCTTGCCGCGTATCAGGATCATCCGCCACCCACGCCGGTCGGAAATTACAACCTGTCGCTCCCCATACTGATCAAACCCCTGCCCCGGAACCCCCACCGACCAGCGTTCCGGTCAGCGGCACCACCACCCCACCGAAGTAGGCCCGCCGGGTCGGTGAACCACCCGAAATGCGCCTGCCCGTTGTCGTTTCGCATGCCGGAGGACTACTGCGCGGCCGATTCGGTCAGCGCGCCATGCGGCAATTGAGGATGTTCGAGCGTTGCGTGGCGTCACGGGGTCGGTAGACCTGCGGGGTGAGCGGGGCGGCCGAAACGTGCTGGGACGCCGGGGGAATAGAGCACGCTGACCGGTCGGCGGACAGGTGTCGGGAGTCCGGCTGCCGCCAGGAGGTTCTCCTGGCAGTCGAGGAGTTCGGCGCGGTGCAGTGGCCATCGGGGGTGGGTGTTGGGTAGATACATCCGGCGGCCGAAGAAGGTGCTGTGCATGCCCCAGCGGGCGGTGAGGAAGTGCTCCAACTCCGTCGGCTCGGCGATCGGCTCACCTACCCGGATGGTGATCCGGCTGTGCGCGCCGCGCGGGCCGGGCCAGCGCCGGGTGCTGGTATAGGTGCGCAGGTCACCCTCGGCGCGGATGCTCATCCGTGACCACAGGTAGGGCAGCCGGAATCCGATGCGCGCCACGGCGACCGGGAGCAGGCGGGAGGCGTCGAGGGAGCGGAAGACCACGCCGCGTCGGCCGTGGGCGTCCACGGAGTAGAGGCGGACGTTGGTTTCGGGGAAGGTGCCCAGATACGGCAGGCCGGGGAGTTTGCTCCAGCCGACGCGGTGCATCTGGAAGGCGACCAGCCCGACGTAGGTGAGCCCGGAGTGGGTGTCGGGGGTGGTGCCGGGTGGCAGTAGTGGGGCGATGTCGGCGGGGTCGGCGGCCCAGTGCAGGAATGCCAGGTCGAGCCAGGATTGGGTCAGCAGCGGACGCGGAATCTCCCCCGGTGCGTCGGGGGTGATCGGTTCCGGGAGCACGTCGTCGTGCGGTGCGGGCATCATCGCCACCGCGCCAGTATCGCAGGCATGTCTACGGCCGCCGCAGGCGATGCGGTGCCGAGGCGTCGTGTGGCGTCGGTGTCGCTGGAGGGCGGATCGAGCTGATGAGGTCGGATCGTCCGCGGAGGCCGTTGATGAGGGTGTGGGGTAGGGCGGTGAGCTGCTCGCTCATCGTTGCCGCAGACTTAGGATCAGGCCATGGACCGTGACACACCAGTGGCCAGAGGCTCCTTCCGCAAACTGTATTCGATCGTCACGCCCGAGTCGCTCTCGCAGCTGCCCGATCGTGTCTGGACTGTGAGCGAGTGGGACCGCGTCCGGAGGGGCTACCGGTCACGGAGCATGGACGAGAAGTGGAACATCTTCACCGAAGGCGACATTGTGTTCATGCACCGCAGTTGGACCGGTTACGGGATATACGAGGTGTCGTTCTCCCCGCTAGCCGCCGGCGGCCGAAAAATTACCTCGGCTGTCGTTGAGACGGATCCCCAACGGTACCGGCGGATGACCGACGACTATGACCGCGTGATGATCGAGCTGATCATCAGTGGCATCGTTCTCGGCGAGCCTGCGCTCGAGCTACGGGCCGCATTTGGCAGGTCAAAGGTCGCGATAGGCTGACTGTTGGTTGCGGCGGAATCGTCGGTGCGACAAGGGGGGCCGTGGTTATGCGCGACAGGGAGACGCTCACCGCTCTGTACGGGGTGCAAGGCCGGGAGGCACGCGCCGCGATGGTGCGCGCCATCGCCGCGGGCGAGACGCCGGAGGGCATTCCCGAGGGAGCTGCCGCGGTCCTCACCCGGCACGCGGCGGTCGCTGCGGAGATGACCGCGTTCATGCATTCGTTCCAACAGGAGAGCCGGAGCGCCCCGTATCCGGACGAGGAGATCCGCCGCCTGCTGGACGGCCGGGCTGCTGTGTTCGTTCCGCCGGTGTGAGGACCGGAAGCGGGTGGGGACCTGCGAACAGGGGGCACGCGGGCTCGGCCTCAGCTTGCGGCTGCCAGGACGCGCCATACTTTTCTGGGGCGCGAGCGGGGCTGGGGGATCGCGTATTCGATTCGGCGGCGGGCTTCTTGGGCGCTGATGCGCAGGAGGTCGGTCAGTAGGTCTGCGGTGTCGCGGTAGCCGGTGTCTGCGGCTAGGCCGCGGCGCTCGGCTTCGGCTACGGCCGCGCGCATGGCGGCGTCGAGGCGCCGGCGTTCGGTTTCGACGAGGGCGCGGAGCAGGTCGACGTCGGCCAGGTCCGGCCATTTGAGGAATTCGGCGGTGCGATCGGTGTGGGTGTTCGTGCCCGCCATGATCGCAGCCGGGGCGTGATCCGGTGCGCATGGCGGGCGGACGAATTGGTCAGTGTCCGGGGGCGGCGGCGGAGACCGCGATGGATTCGCCGATGTAGGCGGACTTTTCGAGGGTGTCGGCGAAGACTCGGCCCACGGCGGTGCGGGGGACGTGCCAGCCGCCGACTTCACCGGCCGGGGAGACGAGGGCGGGGGTTGGGCCTTCCTCGTCGCTCAGGTGGACGGGTTGTGCGATGGTCCAGTCCAGGCCGCTGCGGCGGACGATTTCTTCCTGGCGGATGTGGTCGGCTACCTGGTTGCCGATGACCAAGGGGTAGAAGATTTTGTCGGAGAGGCGGAGTCGGCCTGCGGTGGGGCCGATTCCGTAGACGCTCAGGACCAGCAGGCGGCGGACGTTGTGCCGGCGCATGGCCGCGACCACGTTGGAGGTGCCGTGGGAGCGGACGTTCATGGCGGTGTGGGCGGGGCCGAGAAGGCGGACACGGAACGGGTTTTCGGTGATGCCGAGCGCGATGACAACGGCGTCTTGACCGGCGACGGCGTTGTCGACGGCGGCGGGATCGGTTGCATCACCGGTGATGGCGCGCAGAGACGGGGAGGTGCGGGAGTCGAGAAGGGATTCGGCGTGGCGGGAGAAGGCGGTGACATCGTGGCCGCGAGTGAGGAGTTCGGCGACGACCGCCGCGCCGGTGCCGCCGGTGGCGCCCAGGACCAGGATTTTCATGGCGTTCCTTCGAGTGGGGAAGTGATACGTCCACGGTATGAAGGAGTGACTGGATGATCCATGACGGTTAGTCTCGGTTCTATGCCCGATCGTCCAGTGCTGGTGGCTCCCCAGATCTCCAGGGATCCCTTGGGGGAGGCCTTGTTTCCGGTGCGGATGCAAGGCGTCTTCTATTCGCACACCGATGCGGGCGCACCGTGGGCGCTCGAGATCCCGCCGTACCCGGACTGCCTGGCTTTCCATGTGGTCGCCGAGGGTGGCTGCCTGCTCGAGGTCGACCGCGAACCGCCGGTGCAGCTGCGCGCCGGGGATATGGCGTTGGTGCCGCACGGCCGTGGTCACTGGCTGCGCAGCGAGCCCGGCGCCGCTGCCACCGGGCGGGTAGATGAGCTGCCGCAGCGCATGTTCGGCGAGCGCTATTCGATCCTGCGCTGCGGCGGCGACGGCCCGCGCACCGTAATGATCTGCGGGGTGGTGAGTTTCGAGCAGCCCTCGGTGGGCCGCCTGCTCGATGTGCTGCCGCCGATCCTGTATCGCCCCGGCGGCGAGGACGATTCGCGGGTTCGCGATGTACTGCGGCTGATGGCGGCCGAACTGCGCCACATGCGCCCCGGCGGGGAGGCCGTGACCGTGCGGCTGGCGGACGTCCTCGTCATCGAGGCCATCCGCGCCTGGCTGGCCGAGGCGCCCGCCGCGCGCACGGGATGGCTGGGCGCACTGCGGGATCCGCAATTGGGCCGGGCCATCAGCGCCGTGCACCGCGATCCGGGCGCGCCCTGGACCGTCGCGACCCTCGCCCGCGAGGCCGCCATGTCCCGTTCGGCCTTCGCGGCTCGCTTCACCGAACTCGTCGGCGAACCCGCCATGCGATATGTGACGCGCTGCCGCATGGAAGCCGCCCGCACCCGGCTCGCGCACGGCGATACCGTCGCGGCGGTGGCGGCGACCATGGGCTACCAGTCCGAGGCCGCGTTCAGCCGGGCCTTCACCCGCATGGCCGGTGCGACGCCGGGCGGCGTGCGCCGGGCCGCGGCCCCGTCCCCAGCTCACTCGAACGCGGCGACCACCTCGTAGAGACCGGGATTGGCGCTCGCCACCTGCCGCGCCTCGTCGACGGAGGCGACCACGGCCGGGTTCATACCCGCGGCCTCGCAGGCCTCGGCGCTGTCCCAGTGCGCGACATTGACCAATTGGAAACGCGCGCCCGGCAGCAGGGCCCGGTGCAGGCGGACATCGCGGAAGCCGGGGGCGGTGCGCATGAGGGCCGCGCGCGCACGCCACTGCTCGATGAATTCGTCGATCCGGTCGGCGGGCAGCTCGATGGCGTTGATGAAGGTGACGCCTTGGTCGGTCAAGTGCGGATTCCTCCGGTAATCGGTTGTGCGGGAGTCGAATTCGGCCGGAGTGATCACGAGCCGGGGCGGACGATCATGAGCACGACCACGATGGTCCACAGCAGGTTGTAGATGCCGGCCCACATGCCGAGGCGGCGCAGCTGCTTCCCGTCGTCGGGTTCGCGGAGCGCGTCGCGCTGCAATGGGTGGATCAGGCCCGCGAGCAGCCCGCCGGCGATGGCGGTGAGCAGCATGGCGATGGTGATCCAGATTTCGCCCATGCGGTCCTGGGCGAGGGCCAGGGCGATGCCGACGCCCGGGACGATGAGCCCGAAGATGGCGTAGCTGCCGGTGATCCGGTGCATGGCGCGGGCGACCGCCGGGTTGCGCTCGGACTCCACGGGCGGCACACCGTCGGCCGCCGGTGTGGCGAGGACCGGCGCGTAGCGGGGAAACAGGCTGGCGGCGACGGCCGAACCGCCGACGAAGACAATGCCCGCGACCACATGGACGGACAGCAGGAGATGTTCCACGGAACCTTCCACCTTCAACAAACCTGAAGCTTCATGATGCGTGCAGACTAACACCAAGCTTCAGGGAAGTTGAAGGATATTTCGGGGAGCGGTCCCGCGACCGCGGGGCAATCGCGATCAGGAGTCGAGTGAGCTCACGAAGGCCGTGACAATGGCCGAGCCGACCTGCTGCTGGATCGGATCCGCGTCCGGGCCGAACAGCCGGTCGTCCACTTCGAGGACGACCTTGCGCGCCTTGTCGAGCAGGCGGGTTCCCTTGGGCGTGAGCTCGATCGTCGAGGCGGAGCCCGCCCGCGCGGTGCGATCTCGCACCAAATCCGCGCCCACCAGGGCTTTCACCGCCGTGTGCACGCTCTGCACGCTGGTTCCCGACATGCGGGCCAGATCGCTGAACGACGCACCCGGCACGCCCGCGATGTGCCCGAGCAGCGCGAGCCGGGCAACGGTCAGATCCAGTGGCGCGAGGGCGGCCCCGAGTTCCGTCTCGACCTTCCGCGCCAACGTCAGCACCAGAATGGAGGCGCTCAGCGCGGGCGGGCGGGGACGGTCCTTCTCGGTGGTCACCGACCCATCTTCGCCTACCGGCCAGGTCCGCGCGGCATCACAGTTGACCCACAACCGGTGTGTTGAACTTGCCAGCTATTTTGCGGCAAATAGCGTTGCCCGGGTTACCGCGTTCGTCGGCCGAAAAGGAGTGGGCATGGTTCTCACGACAGGTTGCGCCACGAAGATCGCAGTAGGCGGGGCCATCGCCCTGATCGCGGCGGGACCGACCGCCGCACCGGCGCAGGCGAATCCGCCGGCCGTGGTGGGCGGCGGCTCGGGCATCGCCCTGCAGACCGGGGATCCCCGGCTGGTGGCGCTGTGCACCATGACCACCGTCGGCTACGACCGGACCGGGCAGCTGGTCGGCATTACCGCCGGGCACTGCGCCGAGGAGGCCGGAGTCCGGGTGTGGGCCGAGGCGACGCCGCAGGCCGGGCCGATCGGATTCGTGGCCATCAAGGACGTCGGTCACGACTGGGCCGTGGTGCAACTCGACCCCGAGCGGGTGACGCCGGTGCGCCAGGTCGGGCCGTCCACGGTCGCGAGCATCGGCGCGCCCGCCGCGGCCTGGGAGACGGTGTGCAAGAACGGCCGCACCACCGGATTCACCTGCGGCGTGGTGTGGGACGCGTATCCGGCCGAATTCCTGTCCCAGGTGTGCGCCAACCACGGCGATTCTGGCGGACCGGTGCTGCGCGGCGATCAGCTCGTGGGCATGATCAATGCCGGTGTGAGCCCGGAGGGCTCGGGCGAACTGGCCTGCACCGGGCCGGGCAATCCGATTCACGAGCCGGATGTCTCGAACCAGATCACCGCGGTCCTCGCCGAGATCGACAGCCTGGGCATCGTGGGAGCCGGATTCCAGCCCTTGTGATCCCGCGTAGCCTCGGGATATGACTCTCGACCACGGTGATCCCGGCGACGCTCCCTCGACTCCGCCCCCGTTGACGGTGGTGGCCAATGCCGTTCGGCCGACTCCGGCCGAGGAGGCGAAAACGGTTGCGGCGTCGACGAATACGGCGACCCTCGCCACGCTGACGGCCGACGGCGCACCGTGGGCGTCGTTCGTCACCTACGGTCTGAGCGACGGGCAGCCGGTGCTGTGCGTCTCGCGGCTGGCCGAGCACGGCCGCAATCTGCTCGACGATCCCCGCGCCAGCCTGGCGATCGTCGCTCCCGAGGGACCCGCCGATCCCCTTGCGGGCGCGCGGGTCACGCTCGCCGGTGTCGTGGAGCGGCCGGAGGGCGCGCGGGCCGAGGCCGCTCGCGAAGCGCATCTGGCGGCCGTGCCCGCGGCCAAGTACTACATCGACTACAGCGATTTCACGCTGTGGGTGCTGCGGGTGGAGCGGGTGCGCTGGGTCGGCGGCTACGGGCGGATGGATTCCGCCACCGCGGCGGAGTACGCGGCGGCCGCCCCGGATCCGGTCATTCCCAACGCACAGCGCGCGGTCACCCATCTCAACGAGGATCACGCCGACGCCCTGCTCGATATGGCGCACGTCTTCGGCGGGTATCCCGACGCGACCGGCGCGGTGTGCGAGCGCGCCGACCGGTACGGCCTGGACCTGCGGGTGCAGACGCCGCGCGGGGTCGCGGTCACCCGTGTCGGCTACTTCGCCCCGATCGATGGAATTGGTGAACTGCGGGCCGCCACAGTCGAATTGGCGCGCCGCGCACGAGAAGCCTAAGCGTGTAGACACAAGTCCCACCTGTCATCTCCCACCTGTCATCCCGACGTGTCCCACCTGTCATCCCGGCGTGGGGGTGGGGGGGGGGGACCCCCGCCCGGGGGGGTGAGGCCCAAAAAAAGCCCCCAACACGGTGAATTAAAAAAAAAACAACACAACCAACAAG
>NZ_JBHXVO010000049.1:0-36741 GCF_042672265.1 Nocardia sp. NPDC127526 | reverse complement strand
GGCGGGGGGGGTTTGGTATTCGTGGGGGCATTGATGCGGATCGCCGCCCTGGCCGGCTGCTCCCGCGAGCCGGCCGCCGCCGGCGCGGCCCCGGATCCCGATACCGCCGACTGCACCGTCGGCAGCCGCAGCGTCGGCCGCCTGCAGAACACCTTCCGATCCCTGTCCGAGCAGCTCAACGGGATTGGACCGGCCTCCGAACGCGGTGACGTGGCCGAGGTCGGCCGCCGGGTGCGGGAGGCGGCGCGCCTGTCGGCCGCCATCGACGCCGAGTTCGACGCGGCGACCGATACCATGGATTCGCCCTTGTCGCGGCGGGCTTTCACCGCCGTCGCCGACGCCGGCTCCGCATTGCACGACGCCTTGACCCGGCTCGGTCAGGCCATCGACGGTGCCAGTCCCGCACCGGACACCGTCGACTCGGTACAGCAAGCACTGCACTCGCTCGAAACGTCGGTGGAGGGTATGCGGTTGTCCTGTTCCTCGGTGCTCGCCGAATCCACGATCGCTCCGCAGCCCGGCCCGGGCGTGCGGCGGTAGGGGGCGCCCTTGATCGACCCGGGCGCGACTCGACCTCCCCGCCAACCGGATTCGACCGGCGGGGCGGATCCGGGCGGCTGCGACGGCCGCGCCGCGTTCGCCGTGCGGCTGTCGGCGCTGTTCGCCGCCGCCGGCTCGCCGACGGTGAAATCGGTGATCCGCGCCGCCAATACCCGGATTCGCCCCGGCTGCACCCCGATCACCGCGCAGCGCATCAGCGATTGGCGCAATGGTCACCGCATCCCCGCCACCTTCGAATCGGTGCTGCCCGTGCTGGAAGTGCTGATTCAGCAGACCCGCGCCCGCCCGCCCGATCGGCGGCTCGATACCGCGCTGCTGGATCTGCCGCGCTGGCACGCGGAATGGCAGAGCTCCCGCGCGGTGCAGGAGCCGCGGGCCGATACCGGCCGGGCGCCCTATCGCGGGCTGTCGGCCTACCGCCCGGAGGACGCCGATCTGTTCTTCGGGCGCGGCGCGGCGCTGGCGCGGCTGCGGGATCTGGTCGAGGCGGCCGAATCCGGTCCCGGGCCGGCGCTGGTCCTGCTGCTCGGCGGGCGCGGGGTCGGCAAGTCCTCGCTGCTGGCGGCCGGGTTGCAGGCCGATCCGGGACCGCGGACGGCCGTGGCGGTGGTGCCCGGCGACGATCTCGACGCGGCCCTGGACGCCGCCGGGCCCGGGCCCCGGCTGCTGCTGGTGGATCGCGGCGAGTTCCTCTTCGCCCGCTGCGCGGCCGAGGTCGCGGAGGGGTTCCTGGCCCGGCTGGTGGAGCTGTCGGCGCCGACGGCCGAGCCGCGCACCACGGTCGTCTTGGCTTGTGACAGCGCCTATCTCACCGATCTGGCGAATCATCCGGCGCTGGAACCGCTGCGGAATCCGTCGCTGCTGCTGGAGCCGATGTCGGAAGCGGAGATGCGGGAGGCGATCACCCGGGCCGCGGCGGTGACCGGGGTGAAGATCGAGGACAGCCTGATCGAGGTGCTGCTGCGGGATCTGGCCAGCTTCGATCCGCACAATCCCATCCGCCTGCCCATCCTCTCCTATGTCCTCGCCACGACCTGGGAGAACCGGCGCGGCAACACCTTGACGCTGGAGGCGTACACCGAATCGGGCGGCGTGGCCGGGGCGGTCGGCAGGGGCTGCGAGACCCTCTGGTCCGCCATGAGCGACCGCGATCGGGTGGCGGCGCGGAATGTGCTGGTGAATCTGGTCTTCCTGGGACCGACCGCCGCCCAGCGCAATCGGCTGTCGCCGGAAACGCTGATTCTCGAGGCCGAGGATCCGGAGGCGACGGCGGCGGTCATCGCGTGGCTGACCAAGGTGCGCATCGTGGTGCGCCACCGCGACGATATCGAGCTGGTGAACGACGGACTGCTCACCGCCTGGCCGCGGATGACCGAATGGCTGGCCGAGGAACGGGAATTCGCGGCGGTGCGCCCCCGCATCGAGGCCGACGCCCGGGAGTGGGCGCGCCAGGGCCGGCCGCCGCGCCTGCTCTACCGCCGCACCCGGCTCGAGGATGCGATCGACTGGTTGCACCGCACCGGCACCTCCAACCGGCTGGCGCGAGAGTTCCTGTCCGAGTCCATGGTTCGGCAGCGCCGCCGCACCCTGCGCACACGGCTGTTCCAGGCCGCGATCGCCGCGCTCGTCGCGGTCGTCGTCCTGCTGGCCATCGCGGTGCTGACCGGATGGGTCCATGTGGCGCACGAGCGCGGTGGTACCGGGACGAGCGAGTTCATCGCCGCGGCGGAATCAGGGCACGGGCTCGGCTTCGCGCGCGTCCAGATGGCGGTAGACCAGATGCTGCTGCACGTAGGTCCAGGCGTTCTGGGTGACGAAGTAGAGCAGGATCGCCACCGGGAGCACCGCACCGGCGACCAGGACACCGGCCGGGAAGACCCACAGCGATAGCTTGTTCATCAGGTTCACCTGGGGGTTCGGCGCGACGGCCGTCTCCTGCTGGCGGGCGATGGAGAAGCGCGCGGTGAAGTGGGTCGCGATGGCCGCGATGATCATGAGCGGAATGGCCACGGCGGCAACGGAACCGAAGGCGTCACCGGCGGTGCCCAGGGTTTCGGCCAGCGGCGCGCCGAACAGTTTCGCCTGTAGGAAGGACTGCACCTGGTCCGGGGAGAACACGTAGTTGGCGGTGTCGGCGTTCTGGAACGAGCGCAGGACATGGAACAGGCCGATGAAGACGAGGGATTGGGCGACTATCGGCAGACAGCCGAGCAGCACATTGACGCCGTGCTCCTTCTGCAGCTTCGCGATCTCGGCGGCTTGGCGCTCACGGTCGCCCTTGTACTTGCGCTGAATCTCCCGAACCTGCGGCTGCATCTTGACCAGGCCGCGCTGGAAACGAACCTGGGCGAGGAACGGCCGCAGCAAGAGTGCGCGCAGGGTCATGACCAGGAAGATGATGGCCAGCACCCAGGCCAGTCCGCTGGCAGCGCCGAGTATCGACGCGAACGCCGTATGCCACAGCCAGAGCACGCCGGACACGGGGTAATAAATGAAATCGAGCACGGAAATGGGACCTCACTGCGAGGCACCCGCGACAGCGCGCGGGTGAAGTGAATCGGGGCGGACGTCTGCCCGACCGTGCCGTTATCCGGGCAGGGTCAGGCCGGAACGGCCCCGGGAGCTCGTGGGCGCGGACGCCCCGCAGTGTCGGGATTGCTCTGCCGCAGGAACGCGCCGCGCAGCCGGCGACCGGCCGATTCCGGCGGCCCGGAATTCGCGGTGACCAGCAGCAGCGGGCCGCGAGTGGCGAGCAGGGCGGCGGTCAGGGCGACAATGGCCGCGGCACCGAGCACGATGAGCGAATTGGGCTCGGCCGCAGCCATGAAGAGCACGGTCCATGCGGATACGACGAGCGCGCACACCAGCAGCGCCGTCGATTCAATCCGCGAGATCACGACGTAGAGCTTACCGGCCGCGACCGCACGGGCGGCTCGGGTACCGGATATCGCCGCGTTCAGCACCGCGACAAATCACCGGGGCACACCCGCATGATCGCCGAGAAGCGCTGCGGCCCCGCCCACACCATCCGGGTGAACTGGCCGTGTTCGCGGTGCGCGTCGTAGTAGTGGCCCGCGCTCACGACGCCGGTTCCCTCGTGCACGACGAACCCGCCGCCCACGAAGACACCGCCGTCCGGTTGGGACTCGTAATGGTCCTTCCACTCCAGGCGGGTGAATGCGGCGCCGGGCTCCCAGGTGTGCGTGAGCGGGTAGTAGTAGCCGTGGCGGGCCTTGTCGTCCGCGCCCTCGCGGAGGTACTCGGTGCACATGCTCACCGGCCCCCGGTCCGATTTCAGGTACGGCACCGGGCAGAACAGCGCCCGATCCCCGGGGATGGGCACCATCGCGAGCGGCACCCGGGCGACCGGTGCGATCGACCGCGGCCCCACCGTCGCCCACAGGATCACGGCGGTGATCACCGTCAGCGCGACGGCGCCGGTTCCCGCCAGGCGCAACGCCGCGGGCCTGCCGCGTCGCAACGCCGCGGCCGCCGCCGCCGCGAGCGCACCGCAACTCGGGTAGCGGTCGCCGGGATCGGCTGCGGTGGCCTTGGCGACGACCGCGCCCAGCCCCGGCGGCAGCCGCCGGGACGAGGACCCGGCGGCATCCGGTAACCGGCCGGTGAGCAGCTGGTAGAGGGTCACACCCAGGGCGTACACATCCGCGCGCGGGTCACCCGGTCCACCCGCCACGCGTTCGGGCGCGGCGTAGGCGGCGGTGAGCAGGACACCGTCCGCGGTGACGGTCGCCGCCGTGTCGGTGCTGCGGGCGATGCCGAAGTCACCGATCAGCACCCGGCCCTCAGTGCCGAGGAAGATATTGGCGGGCTTCACATCCCGGTGCACGATGCCGTGCGCGTGGGCGTGATCGAGTCCCTTGGCGGTCTCGGTCACGATATGCACGGCCCGGCGCGGCTCCAGCCCACGGCGCTCCCGCCGCAGCAGTGCCGCCACATCGCCGCCGGGCAGGAACCGCATCGAGACCCAGGCGACGCCCGCCTCGGTCACGCCGCGATCGTAGACGTCGACGATATTCGGATGATCCAGCCGCGCAACCAGTTCCGCTTCGCGGTCGAACCGGGCGCGGAATCCGGGATCCGGATCCTCCGGGCGCCGCAGCACCTTCAGCGCCACCTGCCGCGGCAGCCGCGGATGCCTGGCTTTGTACACCGTTCCCATGCCGCCGGACCCGAGCCGTTCGACAATGAGATGACCGGCGAATACCGTCCCGGGCACCAGATCCGAGCCGGACATCGCGCACCTCCGCAGGCAGCTCACTCAGCATTCTCACCCTGTTCCCTCGGTGCGGGTGCGAATTCCGGAGTGCCGGAGCGGTTTCGCTCTGTGCGATGCTGTATTCGTTCCGACCCGGAGTGGGTGTTGCGTGTGGCGGAACTGGATATTCGGCTGCTCGGTCCGGTGCGGCTGCTCGTGAACGGCCGTGCCGTGCCGGTGGGCGGGCCCAAACCCCAGACACTGCTGGCCGTATTGACCGTCAATCGGCGCGTCGGTGTGTCCTCCCGGGTGTTGATCGATGCGCTGTGGGATGGGGATCCACCCGGGAATCCGCAGGCCAGTGTGCACGGGTATGTGTGTGAGTTGCGCCGGGAACTGCGTGCCGCGGCCGGTGATGACACCGCGCTGCGCACGCTCCCCGGGAGCTGTTACGAGCTGCTGATCAGCGATGACCAGTGCGACGTGGGACGATTCGAGGCGGCGCGGACCGCGGGGCTGGCCGCGGCGGCGCGCGGTGACCACGCGGCGGCGGCCGAATCCTTCGGCATCGCCCTGACACAGTGGAGCGGCGAACCGGTCGCCGGGCTGCACGTCGGCTTCTCCGGCCGGTTCGCCACCGATATGGCCGAACGCCGGCTGGGCGTCGAACTGGCTCGCGCGGACGCGGAAACCGCCTGCGGCCGCGCGGATTCCGTGATCACCACGCTGACCGCGCTCACCGGCGTGTACCGGCTGCACGAAGGCTTGTGGCAGCGGCTCATGCGCGCCCTGTACGCGGCGGGCCGCCGGGGCGAGGCGCTCGACGCCTACCACCGGGTTCGGCGCAACCTGTGCGCGGAACTGGGTTTGGACCCGGACCCGGAAACCGATGCCCTCCGCGATGCCATCCTGCGCCGTGGACCGGCGCCCCCGCCGCGCGCCGCACCGGGCCGGACGGCGACGGCCGGACCCGATACGGCGCCGGTCGCGACGCTGCGACTGGACGACGGCCGCACGATCGAGGTGCCCACCCGGGGTCTGCGCATCGGCCGTGGCGCGGACAACGATCTGGTGCTCTCCGACATCCGGGTGAGCCGGACGCACGCCCGGGTGGTGGTGCGCCGGGCCGGCGTCGTGATCCACGATCTGGGCTCCGCTAACGGGATCTACGTCAACGGTGTCCAGATCCTTTCCAGCACGGTGCTTTCCGACGGCGACATCATCGGCGTCGGCAGCACCGAGCTCCGCTACGAGGGCACCGGCCGCTTCTGCTGATACGCGGCGTCAGTAGGTCGCGTGGTAGTCGCAATCGCCTCGGACCCCGCATTCCCGATCGATGAGTCCCCACGTGACGGGACCCACCTTTCCGTCCACGTCGTCCCCGCGCAGCCCTTTGGCGTGCTGGAACAGCTTGACATGGTCGCGTGTCTCCGGCCCGAATTTCCCGTCCACCGCGGTGCGGTAGTACGCGTGCAGGAACGACTGCACCGCCGCCACGCACCCGGCCTGGTTCTGCACACCCTGTACGAGAAGGGGTTTGAACGCCAGACACTGATTGATCGACGGTGCGGTCGCCGCGGTGGCCGCGGGTGCTCCGGCCACCGCACCGCCCGCCGCCAGCACGCTCAACGCGCACGCCGCCAGCAATCGCCTGCCGCGATACCGCCGTGTCCGATCAGCCATGGGAGTTTCTCCTTTTGCCCGGGGGCCACGGTCCGTGCGCCGCAGCCCGTTTCATCCGATCGGCACGACCGTATGGGCCGGATCTCGAGCTGCTCTTGGATGATTCTGGAACTCCACGGGCAAGCGGTTTCACTCCGCTACGAGCCGCCGGACGGTCATGGGCTCGGCGAGGATGCCGGCCAGCACGCCGACCACGTGGTGGAAATGCGGGGTGAGGAAGTGCTCGTCGAGCGCGGCCGCGCCGGTCCACTCCTCGACCAGCACCATGTGGGACGGATCGTTGGGGTTGGTGAAGGGCTGGTAGACGCGACAGCCCGGCTCGGCCAGCGAGGGCTCGATCATGGCCTCGAGTGCGGTGCGCAGGCGGTCCTCCTGACCGGCATGGGCGCGGAACTCGGCGACGACGTGCAGTGTCATGGGTGAATCTCCTTGGAGCGGAATTGATCTGACACTTTTCGCAGAGCCGTCACGGACGGGCGGGGCCGGTGCCCGCGCCGGTTGCCGTGATGGCGGTGGCGATCGCTTCCAGGTCGGCGGGGGTCAAGGTCAGGTCGGCGGCCGAGGCCCAGCCGTCGATCTGCGCCGGGGTACGGGCGCCGACAATGGCGCCGGTGATTCCGGGCCACGAATTCACCCACGCCAGCGCCACTTCGGCGACCGTGACGCCGTGCCGGGCCGCGATCGGGCGCAGGGCGTCGACCAGGGCCAGGTTGGCGGGCAGGCCGGTGGTGAAATCCGGGCTGGCCGCACGCCAGTCGTCGGCCGCGAGCACGCGGTCGGCGGTGAAGGCGCCGGTGAGCAGGCCCGACTGCAGCGGCGAGTAGGCGATGACGCCGGTGTTGTGCGCGTGCGCCCAGGCGATCTCGGGGGCGGCGGAGCGGTTGATGGCGGAGAAGGGCGGCTGGACGGCGTCGACATGGGCGACGGCTTCGGCCCGATCCAGTTCGGCGGCACTGTGATTGGACAGGCCGATGGCGCGGACCTTGCCTTCCTTCTTCAGGTCGGCCATGACCTGCCAGTACTCCTCCAGCGGGGTCGGGGTGGCGACGCCCTCGCCTTCGCCGCCGTAGACGAAGACCGCGCCGGTGTCGGGCCAGTGCACCTGGTACAGGTCGATTTGGTCGACGCGCAGGCGGCGCAGGGAGTCCTCGAGTTCGCGGCGGACCACATCGGGGCGCATGATGCGGCGCGGCGGGCCGGAGCGGTCGTCGCCCTCTTCCCAGATCAAGCCGGTCTTGGTGAACAGGTACGGCCGCTCCGATTCGGGGATGTCGGCCAGGGCCCGGCCGACGAGGGTTTCCGCGTGGCCGAGGCCGTAGGCGGGGGCGGTGTCGAGCCAGTTGATGCCGCGGCCGATCGCGTGCCGGATGGCGGCGATGGAGTCGGCGTCCTCGGTGGCTCCCCACGAGTACTCCCAGCCGGAGCCGGCGATCACCCAGGTGCCGAAGCCGAGCGGGGTGATGTCCATGCCGGTGTCGCCGAGGGGACGGGTAGTGGTCATTCGTATCTCCTGTAGGGAAATCTCGCCCGGCTGCAAGCCGCGCCGCCGGATCGGTTCCGGCTGTGACCACTACTTTCGTCGTCGGCAAGGGGTGTAAACAGTGCCGCGCGAGCCTGGGCACGGCATGACCAGGCTCCGGTTTCCGCGCCCCTGGATACTGGTCGCATGACCTTGGACCGTCGTGCCGAACTCGGCGAATTCCTGCGCTCCCGCCGCGCCCGGCTGCGCCCCGAGGAGGTAGGCCTGGTGGACCACACCGCGCGCCGCCGGGTTCCCGGGCTGCGCCGCGAGGAGCTGGCGCTGCTGGCCGGGGTCAGCGTGGACCACTATGTGCGCCTGGAACAGGGCCGCACCCTGCACTTTTCGGAGTCGGTACTGGATGCGGTGGCGCGGGCGCTGCGGCTGAACCAGGTGGAACGCGATCACCTGTATCGGCTCGCGCGGCCCTGGGACGGTGAGGAGCCGCCCGCGAAGCAGCAGGTGCGGCCGGGCTTGCGGCGGCTCCTGGACTCGGCCGCCGACGTTCCCGCCTACATCGTCGGCCGCGGCACCAACGTGCTGGCGTGGAACCGCCTGGCGGCCGCCCTGATCACGGATTTCGGCGCGCTGCCGCCGCGGGAGCGCAATCTGGCGCGGTTGGTCTTCCTCGACGAGGGCATGCGCGAGCTGTACGAGGATTGGCCCGCCAAGGCTTCGGATGTGGTGGCCTATCTGCGGCTCGATGCGACCCGCAATCCCGGCGATCCGGATATCGCGGACCTCATCGAGAATCTGTCCGAGTCCGCGGAATTCCGCGCGCTGTGGGAGCGCCACGAACTCAAGGACAAGACCCACGGCCGCTACGTGTACCTGCATCCGGTGGTCGGCCGCCTCGATCTCGGCTTCGAAACCCTGCGTCTCCCGGACGATCCCGATCAAGGACTGGTCGCCCACACGGTGGAACCGGACTCCCCCAGCGCCGCGGCGCTGCAACTGCTGTCGGGGCTGGCCGCCGAGGCCGCGCCCGTGACCGGCCGCTGAGCCGGAGGCCGGCGGCGGGCCCGCACGAGATCAGCGTTTGCAGCGCTCCCGGACGAGTGCGACGCCGTCACCCTCGAGATCGTCCACGGCGACGCCGCGGCCGACCATGGCGAGCGCCAGGGCCTCCCCCGGCCCGCGCACGACGGGACCGGTCCCCTTGGCCCAGTCGACATCGGTGGCCTCCCAGCGCAGGCCCTTCATATAGCGGCCCGGCGCGGCGAACGGATCCGGGTTGCCGAGCACGTGCACCAGGCGTTCCTCGGGCACCTTGCGTTCCAGACCCAGCGGTCGCCGGATGTCCTGCTGGTGCACGAACGTATCGGACAGCGCCAGGCCCGGGGACAGCTTGGCGAACCAACCGAACCGACCGTCCAGCCGCTTCACCAGTTCCGCGGTGGGCAGCTGCCGGAACCGCTCGACGAGAGCGGCATTGACGCGGTTCACGGAAAACCGGTTGCGCAACCCGAGCAAACCGTAGCTGGACAGCGAGACGGTATCGGTCTGCAAGTGGCACACCACATCCCGGACCGTCCAGCCCGTGCACAACGACGGCGTTTCCCATTGATCCGGGGACAGCGAACGAAGCAGTTCGACCAGCTCCCCGCGCTCGCTTTCGAGCATCTGGCGGACGTTCATAACGAAAGGCTAACCACCGCAACTGCATTGCGATAGAGGTCACGCTTCGGCCTGCACCCGGGACAGACGGACAGTGGCGGCGCACATCACGATCACGGTCAGCCCCACCACGACGAGCCCGAAACCTCCTGTGCGCAGGCGTTCCTCGAGCACCGTGAGGCCGATGAAGGCCGCGGCGAGGGGTTCGGCGATGGTGACGGCGGGCAGTGAGGCCGCGAGCGGTCCCGCCTGAAATGCCCGCTGCTGCAAGTACACCCCGGTGATTCCCGACGCCACCAGCGCCCAGGTCTGCCAGCTGCCGAGCACCTGCCCGATGCCGTGCTCGAACAGCCCGGTGACATAGACGGTCAGCGCGGCGGCGAGACCGTACAGCGCGCCGCCCGCGGCGCCGAACAGCAGGGCCCGCCGGGCCGGATCACCGCTCGCGCCCCCGGCCACCACCGCCGCGCCGACCAGCCCCAGCAGAACTGCCAAGGGGACTATCCACTCCGCGAGGGGCGCAGTGGAATTCCCCTCGGTCGGATTGCCGACGATCAGGAAGCACGCCAGCGCCGCGACCAAGGCCAGCGCGACCACCCAGGTCCGCGCCGCGATCCTGCGCCGATTGACGCGCGCCGCCAAGGGCAGCGCGAAAACCAGCGCACTCACCAGAATCGGCTGCACCAACAGCACCGCCCCCAGGGCGAGCGCGGCAACCTGCAACCCATACCCCGCCACGTCCCCGCCGACCCCCGCCCACCAACGCGGATTGCGCAGCAGTTCGCGAACCAGCGACTCCCCCGCGCCCACCCCCGCCGCCGTATGCTGCTGGGCGACCGCCGCCACCGCGAAACACAGCGCGGCGAGCAGCGCACAGACAATCGCGCCCAGCTGATGGTTCATCCGGCCAGTCTGCCCCGCAGGTTGCCGCCCGCCGCACCGACCCGGCACCGGCGAGTCGCGCTGCTTGCACTCGCGACGCACAGCACACACCCGCAGACGCGGCCCACACCTGCAACCGGCGATCTGGACTCGTGACGACCGCATGAACACGGACGGCTCGCAGCGAAGTCCCGCTGACAAGGCTGCGCCGCACCGGATTCCGGCGCGGCGCAGGGTTGTTGCTCGACAGTCGCGGGAGGAGAGGACTACTTGGTGTCGCTGTCGATCAGGATACCGCTGCCGGTGTCGACCACGCGCAGTTCCACCGACTTGTTCTTGCTGCCGTAGGTCACGCTGGCGACCGCCATGTCCACCGAACCGTCGGAGTTCTGGCTGTCGTTGCCGCGCGCACCGCTGATCTCGGAGTACCGGGTGACCCGGTTCGAGGTCCAGTAGCTGGTGAAGGCCTGCTGATTCCCGTACACCTGCTGGGCGGCGGGCGTCAGTTGCGACCAGGCCTCGGAGAAGTTCAGGTAGACGAGTCCGTCATAGAACTTCTGAATCACGTCGGCGGCTTCCATGACGCCGATCTGGCCGGCGCTCTTGGTTTGCCCCAGCGCGGCGGAGCCCGCCTTGGTGGTCGAGGAGGTGGATTCGCGGGTGGCCGAGACGCTGCCCGAATCGGTGCCCGTATTGTCCGAGCCGCCGGAGCTGAGCACGCCGAAGACGACCGCTCCCGCCACGACGATGGCCGCGACCAGCGCCGCCACCAGGATCTTCTTCTTCGACTTGGGCTCTTCGTGATACGGCCCGGGCGTGGCCTGGGTCGGCGGCCCGGCCGAGATCGGCGGCTGCGGCGGCGGGGTCGCCAGCAGCGCCGCCTGGCTCATGGCGCCGGTGGGCAGGTCCACATTCGCGGCGCGGCGATCCATTTGCCGGGTGACCGGGCGCGGCGCCTGCCGCGGCGGGCGCGGGGTGGCCGGTTCGGCGGGCCGCTCCTGCACTCCGCCGCGCCGGGAGGCCAGCACGCGGGTGGCGGCGGCATCCGGCCCGACCTCGGCGAACTCCGCCATGATGTCGCGCACCTCGAGCATGCTCGGCCGGTCCTCCGGCTCGAAGCTGAGCAGGCTCAGCAGCAGCTCGCCGAGCGGTCCGGCATTGCGCGGCTCACCGATCTGACCATTGGCGGCGGCATACAGCAGCGCCAGCGGATTCGGGTTGGTGCCGTAGGGCGGTTCGCCTTCGAGCGCGTGGAACAGCGTCGCGCCGAGGGAGAAGACGTCCGCGGCCGGCGACGGCTCCGCGCCGCGGGCCACCTCGGGGGCGAGGTAGGCGGCGGTGCCGGAGATCAATCCGGTGGCGGTGAGGGTCACGTCGCCCTTGGCCTTGGAGATGCCGAAGTCGGTGATCTTCACGGCGCCGTTGTCGCCGAGCAGAATATTGCCCGGCTTCACATCGCGGTGCACGATGCCGGCGCGGTGCGCGGCGATGAGCGCCGACGCGACCTGCTCACCGATGCGCGCGACCTGCGGCAGCGGCAGCGTGCCCTGCGAGGACAGCACCACGGCGAGGCTCTGCGACGGCAGATATTCCATGACCAGGCACGGGTCGCCCTCGTGCTCGGTGATGTCGAATACGACGATGGCATTGGGATGCTGGAAGCGGGCGGCATTGCGGGCTTCCCGCGCGGCGCGCTGCCGCACGATGTCCTTGTCGGCAGGCGACAGGCTCGGCTGGGTGATGATCTGTTTGATCGCCACCGAGCGTTCCAGCCGTTCGTCGACGGCCCGCCAGACGACACCTGTGCCGCCGCTACCAATCCGTTCGACCAGGCGGTAATGCCCTGCGATCACTTGGCCGGTTTCGATGGCACTACTCCGAAGTTCTCCGAGACGACTGTGACGAGGCGGTTGCCCGCTTGTTTCCCCGCACGAGTGTAGCGGGCGTTGCGCGTCGCGCCGACGTCAGCGTGAGATATGAGCGAGATCTCGGTGAGATCTTCGCCGCATTCACGTGACGTCGGCGTGACAGTATTCAGGTATCCGCAGGTCAGCGCGTCGAGGCCCAATCCGCCCGAGTGAGGATCGCCGCATCGGCGGCGTCGAGTTCGATGTCGAACACTTCCTCGAGAACCTTCGGCAGTTCGGCCGGTTCCAACTCCCGGGTCTCGGCGGCGCCGTCCGGGCGCACGGTGGTCCAGGTGGTGCCGTCGATGACGTGGTGCGCGTCCGGATGGAAGCGCTGCACGAACGGGCGCGCGGTGAACGGCGACCGCGGCGAGGTGGAGACGAAGTGGTTGCCCACCGCGAAGTCGATCCGGTACTGCGGGTTCATGGTGAAGGTGTGCCGGGAGATCCAGCCCTCCGGGCCGAACTGGTGCAGGGTCCACAGTTCGCTGTCCAGCGCACCGATGCCGCGTTCCAGGCGGTAACGCCATGCGCCGAGGGCGAATTCGCCGCGATCGGGGGTGAGTTCGACGGGTCCGAGCGGACCCGAGCCGAAGCCGACGTCGGCCAGCCAGTCGCGGTCGTCGTCGGCCGGGCTGACGCGCAGCAGGGCGTGGGTGGCGGGGCGCAGGGCGGTGGCTCCCATGGTGACGCGCCCGGACAGGGCCGTGAACTCGAAGCCGAGCCGTTCGAGGGCGGCGGCGAACAGGCCGACGTTCTCGTAGCAGTAGCCGCCGCGGCGCCGCCGGATCATCTTGTCCTGCAAGGTCTCGACATCGAGGGGGATGCCGCGGCCGAAGATGATCTCCAGATTCTCGAACGGCATGCTGGTGGTGTGCGCGTAGATGAGCCCGCGCAGCGTTTCCAGGGTGGGCGTGCGCTCGCCGGTATAGCCGATGCGCGCCAGATACGCGTCCAGATCCAATTCCGCACCGTTCCACGTGTAGGTCGGATCCACCGGCGTGTTCATCACTGCCTCCCTGTTGTACCGGGCCCCTCATCGGGCCCCTGACCCCTCGACCAACCGTAATACTCCTTGACCTGTTCCCGGTCCGCGCAGGGCGGTCGAGCAGTGTCACGCCGCCGACCGCACGGATCGCGGCAGCTTTGGTGTGGCACATCCGTATCAGCCCCGCAGTCACGGCCGATAGGATCAAAAGATGGGCACGCCCGCCGAGCCGTCTGAGATCTCGCAGCGTGAACTTCGCGGCGAGGCCAGCCGAATCTTGCGCGAGGTGCGCACCCGACGGTCCTACACGGTCACGGTAGACGGCACCGCAGTTGCCGATTTAGTGCCGCACCCTCACGCCCGACGGCGTATGGCGGCGCCTCGTGACGACGTAATCGCCACGTTCACGGGGATTTCGGGCGGCGCCGAGGACAACGACTTCGTCGACGACTCGTTGTACGACCCGTACGACCGCGCCCACCGTCGTGGCGAGTTCGCGCCGGGAACGGGCTGCCTGCCGGGATCCTCACCAGTTCGATGACGATGGCCGAACTCGCCGCACGACCGTTCCCCGCGGAGCGGGCCCGGCGTACGGCCATGTCGTCGCAGCAGCAACAACTCTCGTGAGAACCACCCCGGATCGCTGTGTCCCGTCCTCGTCGAGACCAACGCTGCGGTCCGTCGTGGACAGCGCTGTCTGGGCCAGACTACGGTCGATCCATGATCGCGCTGCTGGATCGGCTGCGGCTGTTCAATATTCGTGAGTTCGCGACGCACTGGGGGCGGACCGCGGCGTCGGTGTTCGTGATGGCGGTGTCGTCGGCGTTCCTGGTGGCGGTGGTCGGGATCTCCGGATCGCTGACCGGGTCGGTCGAGCGGCTCGCCACCGGGCTCGCGGGCGATGCGGCGCTGGAGGTTTCCGGCGTCACCGATGCCGGGTTCCCGCAGGAGGTGCGGGCCGATGTGGCGCGGGTGCCGGGGGTCACGGCGGCGGTGCCGATGCTGCGCGCGACGGTGGGCCAGGATGCGAATCGGCTGCTGGTGCTGGGGGTGGACGCGTCCAGTGCCGCGCTGGACAGCGATCTGCAGGGCGCGGTGCAGGGTGAGCAGCTGGCGGCGCTGCTGAGTACGCCCAATGGCGTGCTCGCCGGTCCGGCGGCGGGTTATGCGAAAGATGATTCGCTGCAGGTGGGTTCGAGCCGCGTCACCGTCGCGGCCGTGCTCGCGGGTGAGGAGTTGGCGCGGCTCAATGGCGGCCACTATCTCGTGGCTCCGCTGCCCTTGGCGCAGAAGATCACCGGTCGGCTCGGGCAGCTCGATTCCGTGCTGGTCATGACCGATTCGAATATCGATGCGGCGCAGGTGAGTTCGGCCGTCGTCGCGGCCGTGGCCGGGCGGGCGCTGGTGGGCGAGCCGGCCATGCGGGCGGCGCAGACCGGCAATGGCATTGTCATGCTGCGGTTCATGGCCGCCCAGGGTGCGGCCATCGCCTTCGTGGTGGCGGCGTTCCTCATCTACAACACCATGAGCATGGCCCTGGCCGGGCGGCGGCCGGTGATCTCCATGCTGCGCGCCATCGGCGGGCGCAGGCAGACGATCGTGCGCGATGTGCTGGCGGAGGCGGCGGTGCTCGGGGTGGTCGGCGGGCTGCTGGGCGCACCGCTGGGCGTGCTGGCCGGGAGGTACGCGATCAGTTTGCTGCCCGGGGCGTTCACGCAGGTGCTCGAGGCGCGCATGGAATACCTGTTGCCCTGGTACGCGATTCCGGCGGCGGTGGCGGCTGCCGTGCTGACCAGTCTCGCAGCCTCGGCGGTGGCGGCCCGGCAGGTGTATCGGGTGGCTCCGGTGGAGGCGCTGGCCCCGGTCGGGGGTTCGCAGGCCGATGCACTGCCGCGCCGGTTGCTGATCATCGCGGGCGTGCTCGGCGTGCTGCTCGCGGGGCTGGCGGTGCTGGTCACGCGGGCGAATCTCGGGCTGTTCGCCTCGGCCGCACTGGGTGTCGCGTTCGCCGCGGAGATCGCGCTGGCCTTCGCGCTGACCGGTCCGATCGTGCGGCTCGCCGGATCGCTGGCGCGGCGGCTGGGGCCCGCGGGCGTGCTCGCCGGGGTGAATATCGATCGGGCGCCGCGCCGGGTGTGGGCGACGCTGATCACCGTGACCATCGCCGTCGCCATGACGGTGACCATTACCGGGGCCAATGCCGACGCGGTGCGTTCGGCGCGTGACACTTTCGCCTCCATCGGCGACAACGACGTCTGGGTGAGCGTCACTCCCGAGGACGCGGTGCCGACGCCGCTGCTCCCGGAGGGTTTGGCGGACAAGGTCGCAGCCGTGCCCGGCGTGGGCCGGGTGGTCCAGGGACAGCTGGCGTTCGCCTCGTTCGGCGGCACGAAAGCCCTTGTCTACGGGGTCGAACCGGACAGCAACTATGCGATGTCGCACGGGCTCGACACGCAGACACAGCGGCGGCTGCTGGCGGGCGAGGGTGTGGTGCTGTCTCGCGATCTGGCTCGCACACTGGGGGTTTCGGCCGGGGACGAGCTCGCGGTGCAGACGCCCAGCGGCGAGCAGCGCACCCGGGTGCTGGATACGGTGTCCTACTTCTCCGCGCTCACCGGCACCGCGTCCATCAGCCTGACGCTCATGCGGGATTGGTTCGACCGGCCCGGCGCCACCACCTTGCAGGTCGATGCCGCACCGGGCACCGATCCGAGCGAATTGCTCGCGGCCGTACGGGAAGTCGTGCCCCCGGAGATCCACGTGTACTCCGGGCCGGCGGCGCTCGACGGCGTCGGCAAGGCCATGCAGCAGGGCCTGGTGCTGTCCCGCATCATGCTGGTGATCGTCGCCCTCATCGCCGCCATGGCGCTGCTCAACACGCTGACGCTGGCGCTGCTGGAACGCCGTCGCGAGCTGGGCATTCTGCGCGCGGTCGGTTCGAGCCGCCGGTTCGCTTTGCGCATGGTGCTGGCCGAGGCCGCCGCCATCGGCGTGGTCGGGGCCGGGCTCGGCGTCGCGTTCGGGCTCACCAATCAGTTCCTGTATTCACTGCTCGCCACCGACCTGATGGGCATCGACGTCACCTTCCGCCCGGGGCCGCTGCTGGCCGTATTCAGCGCCGGCGCACTGGCTTTGAGCCTGCTGGGCGCGATTCCACCGGCGTTGCGGGCGGCGAGATTGAACATCGTGGACGCGGTCAGCGCCGAATAGATCCGCAATCAGCCCGCGCACACGGCATTCGGCGGGGCCGGCGGCGCGGTGTCGACGCCGCGCGCCAGATCGATCAGATAGTCGTGGTCACCGCCGGTCACCGGTTCCGTGCCGAGCAGCAATCGTTCGACGACACAGCCGGATTCGAAGAACGCCGGGCTCGGACCGTGAAATCCGGGAACCACGCGACCGTCCGGATCACGCCCGGACACAACGGTATACACCGACACCGGCTTACCGCTGAGCGCGAGCGCGGTCCGCATCTCGACGGTGGTCGGATACGGCACCACCGCGTCATCCGTGCCGTGCACGAGCAGCGTGCGCCGCACATTGATGCGCCCCGCCAGCAGTGCCGGTGAGCGCTCGGCATACGCCTGCGGGCACAGCACCGGCGCGCACCCGCCCGCATCCCGCTCGATCTGCGCTCGCATGTTCCCGTTCAGCAGAGCGGCTTTCAACCACGCGCTGAAGCTGTCCGCATGCCCGAAGGTGTCGACCCAATAGTCGAAGGTCCCCGGCGGCGCATAAGCCGCCGCGAGCCCACTGGTGATACCGCCCTGACTCCACCCCCACAGCACGGTCCGCCCGATCCCCGGATTCTCCCCGCGATACCACTGCGTGGCCGCCACCGTATCCCGCCACCCGGCCCACACATTCCACTCCCCCGTACGCCAGCCACTCACAGCGGACCGCTGATCCATAGCCAGCACCGGCGTCCCCGTCCGCCGCGCCAGCCCCACGAGGTAATCGCCGAAATCCTCGGACCCCCTGCCATACCCGTGCACCGCGACAATCAGATCCCGCACCGGCCCACCCGGCTCGTACACCCGCCCCGTGGCCTCCTCACCATCCACGATCAGCGTCACCGGCCGCACCCCCACCCCGGAACCATCCGGCTCGGCCGACACCGCGGGCATCGCCACCACCAGCGCGGCAACCGAGGTCAGCACCGCTCCGAAGATCGCCGAGAACCGCGACCGCACCCGCATGAGCGTGATCATCGCACGGCCGCCACACCGAGCCCGGCCACCGCGCCGCAACCGCCGGGCGCTCGATCGATCTCCCGCGTAGCGACGCGCCCTCACCCATCCGCCCGCACGCCCCTCGTCATTCCGGCGCGCTTTTGGCCGGAATCTCACCCGTCGTGGGAGATCCCGGCCAAAAGCATGCCGGGATGACGAATAGGGGTTCCGTCCCGCGGCGGGGAGTTCCTTGCCATGTGACGGGAGTCCCGCCATGCGACGAGAATTCCCGCCATGCGACGGGCGTTCCTGTCGTACGCGACGGGCGTTCCTGTCGTACGCGACGGGCGTTCCTGTCGTACGCGGCAGGAGTTCCTGTCGTACGCGGCGGCCGGGTCGGCGTAGCGCGGCCGTTGTCGGCGCCGGCGGCTACGATTCGCGCATGCGTTCGATGGATGCCGCGGAGCGGCGGGCTCGGCTGGCGGTGCGGCATCGGCTGGCGACACCGGTGCGCACCGATGATGTCGATGAGATCGTGCGGTCCATGGTGGTGCTGCATGCCACCGATCCGGCCACGGTCTATTTGTCTGTCGCGGCGCGCTCGCGGTCCATCGAGCCGGGGCATGTGGAGAAGGCGCTGTACGAGGATCGGACGTTGCTGCGCCTGCTGGCCATGCGGCGCACCATGTTCGTCGCGCCGATCGAGTTGTTGCCCGCGTTGCAGGCGTCGTGCGCGGACGCGCTGGCGCACAAGCAGCGCAAGACCTACAGCCGTTACCTCGAACAAGCCGGAGCGGTGGACGGCGATATCGCCGCCTGGTGGGCCGAGGTCGAGGCGGAGACCCATCGGGCCCTGCTCACCCGGGGTAGCGCCACCGGCGCCCAGTTGAGCAAGGATGTGGCCCGGCTGCGCACCCAGGTCGACACCGCCCCGGGCAAGCCGTATTCGAAGCCGACCAATATCACAACGTGGGTCCTGGTGACACTGGGCGCGGAAGGCCGCATTGTCCGCGGCCGCCCGAACGGCAGCTGGTCCAGTAGTCAGTACACCTGGGCGCCCATCGAATCCTGGCTCCCCGCGGGCATTCCGGAGATGCCCGTCGAGGAGGCGCGCGCCGAGCTGGTGCGAAAGTGGTTGTACGCCTTCGGTCCCGCGCCCGTGAGCGATATCAAGTGGTGGACCGGGTGGACTGTCGGTGAGGTCCGGAAGGCCCTCGCTCAGGTGAAGACGGTCGAGGTGGATCTGGACGGCGGCACCGGGCTGGTGCTCGCCGACGATCTCGATCCGGTGCCCGCGCCCGAACCGTGGGCGGCGCTGCTGCCGGCGCTGGATCCGACGCCCATGGGCTGGCAGGCCCGCGACTGGTATCTCGGCGCGCACGCGCCGGCGTTGTTCGACCGCAATGGCAATGTCGGCCCGACCATCTGGTGGGACGGCCGGATCGTCGGTGGCTGGGCGCAGCGGCCCGACGGCGAAATCGTCTGGCGCCTCTTGGAAGACGTCGGCGCGGATGCGAAAGCGCTGATCGAGGCGGAGGCCGCGCGCATGACCGCGTGGTACGGCGAGGTGCGGCCCATCCCCCGCTTTCGCACGCCCCTGGAGCGCGAACTCACCGCGTGAGCGCCGTTTCGCGGTTACTCGAAAGTAGGTCTGCTGACCGATTGTCGGCGAATAAATTCGCAGGCACCTACCGGGCGGCAGACTGTTAGGGTGCGGTTGGTATATCAGCGCGTATTCGGAGTGTGTCATGGCCTTCCTGCACCGTCTCGTCTCCAACGCCCACTCGATCAGCCGGTTGCTGGAGAGCGCGCCGAAGTGGCGTGAGCAGTTGCTCACCAAGCGGAACGAGTTGCGGGGCGGGTCTTTCCGGGACGCGACCATGGGGATTTGCGCACTCGTCGCGGCGGCCGACGGCAGTATCGATCCGGACGAGCGGATGCGGGTGGCGCAGTTGATCGGCGCGGACCCGATATTGCAGCACTTTCCGACCGATGAATTGCGAAATCTGTTCGAGGACAATTGCAATCGGATCACCATGGATCCGGCCTTCGGACGCGCCTATGTGATGCAGCAGATCGCCAAGGCCACCGGGAAAGCCACCGAGGCGCGCGCGGTCGTGCAGATCGGCATCATGATCGGCAATGCCGACGGCAGCTTCGACGCCCATGAGGTGGCGGCGGTGCAGGAAGCCTGTCAGGTGCTGCATCTGGATCCGCGGGAATTCGGTTTGTAAAGACCGCTTACCGGCTGGTTGCTCCGTTTTCGGGACAGATCCCGCGGCAGGTCCCAAGATATTTGGGAATCCCACTAGCCGCGAGGTGTATCAGCATGGCGTTTCGTGCGTTATTCCTGAATGTGGTCCTCGACAATGTCGCCCCCGAGCGAGGCTGGCGGTACTGCGGCTTCTGCGGCGGGGGCGGAAAACTGTTCGGCGACGACGGGTCGTACAGCTGGTGCCCGGATTGCGGCGGTTGCGGGACGATCAACGAACCCAGCTACCGCCGCTGAGGCGGAATCACATATCCGGGCCCGGATCCGTCACATATCCAGGCCGAGATCCAGGACGCGCACCGAGTGGGTGAGCGCGCCGACGGCGAGGTAGTCGACGCCCGTGCGGGCGTAATCGGCCGCGTCCGCCAGCGTCAGACCACCGGAGGATTCCAGTTTCGTCCGTGGTGAGCGGGTGTTGCGGCGCTGCACGGCGGCCTGGGTGGCCCACAGCGGGAAGTTGTCCAGCAGGACCAGTTCCACATCCTCGCCGAGGACGGCGTCGAGCTGTTCGAGGCTGTCGACCTCGACCTCGCATTCGATGTCCGGGTTCAGTTCGCGGACCGCGCGCAGGGCATTGACCACGGAACCGGCCGCGACCACATGGTTGTCCTTGATGAGCGCGGCGTCGCCGAGACCCATGCGGTGGTTGACGCCGCCGCCGACCCGGACCGCGTACTTCTGCAAACCTCGCAAACCGGGCAAAGTCTTGCGGCTGTCGCGGATTCGGCAGCTCGTGCCCTCCACCGCGTCGACCCACGCCGAGGTCGCGGTGGCGATACCGGACAAATGACACACGAGGTTGAGCATGGTGCGCTCGGCGGTGAGCAGGCCGCGAGTCGGGGCCACCAGGCGCAGCACCGTGTCGCCCGGCTGCACGCGGGTGCCGTCGGCCACCCGCTCGGTGATCTCGTAGTTGCCCGCGCCGATCACCTCGTCGAGCACCAGCAGGCCGACATCGAGGCCGGCAATGGTGCCCGGCTGCCGGGACGCCATGGCCGCCTTCGCCACCGCATCGGCGGGAACCGTTGCGAGCGTGGTGATATCGGGCCCGTACCGCAAATCCTCGTCGAGGGCCGTGCGGATGAGCGCGAGCACCTCGTCGCGATCGAGTCCGGCGTCGAGGGCCATTACTGCACTCCTTCTTCGATAACTCGTTGCGGCCGGCCGTCGGCTCCGAGCCGCACCGCAATGGACCGCCGCAGCTCGTCCCGGGCCTCCGGATGATCGGAACGGGTATGGCAGCCGCGGCTTTCGGTGCGCGCGGACGCCGCCAGCAGCAGCGCCCGGGCGGTCAGCGTGAGCGCCGCATCCTCCAGATCGCGAATGGCGGCGGCCGGATTCGCGTGCACCACCTCGTCGGTCGCACTGTTGTCGGCAATGAGGCCCATCAACCGCAGCACCGCACCGCGCAGGCCGTCGCCGTCGCGGACCACGGCCGCGTGCTGGGTCATCAACTCCTGCAACAGCTTCCGGTCTGCGCGCGGGTAAGCGCGCACGGTGACCTCGCCGATCCGCTCGGCCGCACCGAGCCGCTCGACCGCCGCGGCCCCGACGCGCCCGCCGACCACCAGACCCTCCAGCAGGCTGTTGGAGGCGAGCCGGTTGGCGCCGTGCAGCCCGGTGCGCGCCGCCTCACCGGCGGTGAACAGACCGGGAACCGTTGTGCGGCCGTGGGTATCGGTCACCACACCGCCGCACTGAAAGTGCGCGGCCGGGGCGACCGGAATGAGATCGGCGCGCGGATCGATTCCGGCGGCCCGGCACGACGCCGTGATCGTGGGGAACCGCTGTTCGAACCCCGCCAGGGCGCGCGCGTCCAGATACACATGATCGGCGCCGAGGTCGCGCATGCGCGCCGTAATGGCCTTCGAGACGATATCGCGCGGAGCCAGATCGCCCCGCGGATGCACCCCCGCCATCACCGACTCCCCCAGGGAATCAACGAGAATCGCGCCCTCCCCGCGCACCGCCTCACTGATAAGCGGCCGCCGGCCCACCCCGCCCGGGGTGAACAGCACGGTGGGATGGAACTGCACGAACTCCAGATCCGACACCACCGCCCCGGCCCGCAAGGCCAGCGCGATCCCATCGGCGGTCGCACCCGCCGGATTGGTGCTGCACGCGTACAACTGCCCGCACCCACCGGTCGCCAGCAGCACCGCGGGCGCATGCACGAGGCCGAACCCCTTGTCCGACACCGCGATCACGCCCCGCACCCCTTCGGGCCCGGTCACGATATCCACGACGGCGGTCCCGAACATGACCGGCAGCCCGGCCGCATTCAATGCCCGCTGCACCTCGGCCCCGGTGGCGTCCCCACCGGCGTGAATGATCCGCCGCGTACTGTGCCCGCCCTCCCGGGTCCGCGACACCTGCCCGTCCCGGCCCTGATCGAACACCGCGCCCAGCGCGGTCAGCGCCTCGACGGCCTCCACCCCGCCCTCGACGATCGACCGCACCGCCTCGACCTCACACAGCCCCGCCCCGGCGACCACGGTGTCCTCGACATGCGATTCCACCGAGTCCCCGTGCGGCGCAACCACGGCGATCCCGCCCTGCGCATACTGCGTGGACGTATCGTTCGGCCCGCCCTTGCTGAGCACCAGCACCCGCAGCCCGCGCAGCGCGGCGGTCCGCGCGGCCGTCAGCCCCGCAACCCCACCGCCCACCACGACGAGATCCGCCTCGGCCTCCCACGCGATCGAATTGTTCATCACCGCTCACTCCCCCGCCACAGGGCGGAATCCTGGGTCGCCCACCACAACGCGGGGAATTTGGACGCCGGGCGCGCCGCGCCGTCCCCGGTCAACGCGCTGCCCGCGTGGTCCGACCGCACCGCGACCGCCACGCGTGCGGCCCGCGAATCCACCGAATGTCCTTGCGGCGCAGTCATAGCGGCCCCGCTCCGCATGGAGGTGTCGGCCGCCCCGTTCTCGTCGAGCGCCCGCAGCTCCCGCAACGCAGTGGTCCGGGCGGCCGTCAGACCCGCCCGGTCGCCGACCATGTCGAGGTCGGCGGCCTCGGCTTCCCACTCGATAGTGATGGCCATCGTTACTCGTTTCTCCGCCGTGCGGCGCGTTTCCCCGCCGCCGGATGCCATGATCGGGGGATGGCAGCGGGGATCGTGAAGTTCTACAACGCTGAAAAGGGCTGGGGTGCGATCAGTTCGCCGGAGTTGCCGCCCGGGTGCGACGCCTGGGTGCACTTCAGTGCCATCGAAGGCGACGGTTTCCGCGAACTGGCGGCCGGTGAGCGCGTCAGCTTCGAATACGAGGCCGCTCGGCAGGACAGCTTCCGCTATCGAGCGACCGTCGTACACAGGTACTGACGCGCCCGCGGGCGACATCGTTACTCCCCGCCGCCCGGGTTGCCGATCTCGATCATGCGCTGGACCGAATTGCGGGCCAGGGCGGCGGTTTCGAGGTCGACGTGCACTTCGTCGCGGTTCTCCACCAGGCAGCGGAGCAGGGCGGCGGGGGTGATCATCTTCATGTACTTGCAGGAGGCGCGGTCGTTCACGGCCTGGAAGTCGATGCCGGGGGCGGCCTTGCGCAGCTGGTGCAGCATGCCGACCTCGGTGGCCACCAGGACCTGGGAGGACTTCGCCGCCTTGGCGGCGTCGATCATGCCGCCGGTGGACAGGATGTGCACGCGGTCGGCGGGGAACTCGCCGGCGCCGGCCAGGTAGAGGGCCGAGGTGGCGCAACCGCATTCGGGGTGCACGAACAGTTCGGCGTCCGGATGGGTGCGGGCCTGCTCGTTGAGCTCGTCGCCGTTGATGCCGGCGTGCACGTGGCATTCGCCCATCCAGATGTGCATGTTCTCGCGGCCGGTGACGCGCTTGACGTGCGCGCCGAGGAACTGGTCGGGCAGGAACAGCACTTCGCGGTCGGGATCGATGGAGGCGACCACGTCGACGGCATTGGAGGACGTGCAGCAGATATCGGTCAGCGCCTTCACCGCGGCGGTGGTGTTCACGTAGGAGACCACCAGTGCGCCCGGGTGTTCGTCCTTCCAGGCGCGTAGCTCGTCGGCGGTGATGGAGTCGGCCAGCGAGCAGCCGGCCCGCTGGTCCGGGATGAGCACCGTCTTCTCGGGGCTGAGGATCTTGGCGGTCTCGGCCATGAAGTGCACGCCGCAGAACACGATGGTGTCCTCGGGCGCCTCGGCGGCGATCCGGGACAGGGCGAGGGAGTCGCCCACGTGGTCGGCGACATCCTGGATCTCGGGCAGCTGGTAGTTGTGCGCCAGGATGGTGGCATTGCGCTCGCGCGCCAGTCGCTTGATCTCCTGCGCCCACTCGGGAGTGGCATCGATGCCGGTGAATCCCGACGGCCCGTCCGCGATGCGCTCCGCGAGCGTCATCGTCGCACCTAGTGCAGCCATGGCATGGCTCCTTCTCTCATGCGCGCTCGGCCACTTCGCCGATTCGCATACAACCGGTTTTCGACTTAGAATCGAAAACGTGGCCCATCGTAGCACCATCCACGAAACGCTCACCGCGGTGTTCCAGGTTCGCCGCTTCCCCGAGAGCATCACCGCAGGTGAGAGCGTTTCCGTACCCGCCGGCACCCGCTGCCCGGCCGGATATCGAACCGAACTGGCGGTGCTGCTGTGGGAGCGCGCGCTGGATCCGGCCAAGGGCACCTGGTCGCTCCCGGGCGGTCGCCTGCGCGATGACGAGGACCTCGACACCTCGGCCGCGCGGCAGCTCGCCGAGAAGGTGGATGTACGCGAACTCAATCACCTGGAACAGATTTCGGTCTTCAGCAATCCGGACCGGGTGCCGGGCGATCGCCGGATCGCCTCGGCCTACCTGGGTTTGGTGCCGCTGACCGCCGACCCGCAACTGCCCTCCGATACGCGTTGGCATCCGGTGTCGGCGCTGCCGGACATGTCCTTCGACCACGCCATCCTGGCCCAGCACGCCCGCACCCGGCTGGCGGCGAAACTGTCCTACACCAATATCGCCTTCGCCCTCGCACCCAAGCATTTCACCATGTCCACCCTGCGCGAAATCTACTGCGCGGCACTGGGTTACGACGTGGACACCACGAACCTGCAACGAGTCCTGTCCCGCCGCAAGGTGATCACCCCGACCGGCGACACGGCCTCCCCCGGCCGCGCGGGCGGCCGCCCCGCCGCCGTCTACCGCTTCACCGACTCCGGCATCCGCGTCACCGACGAATTCGCCGCCCTGCGCCCACCGACCTGAGCCGCGAAACCCTCAGTCCGCCTTGAGTTCCGGCCCCGGCGCGGGTCGTTCGGTGCGCTGGGCCAGGCGCGAGACGGCCCAGAATCCCAGTTCCACGAACCAGAAGATCAGCAGCGCGAGGTGGATCACCGCGACCGGGATGGCGAGGAACAGCACGGACAGCACGGCGATGAACACGAGCAGCGCGAACTCTCCCGGTTCGATTCCGGCCAGTCGCGAGGCGAAACGCACGGCCGCCCACATCATCCAGCGGCGCGGCACCGAGACCCCGGCCTCGCGCAGGGCGCGCCGGAACAAGCCGTCCGCATCGGCCTTGGACACCATCGCGGATCGAATGAGGTAGTCGTGCAGGATCGCGGCGCGGGTGTAGACGCCGTAGCGGGGGATCAGCCACACCAGGGCGCGGGGCACCGAGGCGAAATCGGTGCGGAAGCCGAAGGGCACCGCGAACTCCCGCTCCTCGGCCCGATAGACCAGAGGCTCCCGCAGGAGCCAAAACCCGCCCTCGATCTCCTCGACTACCGGTCCACCGCCTACGAAACCCATGCCGATCGCCCCTTTGCCTGCCGCCGCCCGCCGCGCACCTTCAGGCTAAGGCCGGAAGGTGCAGGTCACAGCATATTTTGGGGCAACGTCGGGCTAATACACCGTCACGGAGTGATCACCGGCGCGGCGTCACCAGTCGCGATTGCGATGTTTGCGGCCGCGGCTGTAGCGGCGACCATTCGGAATGGGTTGCGCGGCATTGGAGCGGCGCACCTCGTGGCGGCGCCGCCAGGCCGCGAGATCGGCCCGTTCGGTGGCGGCGGGCGCATCATCCGCATGCGCCGAGCTATCAGCGTGACGGACGGCAGCCATGGCCGATCCCCCCTCCCGGATTCCGGTGAACAAGTCGCGGCAACGGTAGCCGGACCGTACCCGCGGCGGCCACCGAATTTCGGCGGCCCGGAGGGGCAACGTCAGCGGGAGGGGTCGGATTCCCGGACCTGGTCCGGCTTCTCGAACGGCACCACCGGATCGCGCGGGCCGAACGGCTGCGGGCTCCCCGGATACGGGCCGTAGCTGATGGCGGAGCCGTACTGTCCGGGCGCGGCGATCATCGGCTCCGGGCGCTGCCCGCCGAAGGGCAGGAACCGGCCGCTGCCCAGATCGTCGGAGGTGCTCAGCGAGGCCAGCACCAGCACCACGAACGCGGCGAGCAGCGGTTGCACGATGAGCGCCGGCCAGCCTTCGACCGTGGGCGCGAACTCGATGACGGTGTGCACCGCCGGATGGGCGGGCCGGCTGTGCAGCTGCTCGGCGATCGCCTCCCCCACGATGCGCATCAGCCACGCCCCGATCAGCGCACCCGCGAACACCCCGCCCAGCAGCACCGGCCCGCGCATGCTGCGCCAGCGCCAGGCCGCCGCGGTGCTGAGCACCGCGGTCACCGCGCCGATGAGAATGAAGATGGCGACCGCGTCGAAGCGGTGCATGCTCTCCCCCGTCAGCGCCGCCCCGCGATCGGGCTCGACCACCAGCAACTGTTCGGCCGGCGCGAGGAAGGCCCACACCACGCCGCCCACCATGCTGGCCACGCAACTGGCGGCGAACACCACCGCGGCCGCCCGGCCTTCCCGCCCCAATGCCCCGGCGCGGGAACCGGACTGCTCCCCCGCGGTGAATGCCGTTGCCACTAGCGGTGTTCCAGGCTCTTGGAGTCGAGCTCCCCGTGCCGGGAGCACTTGGCCCACCAGCCGTCGGGGCTGACCTGGACGATCATGCGCCGCCCGCAGTGCTCACAGAACCGCGGCGGCTCCAATCCCAGTGCGGCCGCGGCCGGCACCGGATCATCCAGCCCCGGAACCACCCGCTTGCCCGTGAAGGGGTTGTAGCGCTCCTCTATGTCCACGACCACCCCTGTAAGGTACCGGCTCTCCATAACCCGCTGCTGTCAGAGGGTTTCGTTCAGCGCCTTGATCGGCATCTTCAGCTCACCCAGCAGGTCCAGGTCCGCTTCGGCCGGGCGGCCCAGGGTGGTCAGGTAGTTGCCGACGATGACGGCGTTGATACCTCCCAGGATGCCCTGTTTGGCACCGAGATCGCCGAGGGTGATCTCGCGGCCGCCGGCGAAGCGCAGGATGGTGCGCGGCAAGGCGAGGCGGAAGGCGGCCACGGCGCGCAGGGCGTCGGCGGCGGGCAATACCTCGAGGTCGCCGAAGGGGGTGCCCGGGCGGGGGTTGAGGAAGTTCAGCGGGACCTCGTCGGGTTCCAGGGTGGCCAGCTGGGCGGCGAATTCGGCGCGCTGCTCCAGCGATTCGCCCATGCCGAGGATGCCGCCGCAGCACACCTCCATGCCGGCCTCGCGCACCATGCGCAGGGTGTCCCAGCGCTCCTCCCAGGTGTGGGTGGTGACCACGTTGGGGAAGTGCGACTTGGCCGTCTCGAGATTGTGGTTGTAGCGGTGCACGCCCATGGCGGCCAGCTGATCGACCTGTTCCTGGGTGAGCATGCCCAGCGAGCAGGCCACCTGGATGTCGACCTCGTTGCGAATGGCCTCGACGCCCGCGGCGACCTGCGCCATGAGCCGCGCGTCCGGGCCGCGCACGGCGGCCACGATGCAGAATTCGGTCGCGCCGGTCTTGGCGGTCTGCTTGGCCGCCTCGACCAGGCTCGGGATATCGAGCCAGGCCGCGCGCACCGGCGACTGGAAAAGGCCCGACTGCGAGCAGAAGTGGCAGTCCTCCGGGCAGCCGCCGGTCTTGAGGGAGATGATCCCCTCGACCTCGACCTCCGGTCCGCACCACTTCATGCGCACGTCGTGGGCCAGCCCGAGCAGCTCCTCGAGCCGGTCGTCACCCAGCCGCAGCACCTCGAGGGTCTGCTCCTGGGACAGGCCGACGCCCCGCTCGAGCACCTGCTCGCGGGCGATCGCCAGAATGTCTTCGCTTGCCGCACTGTCGGCTTCGGTCCTGACGGCTGCCTGGGTCATGTGCACGAATCCCTTCGTCCGGCCGATGCGGCCGAGCAACTTGAACGGTGTTCAGGGTAGGCTAGCAGTCCGGAAAGTGAGCCGAAACACGAAGGGCCAGGTTTTCAGTGCAACTGCACCGCACGGACGTCGTCGACGGAGCCATCGCCATCCTGGATCAGTACGGCCTAGCCGACCTGACCATGCGCCGCCTGGCGAGTTCGCTGCACGTCCAGCCCGGTGCGCTGTACTGGCACTTCCCCAATAAGCAGGCCCTGCTCGGCGCGGTCGCCGACCGCATCCTCGCCCCCATGGACGATCCGGTGGAATCCACCGAATGGTCCATCCAGCTGACCGAACTCGCCCACCGATTGCGCACCTGCCTGCTCGCCTACCGCGACGGGGCCGAACTCGTCTCGGCCACTTACGCTTCGCGGCTCACCACCAGCAAGGGTCGGGAACGCATGGCGGGCGCGGCGATTCGCGCGGGCATGACCCGCGAGGAAGCCGAACTGGCGGCGTACACGCTGCTCTACTACGTGCTCGGCCAGACCGTGGACGAGCAGTCACGGATCCAGATGGATTCGGCCGGCGCGCTGATCGAGGAGAACTCGCCGCTGCACGACACGGTCGATGCGACCGCCCGCTTCGATTTCGGGCTCCAGCTCTTCGTCAGCGGCGTGCGACATCTGCTGGGAACCCGCATCCGCTGAGCGCCCCGGCGGCGAACCCGGACCAGACCGCACGGTAGAGTTCGGCGCGTTATCCCTGGCGGGTGCGGGAATCCGGTGTGAATCCGGAACGGTCGCGCCACTGTGATCGAGCGGTCCACCACCGCCCGAGAGTCAGACCTCCCCCGCCGTGCAGTTGCTCTGGAGAGGCCGCGATTTGCCCGAAGAGGTTCGTTGATGAGCCGTGTCCGCGCGTCGATCGTGCTGCCCGTGCTCGGAGTGCTCTTGTTCTGCGCGATGGTGATCGCGACCGGATTCGGCGCCGAGAACATTCCGGTCCGGGATGTGGTGGAAGTGCTCACCCATCGCCTTACCGGGACCCGCTATGACATGGGCCTGGACACCATCGTCTGGCAATTGCGGGTCCCGCGCACCGTGCTCGCCGCAATTGTCGGCGCAGGTCTGGCGATCGCGGGCGCTGCCATGCAGACGCTGGTGCGAAACCCACTGGCCGATCCCTATCTATTGGGAGTGTCGTCGGGCGCCAGCACCGGAGCGGCGGCCGTCATCACCTCGGGCGTGTTCGCGGGCGCGGGCCTGTGGGCGCTGTCGGCGGGTGCGCTGACCGGAGCCTTGGTCGCCGCCGCGGCGGTGTTCGTGATCGCCCTCGCCCAAGGCGGCCTCACGCCGCTGCGGCTGGTCCTGACGGGAACGGTGCTGGCATCGGCCTTCGCGGCGCTGAGCAGCTATCTGATCTTCCGAAGCAGTGACCCGGCAGCGGCGCAGTCGGTGCTGTTCTGGCTGCTGGGCAGCCTCTCCGGCGCTGACTGGACCCGAATCCTGTTGCCCACCAGTGTGGTCGGCGTGGCTCTCGCCGCGCTGATGCTGGGCGCGAATTGGCTGGACGCGCTCAATATGGGCGCGGATACCGCCGCCTCGGTGGGCATTCCGGTACGAGAACTGCGGATCGCACTGTTCGTGCTGCTGGCCGTCCTGGTCGGAGTTCTCGTCGCGGTATCGGGCTGTATCGGCTTCGTCGGACTGGTGGTGCCGCACGCCGCGCGCCTGATGGTCGGCCCGCGCCACCGTGCCCTGCTCCCGGCCGCGGCGCTGTGCGGAGCACTGTTCCTGGTGGTCGCCGATGCCGCCACGCGAGTACTGGTCCGGCCGACCGAGATTCCGGTCGGGGTGCTGACCGGCTTGATCGGCGCACCGGCCTTCCTCCTGCTGATGGGTCGCCGCCGCTACCGCTTCGGAGCGACGGCATGAGCGCCGAGCCCGGCGTGGGTGCGCTCGAGGTCCGTGGACTTGCCTGTGCGGCGGGGCGGCGGACCGTGGTCAGCGGCGTGAATTTCGTTGTGCGGCCGGGTGAGACCGTGGGGATTGTCGGGCCGAATGGCAGTGGAAAGACGACGCTGTTGCGGACGCTGGCCGGGCTGGTTCGGCCGGTGGCCGGGGAAGTGCTGATCGATGGGCTTGCGCTGCATCGGTTTTCGGGGCGGGAGCGGGCGCGGCGGGTGGCGTTGGTGGCGCAGGATGAGCAGCCGGGGGCGGATCTGCTGGCGGGGGAAGTGGTGGCGTTGGGGCGGACGCCGTATTTGCCGCCGTGGGGCGGGGGTGGGCCGGAGGAGCAGGAGGTTGTCGAAGCAGCCTTGCGCAGTGTGGATTTGGCGGGGTTCGCGGGGCGGCAGGTGAATCGGTTGTCGGGTGGGGAGCGGCAGCGGGTGTTGCTGGCGCGGGCGCTGGTGCAGGAGACGCCGCTGTTGTTGTTGGACGAGCCGACCAATCATCTCGATATCACTCATCAGCTGGAATTGCTGGCGTTGGCGCGGGGGTTGGGGCGGACCGTGGTCATGAGTCTGCACGATCTGGCGTTGGCGGATCGGTATTGCGATCGGGTGCTCGTTGTTCACGCGGGACGGACGCAGCCGCTCGAATCGCCCGAGATCGCTTTGCGGCCAGAGGTTCTCGACACCGTGTTCGGGGTGCACGCCATTCGGGTGCCGCATCCCGAGACCGGGCTCTCTCATCTGCTTATCACTGCTCGAAAGGCATAGACATGCGAAATCTGACCCGTATTCTCACCGCCGCCGCGGTGGTGGCCGGTGTGGCGGGGTGCGGCGCGTCCGAGGAGCCGAAGGGCAATCTGACCCTCGCCAATTGTGGCGTCGACGCGCAGTTCCCGGCGCCCGCGCAGCGCCTGTTCGTCAATGACGGCAACCTGATTTCGATGGTGCTGGCACTGCAGGCGCAGGATCAGATTGCCGCGGTCTCGAGCATTCAGCGCGATGCCGACACCCTGCGCAGGCATTACGGCGATGCCGTGGACCAGCTGAATTCCGTTGCACCCGAATACCCGTCACGGGAGACGGTGCTGGCGCAACGCCCGGATGTGATGGTCGCGGGCTGGAACTACGGCTATTCGGAGGCCACGAATCTCACTCCGGAGTCCCTGCGCGCCGCCGGTGTCGCCCCGTACATCCTGACCGAGAGCTGCCGCCAGACCGACGGCCAGCGCGGCATCGTCGACGCGTGGACGGCCCTGGATAGCGATCTCGCCAATCTGGGCGCGATCACCGGTCATCAGGACCGCGCCGATGAGCTCACCGGCGATATCGACCGCCGTCTCGCCGCCCTGCGCGCCGCACCGCAGCCGGAGCGCCGCCCCACGGTATTCCTGTTCGACAGCGCCTCCGACACCATCTTCACCAGCGGCAAATTCGGTGCGCCGCAGGCCATCCTGGATGCCGCGGGCGCACGCAACGCACTCGAGGATGTCGAGGACACCTGGACCGCGGTGTCCTGGGAGCGTCTCGCGGCCGCCGACCCGGATGCCATCGTCTTCGTCGACTACCCGCCGCAGACCTTCCAGCAGAAGGTGGATCTGCTGCGCGGCAAGCCGGGCATTCAGAACCTGCGGGCCGTCACCGAGGGCCGGTTCCTCAATCTTCCCTATGCCCTGTGGACCAGTGGCCCGTTGAATATCGATGCGGCCGAGCAGGTTCGGGCGCAGCTGGAGCGATGGAATCTGGTTCCGGCCTCGGGGATCCGACCGGCGGCCGACGACGCGGTGCGCTGATCAGCGGCCGGTGATGGTGTTCAGCGCGGATTCGCGCTGAACCAGGCGGATGAATGGCACCACCTGCTGTTCGATGGCGGTGTTGTATTCCTCGGGGCGCTGAATCGGGTTGGCGTGGCCGGTGCTTCGCGTGGTGACCACCAGCAGGGTGCCGTTCACGCCGCCGACTCGTTCGATGAGCGCCCGGTGTGAGTAGTCGACGTCCACGATCGGGTCGCGGGCCGAATTGTGCGGGCGGATGAAGACGATGGCGGGCCGGGGTTTGCCGTGGGCGGGGGCGGCGAGGGCGTCCAGGTCGCCCGCCGCGCCGCCGGCGACGATGGCCCGGAACTGGGCGGCGATCAATCCGTTGCTGGCGACATCGGTGCTGAGGATCTTGTCGCGCAGGACTTCCTGGAGCACCTCCTCGAGCCGTTCGCGGCGTATCCCCCAGTGCCCGCCGAGGAATCGTTCGTGCCGGGCATAGGTTTCGACGGCCAGGCGCAGCAGCCGGCTCTCGCGGGCGCCGGGAACCCAGCCCGCCCAGCGCAGCATCTCCTCGCCTTGGTCGCGGCTTTCCGCGCGGACGGCGTGCAGGTCGACCGGCGTGCAATCCAGGATGACCGCGAGCACCTTTCGCGGACTGCCCAGGTGCAGATGCTTGGCGATCTCCAAGGCGATGACCCCGCCCATGCTGTGCCCCGACAGCACCACATTCGGCACCTTCGCCGCCTCGGTGACCTTGACGATGAGGTCGGCGATCACCTTGGTGTCGATACCGGTGTTGTCGTAGCGCACCGCCCACACCGACCCCAGCCGGCTCAGCGCCGGGAGCGCCCGGGCCGTCTCGGTGGCATCCAGCGCGCCCAACCCGACCAGATCGAAGACCGCGGTATCGGCCGCCCGTAGCTCCGCGGGCGCCCGGATCGGCACCACCGCGGGTTCGGTGCGCGCCAGCCGCGCCCGCTCGGGGGCCACGTCCCATTCCCAGTACTGCCCGAACAGCCCCAGCGCGATCAGCGGAATCAGGCTGGCGCGCAACACCATCCGCCGCGTGCGCCCCCACCGTCGCCATTCATGGCCGAGCCGTGTCTCGCGCAGCCGTGAGCGCCGCCGCTCATCGTCGTACTCGGCGGGCATGGACGGATACGGGTAATCCGGCAACGCCATACCAAACCAGGGTAGGCACCAAGCGTCGCCGTTTCAGCCGCGCCGGGCTCAGCTCTGCGGGGTCTCCGTCGCCGAGCGCTCCGCCAGTTCGGCGAGTTTCGCCAGCGACATGCGGAAACCGACTTCATTATCTGTAGCGGACAATCCGGGCGGCAGATTGTCGTGCCGGGCCATGACGCGGGTGCCGCCCGGCTCGTCGATCAACGTGTAGGTAATGGTCATCTCGCCCTGTAGCCGTGGGTCGTCGGTTTCGAACTCGACGACCTGGACGACTTCGGTATCGGGAACCAAGCGGGTGAAAGTGCCGTGGAAGGTGTCGGTGTGCGCGGAGGTCTTCCCGGTCCCGGTGGGGACGTCGTAGGTCAGCGATATCCGGAATCGCCCGCCCACATACGGATTGAATTCATGAATCCGGCTGGTCATCCCGTCCGGAACCATCCAGGTCCGCACCGACCGCGCATCCAGTAGCGCCCGAAAGACATTCGGTCGCAGTGCACTCACGAACCGCTCGACATGCGTGGAGGTCACATGCGTCACCATACGCCGGGCCGGACCGCCGCCCGGGCGGGTTCGGATTACTCGTGCGCTGGTCAAGCGCCCGGCACCGGCGGCAGGGTGAGGGTGGCGAGGGTCCCGCCGCCGGTGGCGGATCCGATTGTCACGGAACCGGAATGCACCTGCGCCACCCAGCGCACGATGGACAGTCCGATGCCGTGCCGCCCGTCCGCGCCGGTCACGCCGCGCTGGAACGGATCCGGCAGTGCCGGATTCACGCCCGGACCGTGGTCGCGCACGGTCACCCGGCCCGCGTGCACGCTCACCTCGATCGGCAGCGCGCCGTGCACCAGCGCATTGTCGATGAGGTTGCGGACGGCCAGGGCCAGCAGATCCGGGTCCGCGAGGACCTGCGTCGGCTCGGTCTCCACGACAATGCCGCTAATGCCGCATTCGGCGACCACGCCCTCGACCAGCTGATCCAGCCGCAGCCGTTGCGGATCGAGTTCGCCGAGACCGGTTTCGGTGCGGGTGCGGGCGAGCAGTCCGGTGACGAACCGGCCCATGCGGTCGGTGAGCGCGCGGGCATCGGTGACCGCGCGCCGGGTGTCGTCCGGATCGCGCAGCGCGGCATCGAGATACAGGCGCAGGGTGGCCAGCGGGGTGCGCAGTTCGTGCGCGGCGTCGGACAGGAAGCGTTCCTGTTCGTCGAGCATGCGGACCGCCGGGCGCATGCTCGCCCCGGACAGCAGGTGCCCGGCGCCGGCCGCCAGCGCGATGAGCGCGAGCCCGCCGAGTTCGAGGGCCAGCACCAGGCGGCGGTGATCGCGTTCCTCGGGTCCCGGATCGGTGGCGGCGAAAACCACCGCGCCGACGGTGTATTCGTCGTACCAGACCGGCGTGGCCGCCATCCGGGTCCGGTTCCCCGATCGATCGATCAAGGTGCTGAGCACCGTCTCCTCCGCGTCGGCCGCCTCCTGCGCCGCGCCGATCAGATCCGCGGGCAGCGCCGGGCGCTGATGCGCGAACCGCTCCTGCCACGGCCCATCGGGTGTGCGCGCCACCACCGCGACGGCGATCTCGCCCTGGGACAGGTCGTCGTAGCGCACCGACTCGAGATCGACGCTGTCGTCCTCGTTCCAATACACCACGCGCGCCAGCCCGGTGACGACCCGATCCACGCTGTCGTCGAGGGCACGGCTGCGGGAGCGCTCGTCGATGCCGGCCGCCACCACGCCCAGCACGATCAGGCAGATGGCGGTGATCGCCGTGAACAACGCCGTCAGCAGCAACCGCGTGCGCCGCAGCCGTCCCGGCGTGGTCGGCCGCGTCCCGCGCCAGGCGCTCACGACGCGATCATGAAACCGGCGCCGCGCACGGTTTCGATGAGCGGGGGTTCCCCGAGCTTGCGCCGCAGCTGGGCGATCACCACATCGACCACATTGGAGGCGGGTTCGGCCATTTCGTCCCAGCAGCATTCGATGAGCTCGGCCCGGCTGACCACGGTGCCCGCGCGCACGGCCAGCAGTTCCAGGACGCCGAACTCCTTGGGCGTCAAGGTGAGCAGCACGCCCGCGCGATGCACCCGGCGGCGCGGGCGATCCACCACGAGGTCGCCGACCACGGTGCGGGTCGGGGCCGGCAGTTCCCGGCGGCGGCACAGCGCGCCCACCCGGGCGGCGAGCTCGTCCATGGCGAAGGGTTTGACGACATAGTCGTCCGCGCCGTGCGCGAAGCCGTCGAGGCGATCGGCCAGAGCGTCGCGGGAGGTGAGGATGAGCACCGGCGTGCGCTGCCCGGACTCGCGCTGGGCGCGCACCAGATCCAGGCCGTCGCCATCGGGCAGGCCGCGGTCGATGACCAGGCAGTCGTAGGAGTTGACCGAGATCTTCAGATCGGCGTCGGCGTAGTCGCGGGCCAGGTCGGTGGCGAACCCGGCGGCGCGCAGCCCCGCGGCGACCTCGTCGCCGAGCTCTCGATCGTCCTCGCACACCAATACCCGCACCTGCGCCATTACAGCACCGCCGGAACTCATGCGGCCACGACCCCCGGGAGCGGCCGGGGCGCGCCCGGCAGGACGTCCCCGGCCGGGACGCCGAACCAGCTCTCGGCGATGGTGGCGTAGAACTCGGTCATGTTCACGGTGGCGCGCAGATTGTCATCGGCGTCGAGGGTCCGCAGGGCGGGCTGCTCACCGAAGACGCCCGCATTCGCAGGGCCGAGCAGCAGGGCGGTTCCGGCCGCCCCGTGGTCGAGACCGTCCGAACCGTTGTCCGGGACGCGGCGGCCGAACTCGCTGTAGGCGGCGATGAGCACCCGATCGGCGATACCGCGCGCGGCGAGGTCGGCGCGCAGCGCCGCCAGCGAGGCGTCCAGATCGCTCATGAGTTCCGCGTATCGCATCGGATGCTCGGTGTGCGTATCGAAGTCCGCGCCCATGGGCACGTGCACGATGCGCAGGCCGTGATTGTCATCGGCGAGCAGCCGTGCGGCCAAACGCAATTGGATTCCCAGGTCACTGTCCGGATAGCCGTCGGCAGCCGGAGACAGTGTGGCGGCCACATCCGAGAATCGCAGCGCCGCAGCGCTTCCGGCACGCGCGGCGGCGAACAGCGGTGCATCGGCACGATCGGGGTGAGCCATGGCCCGCTGCGCCGCCAGCCAGGCGGCGCGCACGTTCTCATCCTCGAAAACCGGGAACAGCCCGTCGTTTCCGGCATCCACCGAGAGCGTGGTGACACGTTCACACGCCAGCGCCTGCGTCGCCCCGATACCGAGCGCCACGCCGACCGCGGGCGCGCTCGGGTCGCCGAGGTGATCGCACAAGCGGCCCAGGAATCCGGTCCCCGGCCGCACGGTGCCCTCCGGGTCGCCGGTCTGCCAGCGGTGCAGCATTTCGAAGTGCGAGAGATCGGGTTTCGCGATGCCCACGCCCGGAACCACCGCGACTCCGGAGGCCGCGAGCTTGGTCAGCTCCGGATGCAGGCCGAGCGCGGCATCGAGGGGATGCACCCGGTCGGCGGCAATGGCGGTCGCGCGCCGCAGGTCATGGTAGCGAGAGTCGTTGTAGGGCACGGTCATCGACAGCCCATCGCTCCCACCGGCCATCTCGATCACCAGCAGGCGACGCTGGTCGAGTGCCGCCGCCCGCACGGGCGGCGGCGGAGTCCACGCCGGGGCGGAATCACGCCCGAGCAGCTCGTGCGCGGCGAATCCGCCCGCCGCACCGGCCAGCCCGACACCGAGACCCACGCGCAGCGCGGTGCGCCGATTCAGGGCAATCATGCGAATTCCTTTCCATGACAATGCGATGCCCGTCGCCGGCGACAATGCGATGCCCCTCGCCGGCGACAATGCGATGCCCC
>NZ_JBHXVO010000048.1:0-37310 GCF_042672265.1 Nocardia sp. NPDC127526 | reverse complement strand
GCTTTTTTTCCACCCCGCTATCCTTTCCCTACGCCCGCCGGCGGGGCACGCCCTTTGTTCGGGGCCCACACATATTTGCAGTGTCTGGCGGGGGGGCGCGCGGGCGGGTGCGGCCGCCGCGACCATCGGAAGGTCAACGAAGAGAACGCCTTACGACTCCTGCGGTGCGGGCTCATGCCGATGACCGATCAGAATGTAGGGCCGCTCGGCGCCGACAGGCTCGATCAGCCGATCGGGGGTGCGAGGTATTCCAGCGCATAACCGTCGCCGGCGGGGGCCACGCGGGCGATGCCGGGTGAGTCGAGGTGGGCGCCGGCCACGAAGTGGTGTGGCCGGGTCAGTCGGTCGAGGAGGGCGGCTCGCGCGGTGCGGGCCTGGGACTGGTTGCCGTCGAGTTCCCAGGACACGGTCGGCTGCTCGAATTGGAGGGTGGGGACGTGCACGGTGTCGCCCCAGACGAGAAGGTGGCCGGCGCCGCTGCCGACGTCGTAGACGGTGTGCCCGGGTGTGTGGCCCGGCGCCGGGATCGCGGTGGTCCAGTCGTTGATCGCGACCTGCTCGGACACGGGTACGACCCGGTCGCGCAGCGGCTCGAGCCGGCCCGTGAACACCGAGGCGTCGCCCGCGCCGATCCACACGCGCTCGAGTGCGGTGAACGCCTCCGAACCGTCCGGCGCGATCAGGCCGCTCACATGGTCTTCGTGCCGGTGGGTGATGGCCACATCGGTGATCTGCGCGCGGTCGATTCCCGCTTCGTCGAGCGCGTCGTAGAGCAATCCCATGGTGGGGTCGTGCCAATTGTCGGACGCACCGGTGTCGATGAGAACCGATCGCGTGCCGTCGGTGACGAAGAAGGCGTTGACCGACAGCCGCAAGTTGTCGCCGACCAGCGGCACGACGGGCGGCAGCACGGGGAGCGGGCGCCCGGCCTCGTCGCGGAGCCGGGTCGGCGGCATGTCGATGTACCCGTCTCGCAACGAGATCACCCGCAGCTCACCGAATTCGAAGGTGGCATGGTGCCGGCCACTCGAAATCAAACGCATGGAAACCTCCATCATGTTGGCGCATGTAGCGCGTCTCCGATGGAAGACTAAATTCTTCTTTGGGAGAAATCTAGACTGTGGCGACAAGTAATCCATCGATCGAGGAGCACGGTGGTCGAGCAAGACGGAAACGTGGACGAGCCATCGCACGGTGACGACCTGGCGGGCGCGTTCGGCGCCAATGTGCGGCGGCGCCGCGAGGAAGCGGGCCTGACGCTGGAGCAGCTGTCCACCCGCTCGTCGGTCAGCCGGGCGATGCTGTCCAAGGTCGAACGCGGCGAGAAGAGCCCGACGATCGGCGTCGCGTCCAGGATCGCCCACGCGCTCGACGTGTCACTCTCGGACCTGATCGGCGGGCCGGATGCGCCGGCCTCCGGTGTGGCCGTCGTCCTGCGCAAGAGCGATCGCCCCGTGTTCCGCGACCCGGAAACCGGCTTCGAGCGGCACATGGTGTCGGCGGCCCCGGGCGCGGGCGGAGGCGAGATGATCGTCCACTACCTCCCCGCACAGGTCTCCACCGGACTGTTGCCCGCGTATCCGCCGGGGACGGAGAAACAACTCGTGGTGCTCGACGGCACCCTCACCGTGGCGATCGGCGGAATCAGCGAAACCCTGAACGCGGGCGACTCGGTGTTCTTCCAGGCCGACGCCGACCACGGCTTCGCCAACCGAACGAACGCGCCCTGCGAATACATCATGCTCATCTCGCGCAGAACCTGAAGGGGCAGCGGGGAATACGCGGTGGGCGACGGCGGGGCCGTCGTCGCGGTCCGAGGGTGTTGGCTCCGGTCGGTAAGGTCTGGTCGGTGACCGACGCTACCGACCTGATGCGGATGTTGCTCGTCGATCCCGATCAGCCTTTTCCGCCTGTCGAATTCGCGGATCCGTCCGGACTGGTGGCTCTCGGCGGGGATCTGTCGCCGGAGCGGCTGCTGGGGGCCTATTCCGCGGGCATTTTTCCCTGGTACAACCCCGGGGAGACGATTCATTGGTATTGCCCGGATCCGCGGAGCATTCTGGTGCCGACCGGTTTGCGGGTGAGCAAGTCCTGTCGCCGGTCCGTCGCCAAGGCCGACTACGGGGTCACCATGGATCGCGCGTTCGCCGAGGTGATGGCGAATTGCGCCGGACCGCGGGCGCAGGAGGCCGGGACCTGGATCGGCTCCGACATGCTGGAGGCATACCTGCGGCTGCACGACCTCGGTCATGCACACTCGGTCGAGGTGTGGCGCGATGGTGAACTCGTCGGCGGCCTCTACGGCGTCGCGTGCGGGCGCTCCTTCGCCGGCGAGTCCATGTTCTCGCGCGCCCGCGACACCTCCAAGGTCGCGCTGTATTGGCTCTGCGCCCAACTGGCCGCCTGGGACTTCGCCCTGATCGACTGTCAGGTCGCCTCCGGCCATCTCACCTCCCTCGGCGCCATCGACCTCCCCCGCGCCGACTACCTGGACCTGCACACCCGGGCCGCCGCCCGCCCCGGCCGCCCCGGCCCCTGGCAGTTCGACATCGCGGTCCCCGGCTCCCCCGACCATCTGCCCGCGTGAACGATCACCTCGTGGTTCGCCGTCCTTGAACTCGGGGATCCTGCCGGGACGCTTGATCACCAGCGGGGCACCTATGCGAACATATGTTCGTGTCCGGTTTCGAAAGCAGTGGTCGCCGCCCCGTGCGGGCGTCGATTCTGCATGCGGATCTGGACTCGTTCTATGCCTCGGTCGAGCAGCGCGACAATCCGCGGCTGCGGGGGCGGCCGGTGATCGTGGGCGGCGGGGTGGTGCTGGCGGCCAGTTATGAGGCGAAGGCGTTCGGGGTGCGGACGCCGATGAATGCGGGGCAGGCGCTGCGGCTGTGCCCGCACGCGATCGTGGTGCCGCCGCGGATGGGTGCGTATTCGCAGGCCAGCAAGGCGGTGTTCGAGATCTTCCGGGATACCACGCCGGAGGTGGAGGGGATCTCGATCGACGAGGCCTTCCTGGATGTGGGCGGGTTGTGGCGGATCGCGGGCGCGCCGGTCGATATCGCGCGCGGGCTGCGGGACCGGGTGCGAGCCGAGGTGGGGTTGCCGATCTCGGTCGGGGTGGCGCGGACCAAATTTCTGGCCAAGGTGGCCAGTGCGGTGTCCAAACCCGATGGGCTGCTGGAGGTTCCGCCCGATCGGGAGCTGGCGTTCCTGCATCCGCTGCCGGTGGAGCGGCTGTGGGGCGTCGGCGAGGTGACCGCGCGGGAGTTGCGCGAACGCGGGATCACCACGGTCGGGCAGCTGGCGGAGATGGGTGAGGGGCCCTTGGCGGCGGCGCTGGGCGCCGCGTCCGGGCGGCATCTGCACGCCCTGTCGTGGGCGCGCGATCCGCGGCGCGTCGACACCGGACGGCGTCGGCGATCCATCGGCGCGCAACGCGCCCTCGGCCGCCGCGCCCGCACCGACGACGAGCTCGAGGCCTACCTGCACGGGCTGGCCGATCGGCTCGGCCGCCGGCTGCGTGCGGCCAACCGGGTCTGCCGAACCGTGGTGCTGCGCATGCGATTCGATGATTTCGGCCGCGCCACCCGCTCGCACACGCTGCCCGGGGCGACCAATAGCGGCACGGCCATTCTGCACGCCGCGCGCACGCTGCTGGGTGCGGCCATGCCTATGATTCACGATCGCGGACTGACCCTCATCGGCCTGTCGCTGACCAATCTCGAGGACGCCGACACCATGCAGCTCACCCTGCCGCTGGAACCGCGCGCCGATTCGACCCTCGATTCGACCCTGGATGCGCTGCACACCCGGTTCGGCGCGGGCGCGGTCACTCGCGCGGCACTGTTGCGTCGCGGTGAGGGCATGTCGGTGCCGATGCTCCCGGACTAGGCCCCGATCGCCCGGTTCGGCGCACCCGCACGAACGTCCGCGGCCACGGCTGTCACCGGGAATCCGAAACTCCTGCCGATGCGTCCAGACGTGCGCCGCACCCTCGCGGTGTCGCGTGACGGCGCGCGATACTCGGAAGCGTCAGCCGATCGTTCGCATTCGAAGGGGAACAATCGTGACGACCATCGTGATGACCGGTGGCACTTCCGGTTTCGGCGCCCTCGCCGTCCAGCACCTCACCCGGCCCGCGGGCACCCGGCTTCTGCTCGGGGCCCGATCCCCCGGCCCCGAGACCTTCCCGCTCGACCTCACGCGCCTGGACTCGGTGCGCGCCTTCGCCGCCGAGGTGCGCTCACAACTCGGCGATTCCCGCATCGACGTCCTGCTGTTGAATGCCGGCGGCATCCGGCCCGACGACACCGGCCGCACCCCCGACGGCTATGAGACGACCTTCGCCGTCAACCACCTCGCCCACTATCTCCTGCTCCGCCTGCTGCTGCCCGCCATCGCCGACAAGGCGCGAATCATCTTGACCACCAGCGGAACCCACGACCCGGCCACCGGCGCGAGCTTGGCGCCGCCGCGCCACGCCGACGCCGACCTGCTCGCCCACCCCGACCGCGATCCCCACCGCCATCCCAACGCCGTCAAGGCGGGCCAGCACGCCTACACCGCCGCCAAACTCTGCACGGTCCTCACCGTCCGCGCCCTGCAGGCCGATCCCGACCTCGAAGCCCGTCACCTCACCGCCATCGCCTACGACCCCGGCCAGGTCTTCGGCACCGGCCTGGCCCGAGATCTGGCCCTGCCCTTGCAGCTTGCGTGGCGTTTGTTCGGCGGCCCGCTGGGTGCGCCCATCCGCCGCGTCAGCCCCGTCCTCAACACCCGCGCCGCGGCCGCCGCCGCATTGACCGACCTCGCCCTCGGCACCGCCACACCGCCACCGGGCCACACCTACGCGGCGCTACGACACGGCGAACTCACCTGGATCGATCCCTCCGCACTGGCCCGCAATGACGAACTGGCGCAGGCGCTGTGGACCGACAGCGCCCGCCTCGTCGGCCTCACCGCCTGAATATCACCTGGCCGCCGCGTCCTCGGGCTGGCTAGGATCGGCGGCGTATGCACAAAGATTTGATGCTCGATTCGCTCGACGGGCTGTCGGTAGGCGACGCGTTGGGCGCACAGTTCTTCATGGTCGGCCGATCGATCCCGGACCTGCTCGCAGGCAAACCCCCAGCGGGACCGTGGGAATGGACCGACGACACCGAAATGGCCTGCAATCTGGTCGCCGACCTCCGCGACCACCACACCATCGATCAGCACCGGCTCGCGGCCACCTTCGCCGACCGCTGCGAACCGTATCGCGGCTACGGCGCGGGCGCCGTGGTCACCCTGCACCGCATCCGCGACGGCGTTCCCTGGCGCGAGGCGGCGGGCGCGGCTTTCGGCGGCCAGGGATCCTGCGGGAATGGCGCGGCCATGCGGGTGGCGCCGCTGGGCTCCTATCACGCCGGCGACCTCGATCGCGCGGCCGCCGAGGCGGTGCGCTCGGCCGAAGTGACCCATCTGCACCCCGAGGGCATTGCCGGCGCGGTCGCGGTCGCCCTCGCCGCCGCCCAGGCCGGCGCGGCACGACGCGCCGGAACTCGGCCCACCCCGAGGGAATTCATCACGGCAGTCCTCGATCGCCTCGACGACGGCTACACCCGTAGGCTGGTGCGGCGCGCCCGGACGCTGCTGGGCACGTCCGCCGAGCAGGCGGCCTACGAACTCGGCAACGGGTCGCGGGTCACCGCGCAGGACACGGTTCCGTTCACGCTCTGGGTCGCCGCCACCCATCTGCACGACTACCCCACCGCCATCACGACCTGTATTGCCGCGGGCGGGGATGTCGACACCACCGGGGCGATCGTCGGCGGGATCGTCGCGGCCTTCACCGGCAGCACCGATCGCCCGGGCGTGACCGGGATTCCGGCGGCATGGCTGGCGGCGCGAGAACCGTTGCCCGGCTGGTAGTCCCGCGGCGGCGGAAAGCGGTGGATCGCCGGGCGCATCGGGGGCAGACTCGGGAAATGATCGATCCCAGTCATGTTCTCGTCGTCCCGCAATGGCAAGGGTCCGGATCCGCGCAGGCGCGGCTGGTGGCGGGCGGGGCGCGGGTGCTCGCGGGGCTGTTTCCCGGAGCGCCCCGGACCGTCGCCGACATCGGTTCGGAGGGTGGGGATGTCGCGGAGGGGGTGCGGCATTTCGAGGTCCTGACCCGGGCGCGGGACACGGTGGCCGCGCTCGTCGCAGGGTGGGGCGTCGACGGGGTGGTCACCGTCTGCGGGGACTGCGCGGTGGAGTTGGGGCCGATCGCGCAGGCGGTGGCGCGTCACGGGGACGACGTCGCGGTGGTGTGGTTCGACGCCCACCCGGATCTGAATACGCCGGAGTCGTCGCCGTCGGGGGCGTTTCACGGGATGGTGTTGCGGACGCTGCTCGGCGAGGGGCCCGACGCGCTGACGCCGCCGCCGGGGCAGCGGCTGGATCCGGGCAGGCTCGTGCTGGCGGGGGTGCGCTCGTGTGATGCGCCGGAGCGGGAGTTCATCGAGGACAACAAGATTCGCTGGTTCCCGGTGGCGCGGCTGCGGGATCCAACGGCGCTGGTCGAGGCGGTGGCGGCCATGGGCGTGCACAGTGTGTACGTCCACATCGATGTCGACGTGCTCGATCCGAGCCACGTCGACGGGCTGTTGTACCCGGAGCCGGGCGGGACGCATCCGGAGCAGGTGCGCGCCGTACTCGAGGCGCTCACCGCGCGGTTCACCCTCGCGGGGCTCGGGATCACCGAGTATTCGCCGGCGCCGGGGACCACGGTCGCCGATGCCGCGTTGCGTGGCTTGTTCGCTCGTTAGTTTGCGGCGAGAAACCGGTTAGCGGCGTCTCGCATTCTTTGTGCGCACCCCCAGCAACCAGCACAAGGAATCCACACGTGAAGCTCAAGTCCACCGCCCTCGCGATCACTTTCGCCGCGGGCGCCGCCCTGTTCGCGCTGCCGACCGCGTCGGCGGCGCCGCTCACCAATTGCGATGTCGAGGCGGCGTCGCTCGCACTCAGCGATGAGGAACGCGGCGTCCTCGACACCATCAATGTGCTGCGCGCCGAGAACGGCGTGGGCGCGGTCACCCATGCGGAGACCCTGGCCCGGCCGGCCGAATGGGCCAGCACCGACAGCGCTCAGCGCGGCGCCTCACCCGCCGACCATGTCGACACCCTGGGCCGCGATATCGCCACCCGCTTCGCGCAGTGCGGTGTGCCCGCCTCGTCCAAGATCGCCGAAATCAACTTCTACGGCATCGGTGTCGAGGCCGCCGACGCCATCGACTTCTGGTGGAACTCCGCCGGGCACAAGGCGATCATGCTCGACGGGCAGCTGACTCGGGTCGGCGTCGCGGTCATCTACGAGGGCGATCTGCGGCACTGGACGGTGACCTTCGCCCAGGGCGGCGACGCCGCACCGCAGCAGGAGACCACCGTCTACCGCAACAACCTCACCGGCGCCGAGCATCAGGCCGAATTCGACTCGCTGCTGGGCCAGGGCTACCGCCTGGTCGATATCACCGCCACCGACGGTCCCGACCCGCGCTACACCAGCACCTGGACGCTCAACGACGGCCGGGCGTGGGCGGCGCGCCACGGCGTGGATTCCAAGACCTATCAGGCCGAATTCGATTCGCTGCTGGCGCAGGGCTATCGCCTGACCCAGGTGCGCGGCTACGAGGTCGACGGGGCGTCGCGGTTCGTCGGCATCTGGGAGAAGAACGACGGGCGGGCGTGGGAGGCGCGCCACGACATCACCGAGGACGCCTTCTTCGCCACCTCGAACCAGATGACCGCCAACGGCTATCGCCTCGTGCACGCGCACTACTACCAGATCGGCAACGAGCAGCGCGTCGCCGCCATCTGGAACAAGTAACCGGCAAGTATTCCCGCACCGCCGATGCCGCGGCCCGCACACCCGGGCCGTGGCATCGCCGCGTCGAAGTCCGGCGTCGGTTCCGTATGTCGGCGAGGCGGTTCGGACGCAGGCGAATACGATCGGTCGGGTATGCCGAGCGTGTATCGGAGCCGACCGCACCCGTGAAGAGGCCGACCGCACCCGTGAAGAGAACGACGTGACCGACGAGCAGGTAGTGATAGTGCAGGCGCGGTCCGCCGCTGTGGCACTGCCGGATTCGGTGCAGACCGAACTGCGGCGCGGGGTGCGCAGCGTCCTGGTGGACGCGGCGGCACTGCGGCTGGTGCGGGAGCGATTCGACGCCGACCAGGCCGGGGCGCTGCACCGGTATCTGGAGGCCTCACAGTCGCCGAATACGGTGCGCGCCTACCGAACCGACTGGGTGGCGTGGTCGGCCTGGTGCGCCGCCGAAGCCCGGCAGGCCCTGCCCGCGGATCCTCTCGACGTGGCGGTGTACCTGGCCGCGGCCGCCGACGCCCGCCGCGCGGGCGGCGAATGGGCGTACAGCGCAGCCACTCTCGAACGCAAGGCCGCCGCCATCGCGGCGGTGCACGCCGCCAACGGCCTGGCTTCCCCCACCCGCGCGGACGTGGTGCGCTTGACCCTGCGCGGTATTCGCCGCACGCGGCGCACCCGGCCCCGGCGCAAACGCCCCGTGCTGCTGCACACCCTCGACCAGCTCTTGGCCGAGTTGCCCGCCCCCGAATGGCCCACCGAACCCGCCCGCCGCCGCGACACCCTGCTGCTGCTGGTGGGTTTCGCGGGCGCGTTGCGCCGCAGCGAGATCGCGGGCCTGCGCCTGGGCGATATCCGCGTCGACACCGACCACGCCAGCGGCGAACCCCTGCTGCTGATCCAGCTGCCCACCACCAAAACCGACCCCACCGGCGTCACCGAACAACGCGTCGCCCTCCCGCGCGGCCGGCGCCCCCGCACCTGCCCCGTCTGCGCCTTCGCCGACTGGACCCGCCTGCGCGAAGCCCAGCACACCGCCGGCCGCACCCTGCGCGCCTGGCTGGCCGACAACCCGCCCGCCGACTCCCGCATCCACCGCTGCCACGGCTTCACCGGCACCACCCTGACCGATCCGGAACTGCCCGTGTTCCCCACCATCTCCCGCCACGGCGCCATCGCCGCCACCCCCATGTCCGGCCGCGCCGTCGCCGAACTGATCAAACGATACGCCGCCCGCGCCGGCCTGGACCCCGCCCTGTTCTCCGGCCACTCCCTGCGCGCCGGCTTCGCCACCCAGGCCGCCCTCGGCGGCGCCAGCGACCGCGAAATCATGCGCCAGGGCCGCTGGTCCAATCCGCGCACCGTGCACGGTTACATCCGCACCGCAAACCCCTTGGAAGACAACGCCGTCACCAAACTCGGCTTGTAGCGGCGAAACCAGGCCGAATTGCATCGAATGCAACACCGCACTGCCCGCCGGGGTGCGGACGGGGAACACGGCCGCCCTTGTGAGAACTGTCCCGTTGTGCGAAAAGGCATTTCCTGGCCTGCACCGATCGAGCCGACCGTGTCGACTTCGTGACCTGGGGATTCGGCGGAACGAATGCGTCGATTCGAACCGCAGGCCGCCCGTTCGACTGTGCTGATTGCGCGGATCAACATTTTATGTCCACCGCGGCGGGCCAATACCGTCGAATTCATGGAGTGGAGTTTTCGTTCGGCCGAAGAGCTTTCAGCTGCGATGCGTGCCGGTGAGGTGACCTCGGCGGAGCTGACCGACGAGGCGATCGCCCGTATCGAGCGCGACGACAAGGCGATCAACGCGATCTGTGTGCGCACCTTCGACAGTGCGCGCGCCGCCGCCCACCGGGCCGATCAGGCGCGCGCCCGCGGCGAGGACCGGCCGCTGCTCGGCATTCCGGTGACGGTCAAGGAGTCCTACGACATGGCCGGGCTGCCCACGACCTGGGGCATGCCCCAGCACGCGAACCACGTCCCGGCCGCGGACGCGGTCCAGGTGTCGCGGCTGCGGGCCGCCGGCGCGGTGATCCTCGGCAAGACCAACGTGCCGGCGACGCTGCGCGATATCCAGACCTTCAACGACATCTACGGCACCACCAACAATCCGTGGGATCACGACCGCACCTCGGGCGGGTCGTCCGGCGGTTCGGCGGCGGCCCTGGCGTCCGGATTCGGCGCGCTGTCCCTCGGCTCCGACCTCGCCGGTTCGCTGCGCACCCCCGCGCATTTCTGCGGCATCTACGCGCACAAGCCGAGCCTCGGGCTGGCGCCGGCCCGCGGCATGGTCGCGCCGACCGCGCCGGCCCTGCCGGTCGACCTCGACCTCGCCGTGGTCGGCCCGATGGCGCGCACCGCCCGCGACCTCACCCTGCTGCTCGACGTCATGGCCGGACCGGACCCGCTGACCCACGGTATCGCCTACGACCTCGCACTGCCGCCCGCGCGCCACGAGCGGCCGGCCGACTTCCGCGTCCTGGTCCTCGAGGACCATCCGCTCATTCCGACCGGATCGGCGGTGCGGGCGGCGGTGCACCGGGTCGCCGCGGCGCTCGCCGAGGAGGGTGCCCGCGTCCAATGGCACAGTCCGCTGCTGCCCGATCCGGCCGAAGCGGCGACGCTCTACATGCAGCTGATGCTGTCGAACGCGGCCGCGAGTCTGCCCGCCGAGGTGTACGAACAGCTGCGAACCCGGGCCGCCGCCCTGAGCGGGGACGACCGGAGCCTGGATGCGGCGCGGCTGCGCGGCACGGTGCTCAGCCACCGCGACTGGGTCGCGGCGAACAACCGCCGCGAACTGCACCGCCACGGCTGGCGGCAGCTCTTCGCCGAGTTCGATGCCGTGGTGTGCCCCATCACGCCCACTCCCGCCTTCCCGCACAACCACACTGGCGGCCTGGAGGACCGGCGCATCGACATCGACGGGGTCGAGTACCCGTATTTCGACCAGCTCGTCTGGGCCGGCATGGCCACCATGCCCGGCCTGCCCGCCACCGCCGTCCCGGCGGGCCGCTCCCCCGCGGGCCTGCCGGTGGGAGTGCAGCTCATCGGCCCGATGTTCGAGGACCGCACCCCGCTGCGGCTGGCCGAACTGCTCGAGCAGAAGATCGGCGGCTTCCAGGCGCCATAGAGCGAGCATTCCAATACCGTCACCGCACCGGTCGCCGGGCTGCCATGATGAATCGATGGTTCTGACAACACCATTCACGCGATTGTTCGGAATCGAGCATCCGATCGTCTCGGCCCCCATGGGCGGTATCGCCGGCGGCGTGCTCGCGGCGGGGGTGTCCAATGGCGGGGCGCTCGGGATGATCGGGGGCGGACGCGAGCAGATCGCCTGGCTCGAACGGGAGTGGAAGCTGGCGCGGGAGAACACCGCTCGCCCCTTCGGCATCGGGTTTCAGACCTGGGCGGTGGAACCGGCCACCGTGGCCTGGGCGGTCGAACGGGCGCCCGCGGCGATCATGCTGTCCTTCGGCGATCCGACGCCCTTCGCGACAATGGTTCGCGCCGCGGGGATCCCGCTGCTGATCCAGGTCACCGGCCTCGACGCCGCGCGGCGGGCCCTGGATGTGGGCGCCTCGGTGCTCATCGTGCAGGGCAGCGAGGCGGGCGGGCACGGCGAAGGGTCACGCGGCACCCTGCCGCTGGTGCCCGCCGTCGCCGACCTGGCCGGGGACACGCCGGTGCTGGCGGCGGGCGGGATCAGCGACGGGCGCGGGCTGGCGGCCGCCCTGGTGCTGGGCGCGTCGGGTGCGTTGCTGGGCACCAGATTTCAAGCGACGCCGGAGGCGCTGATCACCGTCGAGGGGGCCAAGGCGCTGCTCGATGCGAGCGGCGACGACACCGAACGCAATCGCATCCTCGATATCGCCCGCGGCGCCGGGTGGCCCGCGGAGTATCCCGCGCGGACGCTGCGCAATGCGTTCCTCGATCGCTGGCGCGGCCGCGAACCCGAACTGCTGGCCGATCTCGCTGCGGCACAACAGGAATACCGCGACGATCCGCATGCCGCGCCGATCTGGGCGGGCGAAGGCGTCGGCCTGGTGACCGCGCTGGAGTCGGCCGCCGATCTGGTGGTCCGGCTGGTCGCCGAGGCGGAACAAGCCATCGGGCGGGTGAGCTCGCCACCCGCGTGAGCCTTCCGGCAGCCGAGGTCGGCTGATGGTGCACGCCAGGGTGATTCACTACTCGGAGCCGTCGGGCGGGATCTTGGGCAGGCCCTCGCTCAGGCGCAGTCGCTCGGCCATGCTGGTGAGCAGGTTCTGCGATTCCTCGCTCAGGTCGAAGGCGCGCGCGGACAGCCGGCGCACGCCGGCGCCGTGCAGCCGGGTGAGCAGGCGCAGATCGTTGTCGACCCGGGCGGTGTAGCGGTCGCTGAAGAAGTAGTCGGGGCGCACGCGGAAGAACCTCGCCAGAGCGGCGACGGTCTGGTCGGAGGGGTTGGTGCGCTGACCCGAACGCAACTGGCTCAGGTAGGGCTTGGAGATGGGATAGCCCGAGGCGGTCAGCGCGGCCGCGACCTCGGCGGTGGTGTGCGGTCGGCGCTCGGCCGGCGCGCCGGCATCGAAGAGCTTGTTGAGCCGGGTCGCGAAATCGGTGTGATTCCAGGCGGTGTCGGCGCCGGCGACGCGATCGCCCAGGCTCTCGGCGCACTGGGGCGGGATGCGATCACGCGGCGGGGCCAGGCCGGGATCGGCCGGCGCCGACCAGCCGAACAGGTTCACCACCCGGTCGGCCGGGTCCTGTCCCGGTGCGTCGCCGCACGGATCGTCGTCGTGGCTCATCACCGCTCCTGTTCGTCGAGCCGGGTAAGTGCACGCAGTGGCCGAGCTGATCGGTCGCCGTCGGCATATCGCCGGCGACCCGGATTTGCTACAGATCCCCCCGGATTTCCGGTCGCGCCGGACGTATCCGGCGAAAGCGTAAACGCAGCTGCCGGGAAAACAGCAATCCAGGCGGGTCCCGCACCGTCGGCGCGCCGGGCGCCGCGCCGGGCGGGTCAGCAAACGTCCAGCCAGTTGATCTTGTAAATCATTCCTTGACAACGAGATTCGCGTAAAGGCATCGTTTACATATGGCCGATTCCCCCCGTCGAGACCCCGCCGACGAGCGCGCGGTACTCGCGAAACTGTTGTCCACCAATGCCGAATTCCTGGCCGAGGTGCTGCACCCGGCCGCCGGGACACCGGCGCCCTCGGTGATGGCCGCCCTGCGGGCGGCGCGCAGCCTCGACAATGTCGTCGACGATGTGCTGCGCTCGCTGGTGGCGCAGGCGCGCGAGGAGGGTCGCACCTGGGCCGAGATCGGGGAGGTGTTCGGCACCTCGCGCCAGGCCGCGTTCCAGCGCTTCGGCGGGGGCGGAATACCGCCGGTCCCACCGATTCCGCCCATTCCGCCCATGCCAGAGATGCCGCCGATGCCGGAAATGCCCAAGATGCCGAAGATGCCCGGCTGGCCGCCCGCCGGGCCGTGGCATCGCGACTGATCCGCACTCCCGGACGAGAGACCGGCCATGACGACCGCGACCGGCGAACCCCACGCCACCTGTGACGGGCGGCCCGAACCGCTGCCGCCGCAGTGCCGGCGCATCCACCGCCGGCTGCTCACCGCGGCGCGCTGCCGGTTCGCCGAGGATTGCCTCGCCGAGGCGGTGTCCGCGGGAATGCGGCAGGCGGTGCTGATCGGGACGGGGCTGGACACCTTCGCCGCGCACAATCCGTATCCGGATCTGCGGGTGTGGCAGGTGACCCGCGCCGAATTCGACACCGTCTGCGCGGCACTGGGTTTCGACGGCGCGAGCCCGGCGTTCGTTGTCGAGCTGGGCGCGCGGCGCGAGTGCGCCGCGGCGCTGGGCAGCCTGCACCGGGCCGCGGCGCTGGCCGCCGGCTCGCAGATCGTGTTCGACTATCCGGCCGAGGGCGCGGGCGTGCTCGCCGGGGTGCTGCGCGACACGGGTTTCGAGGTGCTGGAGGATCTCGGGGCCGCGGCGCTAGCCTCGCGCTATCTCGATCTCGAGGTCGACTCCGCGCATTCGGCCGAACCACGTGTCGTGAGGGCGCGGGTCCGCCATAATGCTGGACGGCCGCCCAGTTCGCTTTGAGCCGGAGGAGTCCCATGCGCTCGCACACCCGCCGCCACTCGCTGGCCGCCCTCGCCGCCGCCGCACTGGCCGTGTTCGCCTGCGCCGCACCGGCGGCCGCGGCGCCCGCGCCGGCGAGCCTGCCCGCCGTCGGCGCCGGGTTCCACTGGGGCGTGGCGGCTTCGGGGTTCCAGTCCGAAGGCCATGCGCCCGACAGCAATTGGACCCGCTACATCGCCTCGCACCCCGACTACGACCCCTACGAGAACAGCGTCGACTTCTACACCCGCTACGCCTCCGATATCGCGCTGGCCGAGAACCTCGGCGTCGGCGTCTACCGCATCGGCATCGAATGGGCGCGGGTGCAACCGCGGCCGGGGGTGTGGGACGAGAACGGATTCGCCTTCTACGACAAGGTCGTCGACGCCATTCGCGCGGCCGGGATGCGGCCCATGCTGACCCTGGATCACTGGGTGTATCCGGGGTGGGCGGCCGAGCGCGGCGGCTGGGCGAATCCGGACATGGTCGGCGACTGGCTGGCCAATATGCGCCGGGTGGTGGATCGCTACGCGCCCGCCGATCCGCTGTGGGTGAGCATCAACGAACCGGCCGCCTACATGATGAACGAGGTCCGCAACGGCGGGCTGGCGGTCAGTGAGCTGCCGACCATGCAGGATCGACTCGCGCTGGCGCACAACAGCATCTACGACTACATCCACGCCGTGCAGCCCGGCGCCATGGTGACCAGCAATGTCGCCTACATTCCCGCCGCCGACAATGCCGTCAACGGGCCGATGCTGGACAAGATCGCGGCGAAGCTCGACTACATCGGCATCGACTACTACTACGGCATGTCGCCGGACACCGTGGCGCAGTACACCGCGTTCGCGCAGTCGGCGCTGTGGCAGCTGCCGTTGCAGGCCGATGGCATCTATTACACGCTGCGCCACTTCGCCCAGCGGTTCCCGGGCAAGCCGCTCTACATCGTGGAGAACGGCATGCCCACCGAGAACGGCGCGCCGCGCGCGGACGGCTACACCCGCGCCGACGATCTGCGCGACACCGTCTATTGGATCCAGCGCGCTCGCGCCGACGGTATGAACGTGATGGGCTACAACTACTGGAGTCTGACCGACAACTACGAATGGGGTTCCTATACACCGCGTTTCGGCCTCTACACCGTCGACGTGCTGAACGATCCGTCGCTCACCCGCCGCCCCACCGACGCGGTGGCCGCCTACGCGGCCATCACCCGCGACGGCGGCGTGCCCGGCGACTATCTACCCACGCGCGCACCGGCGAGCTGCTCGCTGGTGGACGCCCTGGCCAGCTGCACCGATCCGGTGACCCTGCCGCGCTGAGCAGGCCGCGCACACCGCCCGCGCGGCCACGGGTGCGCCGGCGGGCACGTCCGGCCGGTCGCCGGCGCGACACGCCTCGTCCTGCACGGGAATCCAGCTAATCGGCAGTTACGCTCCGATCGGGACATTGTCGACCCAGCGTCCCGAGAAGGAGTCCCGATGCGCACACGGCTGTCCCGCCTCGTCGCGGCCGCGCTCGCCGCGACCTCGACGCTGCTGCCGGTCGCCGGTATCGGCGCGGCCACCCCACCGGCCGCCTCCGCCACCACACCCGGCGTGCTGGGCCCGGACTTCCTGTGGGGCGTGGCCGCCTCGGGCTTCCAATCCGAAGGGCATTCCGCCGACAGCAACTGGCTGCGCTACATCGAGGCCAATCCGGACTGGGACCGCTACGCCCAGGCCATCGACTTCCGCTCCCGCTACCCCAATGACATCGCCCTGGCCGCCGGACTGGGGGTGAAGGTGTTCCGCGTCGGCCTGGAATGGGCGCGGCTGCAACCCACCCCGGACCGCTGGGACGAGGCGGGCTTCGCGTTCTACGACGATCTCATCGCCACCATCGTGCAAGCCGGCATGCGGCCCATGCTCACCCTCGATCACTGGGTGTATCCGGGCTGGGCGGCCGCGCGCGGCGGCTGGCGCAATCCGGGCATCGTGGAGGACTGGCTGGCCAATATGCGCATGGTGGTGGACCGCTACGCGGGGCTGAATCCGTTGTGGGTCACCGTGAACGAGCCGGTCGCCTACATCATGCACGAGGTGCGGCAGAACGATCAGAATCCCGAGGAGATGCTCGACCGCGTCGCCGCGGTGCACAACGGGGCCTACGACTACATCCATCAGGTGCAGCCCGGCGCGCAGGTCACCAGCAATGTCGGCTATGTCGCGGGCGCGGAGACGCGGGTCAACGGACCGCTGATCGAGCGCATCGGCGCCAAACTCGATTTCATCGGCGTGGACTACTACTTCGGCCTGCAATCCGATGACGCCGAGACCGTCGCCCAGGCCGACGGCTCGGTGCCCCCGCCGGTGGGCATGTGGGATCTGCCGGTGCGGCCGGAGGGCATCTACTATGCGCTGCAACACTATTCGCGCCAGTTCCCGGACAAGCCGCTGTGGATCGTGGAGAACGGCATGCCCACCGAGGACGGCAAGCCCCGCGCCGACGGCTACACCCGCTCCGATCATCTGCGCGACACCGTCTACTGGATCCAGCGCGCCAAGGCCGACGGCATGAACATCATCGGCTACAACTACTGGAGTCTCACCGACAACTACGAATGGGGTTCCTACACACCGCGTTTCGGCCTCTACACCGTCGACGTGCTGTCCGACCCCACTCTCGCCCGCCGCCCCACCGAGGCCGTGGACACCTACCGCCAGATCGTCACCGCCAACGGGCTACCCGCCTCCTACCGGCCGGTGCGCGGCCCCTCCGAGTGCCATCTGGTCGATCCGCCCGCCAGCTGCGACTCCCCCGTCACCGTGGACTGACAGCGCACCCCGCTAAGCGCATGGGCAGATGTCCTGCCGGTAGGCGCGTGGGCAGAGGTACACGAACCGCGCCGCCGGTGCTCAGCGCGGATGATCCAGTTCGCGTGCGGCGCGCTCGATTTCGGCCACGAGGGTGGCGCCGCCGACCTCGCGGGCGGCGGCGCGGAAGCGGTCGCGGAACCGGTCCAGGTCGATATCGATGTCCTCGCCGCCGTAGCTGGTGGTGGCGGCCTCGCGGAAGGCGCGGACCATATCGTCGGCCAGGGCGGCGATATGGGTGCGGATGAGTTTGCGCAGGGTGCCCGACAAGGCGATGTCGGTGCCGACGTCGTAGAGGACCAGGGCGCCGGTGAGCATGGCCGGTTCGGGGATGTGCCAGCCGGCCGGGGTGCGGTGCAGGTAGCCCTCGGCGAGCAGTTCGTCGAGGATGTCGGTGCGCCGATCGCCCAGCAGATCCGACAGGCCCTCGTCGGTGACGGTCACCGGGGCGTCGGAGGGATCGGAGTAGCGTGGGTCGAACACCGCGCGCCAGTCGCCGTCGCGGGCGGTTTCGGCCTCGAATACCTCACGAATGGCCTCCAGGCGCAGCCCGCGCGCCTGCATGGCGGCGATGGCGGTCAACCGGTCCAGGTGCTCGTCGGTGTAGACGGCTTCCTTGCCGGCGCGGCCGGGCTTGGGCAGTACGCCCAGCGAGTGGTAGTAGCGGATGGTGCGGGCGGGCACGCCGCTGAGTTCGGCGAGTTGGGTGCGGCTGTATCGGCCCGTCGCCACGGCGCTGTGTCGGTCCACGCGACTCAGCATAGAGAGCGCAACCGATGAACGTTGACAGTGGCAACTGTCCGCGTTAGCGTAACCGCCGCCACACTGTCGACGACGACAAGGGAGTTCTGCGATGACCCAGCGGGAGACCGATTTCGACGTGCTCATCGTCGGGTCCGGGTTCGGCGGCAGTGTGACCGCGCTGCGGCTGGTGGAGAAGGGCTACCGGGTCGGGGTGCTCGAGGCCGGGCAGCGCTACGCCGATGACGAACTGCCCGAAACCAGCTGGGATCTGCGCAAATTCCTGTGGGCGCCGAAACTGGGCTGCTACGGCATCCAGCGCATCCACCCGCTGCGCGATGTGCTCATCCTGGCCGGGGCGGGCGTGGGCGGCGGCTCCCTGAACTACGCCAACACCCTGTACGTGCCGCCGCAGCCATTCTTCTCCGACGCGCAGTGGCGCGATATCACCGACTGGCGCGACGAGCTCATGCCCTACTACGAGCAGGCGCAGAAAATGCTCGGCGTGGTGCGCAATCCGCACATGACCCCCGCCGACGAGGTGTTCAAACAGGTCGCCGAGGACATGGGCGTGGGCGACACCTTCGTGCAGACTCCGGTCGGGGTGTTCTTCGGCGAGGCCGGCAAGACCGTGGCCGACCCGTACTTCGGCGGGGCTGGGCCGCAGCGCACCGGCTGCATCGAATGCGGCGAGTGCATGACCGGCTGCCGCCACAATGCCAAGAACACCCTGGTGAAGAACTACCTGTATCTGGCGGAAAAGGCCGGGGCGCAGATCGTTCCGATGACCACGGTGACCGCGATCCGGCCGCTGCCCGACGGCACCTGGGATGTCGACACCGAGCGCACCGGCGCCTGGGTGCGCAAGCAGCCCAAGACCTATACCGCCGGGCACGTGGTGCTGGCCGCGGGCACCCGCGGCACCCAGCAGCTGCTGTTCGCCATGCGCGACCGGGAGATCCTGCCCGCGCTGTCGCCGCGGCTGGGCGTGCTGACCCGCACCAATTCCGAATCCATCGTCGGCGCGGCCACCCGCAAGGTCGACCCGAACCGCGATTTCACCCGCGGCGTCGCCATCACCTCCTCGATCCACCCCACCCCCGACACCCACATCGAGCCGGTCCGCTACGGCAAGGGCTCCAACGCGATGGGCCTGCTGCAGACCCTCATGGTCGACGGCGGCGGGCGCATGCCGCGCTGGCTGCGGTTCCTGTGGACGGTGCTGCTGCATCCGCTGACGCTGGTGCAGTTCATGTCGGTGAAGAACTGGAGCGAGCGCACCATCATCTCGCTGGTCATGCAGCATCTGGACAATTCCATCACCACCTACACCAAGCGCGGGCTGTTCGGGCGCAAGCTCACCTCCAAACAGGGCCACGGCGAACCGAATCCGACCTGGATCCCGGTCGGCAACCAGGTCACCCGCGCGGTGGCCGAGAACATCGGCGGCGTGGCCGGCGGGTCCTGGGGCGAGGTGTTCAATATTCCGCTGACCGCCCACTTCCTCGGCGGCGCGGTGATCGGGGCGGACGCCGACTCCGGGGTCATCGACCCCTACCACCGCGTCTACAACTATCCGACGCTGAGCGTTGTCGACGGTGCGGCGGTGTCGGCGAATCTGGGCGTGAACCCGTCGCTGACCATCACCGCCCAGGCCGAGCGCGCGGCGGCCATGTGGCCCAACAAGGGCGAGGTCGACACCCGCCCCGCCCCGGGCAGCGGCTACCGCCGGATTGCACCGGTCGCACCGAGGCAGCCGGTGGTGCCGGCGAGCGCACCGGCGGCGCTGGTGCTGCCGATCGTCCGGATCACCAGCGGGGACATGGAATCCGCCTGACCTGCCAATCCGAAACATCACCGACCGGGAACTGGTGGCGGGGGCTGCTCGCGAAATGCCGCCACCAGTTCCCGGTCGGCGTCGTTTCACTCCTGGTGCCCGCTGGGGAGGGGAATCGGGATGCGGGGTGCGCTTACGCCGTTCGCCTGGCCCGCGACCATTCCGGTGCTGCATCCCAGCCCCGAGCAGCGGGCCGAGATCGCGAAGCGCACCGCGCACGCGCTGGGCAAACTGCCGGGCCGGGTCTATGTCGTCAACCACGGATCACGCAGGCAGCCACGCGAATCGCATGTGGGTGACGCGGAATTCCTCGACGCCTGGCTGCGGCATCCGCGCTTCCGGATGATCAAGTGAGGCAACCGCGGCCGTGCCGGGCGGCGAGGCGCGCCGCCCGGCACGGTGGATGTCAGCGGGCGTGGATGTGAGCGAAGCCCATCGGTGAGGTGGGCGGGGGGACGTCGCCGACCGGGGCGCGGAACTCCTGCAGAGCGGGCAGCACGTCCACGTGGCGGGCGGCGTAGCAGCGGACCTGCGGCAGCGCGTGGGCGACCTCGCTGCGTTCGAGGGGCTCGGAGTCGATGTAGCCGACCTGTTCGAGGTCGACGCCGAGGGTGTGGGCGATGCGGGAGATGGCCGCGGACTTGCGGCCCCAGCCCGCCTCGATGACCGCGAAGCGTTCCAAGTGCGCGTAGCGGCGCAGGTGGTCCACGGTCCAGGCGTGTTCGCCGCGGCTGGCGACGGCGTGCATGATGCCGCGTTCGGCGAGAATGCGCAGGGCGCGGATGGCGTCGGGCCGCGGTGCGCCGGCGCTCGAATCGCTCACCACGCCGTCCCACAGGGTGTTGTCCGGTTCCCAGACAAGACATTTCACAGTCGGCGTTGTCACATCCTGCCCCTACAGTCGTTCCAGCGGGCCGCTCGCGCGGCGGGGTACCACGGTCCTCGGTACCACCGATGGTGGACGGACCCGGGTTTCGGGAATCGGCCACCGCGTGACATCGTAGGGGCTGTCTGGGCCACAGTGCCACCGCTGGCAAATCCGCGACGCCGTCATTTTTGCGGCGATGACGGAAACATGAGCAGGCGATGACGGTCGGCAATGCTGGTCGGACATGGTGAGCGCAACAAGGAAGGGACACCGCCCATGCGGCAGTCGCGGAAACTATCCGGTGGCCTGGCCGCGCTCGCGCTGGCACTGGTACTAACCGGCTGCGGCGCCGCCGAGGAGTCCGCCCCGGTCGTGGTCGGCTCCATCGAGGAACAACCCGCCCCCGTCCCCCTCGAATCGGCCACCCAGGCCGCCCCCGCCACCACCCCCGCCGGCTCCGGCTCGGGCGCCGACCCCATCCTCCCGCCCCTCACCCCCGCCACCCCGGTCCCCACCGTCGACCCCTACGCCGACCAGCCCCTCATCGACCGCACCGAATGGACCGACACCCTCGACGGCCCCCGCCTGCTCATCTACCCCACCGAAGCCGGCCGCCTCGACACCTTCCCCACCGCCGGTGAACGCGCCTGGCAAGAAATCCTCGCCGCCGATCCGGACGCCGACACCCCCGGCATGCGCGACCAATTCATCTGCCACTGGGACTGGGCCCGCGTCGTAGCCCCCAACAAACCCAGCTGGAACCTCGAACCCTGGCGCCCCGCCGTCGGCTACCAGGAAACCGTCAACGCCCTCTGCAACCCCGGCGGCCCCGAACGCTGAGGCCCCCAACCCGATCGCGCACAGCATCGGGCCGACGTCCAGCCACACGCGAGCCAACCACCTTCGCCGAGACCACGCGTCGCCGAACATTCCGCGCGGCCGGTGCGCGGGATCCAGGAGACCGCCACAAATCCGTCGTTCCACTCTCGGCGGGCTCGAATGCGCACGGTGAGCAGCGTCCGCGGCCGTAGCTTCGGTGGGCGGGCGGTCCCGGAACGCCGACTCGCCAACCCGCTGGCGCCGACGAGCATTCGGCGCGGCCGTGTGCTCGACCCGCGGTGAGCAGCGGTCGGTGCGGCCGGTCTGGGAGGCGGGGGCCAATCTGAAACATCACCGACCGGGAACTGGTGGCGGGGGGCTCTCGCGAAATGCCGCCACCAGTTCCCAGTCGGTGTCGTTTCACTCTTGGGGGCGTGAATGCGGGATGAGGATGTACGCGCCGTTCATCCCGGGGGCGGCACTGCGCGAGTAGGGGCGCGCCGGAGCGGGTGAGCCGGGCGGGCTCTGGCGGCAATCGGACAACCCAGGGGACGATGTGATCGGGCGGGCCGGGCAGGGCAGGCGGTGGTGGGAGCCGAACCGGCACGTCATAGAAGTGTGGGGCGTGCTGGGGTCGGGGTGGGTGGGGTTCGTTTGGGGCGGTAACGAAGCGGTGTCGGCGAAAGGGGTTGCACGCGAGAAGCTTCGGGCGGTGTCCAAATGTGCGTATCGTTGGTGGCGTCCAGCGCGTACTCCTCGGAGGGAGGCGGCACGGTGCGGTCTTCTGCGCCTGCGAACACCGCCGGGCCCGCCGCCGCCCGGGGACCGGCGGGATCGGCTGTGCGGGGGATGTTTCCCGCGCTTGCCGAGGCTGCGGAGGTTTATCTGGATTCGGCCTCTACCACGCAGAAGCCGGCTGCTGTGATCGAGGCGGTGGGGCGGTATCACCGGTCGCGCACGGCCAATGCGGGGCGGGGGACGTATGCGTGGGCGACGAGTTTGGCGGCCGAGATCGAGCGGGTGCGGGAGCGGATGGCGGGGTTCATCGGGGCCGACGCCGATGAGGTGGTGTTCACCGGGGGCGCCACGGCGGGGTTGAACGCGGTGGCGCTGGCGTGGGGGTTGACGAATCTGCGGGATGGGGACGAGATTCTCTACAGTCCGCGCGATCATGCGTCGAATGTGTATCCGTGGCAGCATCTGCGGCGGCTGCTGGCCGGATTCGGGCGCACTGTCACGCTGGTGCCGTATCGGGTGAATGCGCTGGGTGAGGCCGATATCGAGGATGTGGCGGCGCGGATCAGCGGGCGGACGCGGTTGATCACGGTGGCGCATCTGCATCATGTGTTCGGCGGGCTCACCACCCTCGAGGAGTTGCGCGGGCGCATCGATCCGCGGATCGCGCTGTGTTTCGATTGCAGTCAGAGCGGCGGGCATCTGCCGGTGCGGGTGGCGGAGCTGGGCGCCGATTTCGCGGTGTTCTCCGCGCACAAGATGTTCGGCGCGCCGGGCACGGGGGTGCTGTATTGCCGCAGGCGCCGCCACGACGAGCTGACGCCGTTCCTGCCGGGCGGCAATTCCGGTGTGTCACTGGTGGATTCGGAGCTGTCCGGGGGCGCGATGCCGCACCGGCTGGAGGGCGGCACGCACAATCTGCCGGGCATTCTGGCCCTGGGTGCGGCGCTCGAGGTGCTCGAGCAGGTCGGGCTCGACACGATCCGCACCCACAATCGGGCGCTGACCCAGCGGCTGCTCGCGGGTCTGCGCGCGGTGCCGGGACTGGAGTTCGCGCCCGGTCCCGCGCACGCCCCGTGCGAAACCGGCTACGGCATCGTCTCCTTCACCGTGCCCGGAATCAGTTCCGGCGACCTGGGTTTCGTGCTCGGCGAGCTCGGATTCCTGGTCCGCACCGGCGCGCACTGCGTGCCGACCGGAGCGGCCGGCGCGGAGCAGGATTCGGTGCGGGTGAGCACCCACCTCTACACCAGCGCCGAGGAGATCGACCGGTTCGCCCAGTGTGTCGCCACGATCGCCGAGGAGGTCACATGACGAGCAACGGCCATCCACCCCGCTACGACCGCCGCGCCGCCTCCCGCGTGCTGGCCGGTGTGGCCCGCCCCGGACTGGGCCTCACCCCGGCCGCACCCCCGGCGCGCCGCATGGAATACACGTGCACGCCGGTGCGTTTCGAGCCGGGATCGCATCTGACGCTGTCGCAGCGACTGTATCTGGAACGGTTCATGCGCCCGTGCCGCGCCGAGCAGGTCACCAGCGCCACCCATCGCATCGCCTGGACCGACAGCGACGGGGTGCCCAATACCGGGCATTTCCACGCCGGCGGGCTGGGGCCGATCGTGCCGATCGCCATGCGCGAGGCGGTGCTCGGGTTGTGGCATTCGATCGAGGCCGATGCGGCCCTCGCACGCCGGATCGCGGGGTTGTCCGAGCGTGAGCGCGCGGTGCTCGAGGGCACCACCACCGATCACGAACCGGCCGAGATCTTCCGCGTCGGCATCGAGGCGTGCGGGCGGGCGCTGGCCCAGCACGCGCTGCTGGCCCGCTGGACGCCCTATCGCACGCCGGCCGAATTCGCGGCGGGCATGCGGGATTCGGGCATCTACTCCGCGGTCGCGACCCGCTGGTTCTGGGAGTTGCAGGCGTCGAGTTACCGGCGCGGCATGATCGCGGTCACCCTGGCCACCCAGCCCGACGGCACAGTCCGCTATTCCGCCGAGACGGTCGCCACGCTGCGGGCGATGAAGGACATGACCATCGAGGACGCGCACCGCACCATGCGCCGCGCCACCCATGTGGAGGGTTTGACCGTCGAGGAGGCCATCGCCCGCTATCACGAAGAGCTGGACCTGATCTCGCGCCAGTACGCGCTGCTGCCGCCGGGCACCCGCCCGGCCTGCCTGGCGGCCATGCCCCATCAGCTCGACGGCGCGCACTACAGCCTGCTGCCGGTGGTGGTGGACAAGTTCACCGAGTTGTTCACCGCGGTGGTGGGACGGTTGAGCATCGCCGAGGTGCCCGCCGACACCGGTTCCGACAGCATCGAACTGGCCGCGGCCGATCAGTTGTTCTTCGTGCCGGACATGACCTGCAAGCATTGCGTGCGCACCATTACCGGGGTGCTGGAGTCGATGGATATCGCGGTGCACGAGATCGACCTGATCAGCAAGCGCGTCACCGCCGAATTCCGCAGTCCCCGCAACCGTCATCGCGCCTTCGAGGCGTTGCGCGACAGCGGCTACAACCCGACCGTCGAGCTGCCCACCCCGGCCACCACGGAAACGGCCGTATGACGGCTGCGACCGCGCCGCGACTGCCGGCGAAGATTCATCCGCTGGTGCGCGCGTTCCTCGATGCGCCCGGCGCGGCCGAGGACGCCCTGGACCGGTTCGGGTCGCCGGCGCATCTGGTGTTCCCGCAGGTGTTCGCCGACAATCTCGCCCGGCTGCGCGCGGTGCTGGACGCCCAGCCGAGCCGGTATCGGATCTGCTACGCGCACAAGGTCAATCACTCCGCGGCGTTCGTGCGCACCGCCGAGCATGCCGGGATCGGCATCGACGTGGCCTCGGCGGCGGAGCTGGCGGGGGCGGTGCGCGCGGGCTTCTCGACCGACCGCATCGAAGTGACCGGGCCCAAGGGCGAGGTGTTCCTGCGCGAGCTGCTCGGCACCGGGATGACGGTCAATGTCGACAATGTGTGGGAGTTGCGGCGCATCACCGAGCTGGCCGCCGCGGGGGCGCGGGTGCCGGTGCTGGTGCGGCTGTCGGGGTTCGCGGGCGCACCGGTGAGCCGGTTCGGGGTGCCGCTGGCGCAGGCCGACGAAGCCCTCGCGGTGCTGGCCGCCCATCGGGAGCGGATCGCGTTCGCGGGCTTCGCCTTCCACATCGACTCCGGCGAGCCCGCCGAACGCATCCGCGCCGTGGACACCTGTCTCGAGCTCACCGAACGCGCCTACGAACACGGGCTCACTCCGACGGTGCTCGATATCGGCGGCGGCTTCCGGCAGGTGTTCACCGCCGACGCCGACGCCTTCGACGCCTATGTGGTCGCGCTGCGCGAATCGCTGCTCGGGCGCGGGGAGCCGATGGCGTGGGGCGGCAACACCTTCGGCTTCCATCTCGACGGCGGCGCCGTGCACGGCACCCCGGTGTTCCACAAATACGCCAATACCGTGCCCGCCGAGGCGATGCTGGCCGATCTGCTCACCGCCGGGCTCGACGCGCACGGCGGGCGCACCATCGCCCAGATCGCGGCGGAGAATCTGCTCGAGATCTGGCTGGAGCCGGGCAAGGCGCTGGTCGATCACGCCGGGATCACCGTCGCCCGCGTCGAATTCGTCAAACAGACCGCCGACGGCGCCACCCTGGTCAATCTCGATGTCAGCCGCGACACCGTCACCCCCGCCGATCAGGAGGTGATGGTCGACCCGCTGCTGCTGCCCGCCCGCGCGCACACCACGCCGAATTCCGGTGCGGTGGGGGTGTTCCTGGCCGGGCGGTTGTGCCTGGAACGCGATCTGATCACCAATCACAAGGTGTGGCTGCCGCACCGCCCGCAACCCGGTGACCTGCTGGTGTTCCCCAATACCGCCGCCTACCACATGGACCTCTCGGCAGCGTGCGCGTCCATGCATCCACTGCCGCCCAAGCTCGCGGTCACCGTGCACGACAGCGGTTTCGCGGTCTGCCGCGACCACGACTACCAGCCCGGCCGGCCGGTACCGCAATGGCACGGGGTGCAATGATGCGCTACGACCACATCACCGAGCTCATCGGCAACACTCCCCTGCTGCGACTGGATCCGGCCGTGCACGGACTGCCGAATGTCGAGCTCTACGCCAAACTCGAATCGTTCAACCCCTTCGGCTCGGTCAAGGACCGCGTCGCCTGGGGCATGATCCGCGACGAACTCGACGAGATCATCACCGGCGGACGCACTCTCATCGAGGCCTCCAGCGGCAATACCGCCAAGGCGCTGCGCATCCTGGGCGCCCTGCACGGCATCGGGCTGCGGGCGGTCACCAACCGCATCAAGGTCGCCGAGGTGCGCGAGATGCTGCAACTGTTCGGCACCGACATCGAGGAGCTGCCCGGGCTGTCGGAATGCCCGGATCCGACCGCGCCCAACGACGTCTACTCCGTCATCGAAGCCACCATGGCCCGCGACCCGCACGCCTGGCATCACCCCTCGCAGTACACCAGCGAGAAGAACATCGAGGCCCATTACGGGGGCACCGGCCGCGAGATCCACGACGATCTGGCCCGCGACGGCATCACCCGCGTCGATGTCCTGCTCGGCGGGCTGGGCACCACCGGCTCCACCCGCGGCGCGGCCACCTTTCTGCGCAAACACAATCCGGAGCTGCGCACCATCGCGGTGGTCTCCGAACGCAGCGACTTCATCCCCGGCATCCGCTCGGAAACCGAACTGTGGGACGTCGGCTTGTTCCAACCCGACTTCTACGACCGCATCCTCCCCGTCGAGGCCGGGCGCGCCGTCGACGCCACCGTCGAACTGGCCACCCGCCACGGCGTGCTGGCCGGCCCCACCAGCGGCGCCACCTACGCCGCCGCCCTGGATTTCCTGTCCGCCGTGGACCATTCACCCACCGACCGCCCCCTGATCGCGGTGTTCATCGTCTGCGACCGCCTCGAACCCTACCTGTCCTACATCCGCAAACGCCGCCCCGAACTCTTCGGCCGCCCCGGCCGCGAAACCGGCCCGACGCCCGCCGAACTCGCCGCCACCCCCACCCTGTCCCCCGACGCCCTGGAAACTCTCGACCGCCAGGCCCGCCCCACCATCGTCGACACCCGCGGCGCCATGGCCTACCGCATCGGCCACGTCCCCGGCGCCCTCAATATCCGCGACGACCAACTCGACGACATGTTCACCCACGGCATCCCCTTCTCCCGTTCACGCCCACTGGTTTTCGTCTGCCCCGTGGGCGAGCTGTCGCTGCGCTACGCCGCCCTGGCCCGCCGCGCCGGCTTCGACGCCACCAGCCTCGCCGGCGGCATCACCGCCTGGCGCGACGCGGGCAAACCCCTGGAATCGGCGCCGCGCCGGTCCTGAGGGCCGAGCCCACGGCGCCGACACGCCATGGCCGGTGCGGGCGCGACACACCGGGGCTGGCACGATGATCGTTTGTGGAGGTCGCGTTCGGGCTCGTCGTGCTGGTGGCGGTGGCGGTGGGGCTGGCGGCCCTGGCCCGCCGGTTCGGGTTCGGGGAGCCGTTCGTGCTCACCGTGGCGGGGGTGATCGCCTCCTATCTGCCGTTCGTGCCCGAGGTCGATGTGGAACCCGAGCTGGTGCTGCTGGGATTGCTGCCACCGTTGCTGTACACCACCGCGATTCGGACTTCGCTGGTCGATTTCAAACCCAAGAAGCTCTCCATCACGCTGCTGTCGGTGGGGCTGGTGCTGTTCACCGCGTTCGCGGTGGGGGCGGTGGTGTACTGGCTGCTGCCGGTGCCGTTCGCGGCGGCGGTGGCGATCGGGGCGGTGGTGGCGCCGCCGGATGCGGTGGCCGCGACCGCGGTGGCGCGGCGGGTGGGGATGCCGCGGCGGATCGTGACGCTGCTCGAGGGTGAGTCGCTGTTCAACGACGCGACCGCGCTGACCACGCTGCGCACCGCCATCGCCGCCATGGCGGGCACGATCACCCTGTGGGAGGCGGGCGCGGACTTCATCGCCGCGGCCGGGGGCGGTGCGCTCATCGGGGTGGCGGCGGCGCTGGTGCTGGCGTTCCTGCGCCGGCGCATCAGCGATCCGGTGCTGGATACGAGTGTGTCGCTGCTGGCCCCGTGGCTGGCGTATCTGCCGGCCGAGGCGGTGCATTCCTCCGGGGTGATCGCGGTGGTCACCTGCGGGCTCATTCTCGGCTATCAGGCGCCGCGCTGGCAGAGCGCGGCCTCACGGATTTCCGAGCACACCAATTGGCGCACCATCGCATTCCTGCTGGAGAGCGCGGTGTTCCTGCTCATCGGGTTGCAGGTGCGGCATTTCGTGGAGGACGCCTGGCACAGCGATCTGCCGCATTCCACACTGCTGCTCACCTGCGCGGCGGTACTGGTGACGGTGATCGTGGCGCGGCCGCTGTGGGTGTTCCCGTCCACTTTCCTGGCCTGGCGGGTCGAAGGACGGCGACTGGGCAAGCCGAAACCGCATTGGACCGGGCCCGCGGTGGTGTCGTGGGCGGGCATGCGCGGGGTGGTCACCCTGGCCGCGGCGCTGCTGCTGCCCGAGGACACGCCCGAACGGGCGACGCTGATCCTGCTGGCGGTGGTGGTGGTCGCCGGAACATTGCTGCTGCAAGGCATGTCGCTGCCGTGGCTGGTGCGGGCGCTGCGGCTGCGCGGGCCCAGCCACGCCGAGGACCTGCTGCAGGAAGCCAATCTGCTGCAGCAGGCCACCACGGCGGGACTGGCGGCCCTGGAAGCCAACATCACCCCCGAGACGCCACCGGAGGTGGTGGCGGCGCTGCGCAACCGGGTCACCATGCGGGCGCGCTCGGCGTGGGAGCTGCTGGGGCGCTCGGAATCCCAGCGCATCACCCCCAGCGGCGAGTACCGGCGGCTGCGGCTGGCCATGCTGGCCGCCGAACGCGACACCGTGCTCACCGTGCGCGATGCCGGCACCATCGACCACGAGGTGCTGCAGCAGGTGATGGCCACCCTCGATATCGAGGAATCCACCATCGACCGCATCGCCGAGGCCGGCGAAACCGGGGAACCGTTGACCGCCACCATGACCGGGGACTGCACGCATCTGCGCGAGGCCCCCACCGTGCAGGTGCCCGACACCCCCGACGCGTGCGGCGAATGCCTGGAGGAGGGCCTGGAATGGGTGCATCTGCGCATGTGCCTGGACTGCGGGCACGTCGCCTGCTGCGACTCCTCGGTCGGCCGCCACGCCGAGAAGCATTTCGACACCACCGGGCATCCGGTCATGCGCAGCGTGGAACCGGGCGAATCCTGGCGCTGGTGCTACATCGACGAACTGCTCGGATAGCGCTGCGATAGCCGGGATTCCGGGGCGCGGCATGCACCGTGACCGAGTACCGAACGAGTAGTCCGTTCCGCGCGTGTCGCACCGAGGATGCGCCGACACTGGCGTATGTGCGCCAATGGTGTCGCCGGGCAGTGCGCGCTGCGGGGAGTGGCCTGCCCATCCATCGGCAGTTTCCCTCATCCGCGCTTCCTGCAAGGGGATGATCACCCATGATCCGGTCCCGCACATCGGCTTTCGCCACCGCCGCCACCACCTTCGCCGCCCTGGCCTCGGCCGCGGTGCTCATCGCGCCCGCCGCCCATGCCGAGGTGTGGCGCGTGGACGTCTCGTCGAGCAACTCCATCTCCCTGGGCGGCCCGCGCTACGGTTCGGGCTGCTCCTACACCGTCACCGTGGAAGGCCGCAGCGGTGATTCGGCCTGGTTCTACGACATCGGCGCCTACGGCACGTTCAACCCGCAGTCGGTGACCATCGGCCGCGACGGCCGCGCCACCACCACCTGGACCCCGCAGGCCACCGGCCGGCACCGCATCTACGCCGACTCCTACTGGGGTTCGGCGGCCACCGACTACTTCGAGGTCGGCACCGGAATCAACCTCGGCAGCGCCTGCGTGGTCCTGCGCTGACCCGCGATCATCGGCACCGGGTCACCGGGCGTGCACGCGCAGGCGCGCACGGGCGCTACCCTTGACCCGGTGCAGACAGGCCAGCCCTCCTCCGACGCCGAACCCCGCATCTGGGGCGGAACGACCCTCACCGAACGCCGTGAGGCGCGTCGCGCCGCCCTGCTCGACGCCGCCCTCGACCTGATCGGCGAGTCCGGTGCGGGCGCGGTCACCATGCGCGCGGTCTGCCGCAAGGCCAACCTGACCGATCGCTACTTCTACGAATCCTTCGCCAGCCGAGACGAACTGCTCGACGTCCTCTACCGCCAGATCGCCGACGAATTCCTCGAACCCATGACCGCCTTCGCCGTCGTCGACGACCCCACCCGCGACCGCGCCCTGTCGGAGATCCTGGTCGACAAGGTCCTCGAGGATCCCCGCAAATCCCGGCTGTTCCTGGTCGAACCGTATTCCTCGACGGGCCTGGGCCAGACCACCATCGCGGTCATGCCCGCCTTCACCCGCCTGATCCAGGATCACCTGTTCGCCCACATCGACGATCCGGTGCAGCGCCGCGTCGCCGCGGTCACCATGGCCTCGGGCAATGCCGGCATGTTCTCGGCCTGGCTCAACGGCACCCTGCGCGCCACCCGCGACCAGATCGTCGATCACCTGGTGCAGACCATCGCCGCCTACCGCGGCATGTATCGGGGCTGATGCCCCCGCGCGGGTCAGAAGGCGTTGCGGAAACGCTCCCAGGTCTCCTCGGTGGAGACGAACACCCGCACCTGCGCGTTCGGGATGCCCGGTAGTTCCTTGACCCCCGGGAATTCCGCCCCGCTCGTGGACAATCCGACCAGCACCGGCACCCAGCGCCGCCCGAGGTTGCGCCAGTGTTTGCCGACCTCGGTGAGCGTGCCGATATCACCGAACATGTCATAGCTGACCGGACCCTTCATCGCCTTCCACTGGGTCAGCAACACCGGATACTCCCCGGCATCGGCTTCCGCCTCACAGTTGTAGGCGATGTCGTAGCGGCGGCGGGCAATGCTCAACTCCCGCTGATAGTTCACCCCCCGCTCGGCACTGCGCTGATGATGCTGCCAGCGCAGGAACTGCACCACGCACCACTGCTCCCAGCCCCTGTCCTTCGACACGGCCAGCGCCTCGTTCACCGCGCCCACATCGGCCGCCACCCATTGCAGGAGATCGTCGTACAGATTGTCGATGGTCAGCTTGCGCATCGCGTCCTCCATGCTCGACCGTTCGGTCGAACCATCGTAGGACCGCACGAAACGTCCCATGTCGCACTTGATTTGAACATATCGTTCGGTATCTTCACTCCGAAGATCAAATCCCCCAATGGATTTCGACGCGCACCGTGAACGACGGCGCGAACGGGCCACCGCTGCCGCGATCACCGTGCGCCGATCCCTCCCACTTCACCATAGCCCGGCCGGGCGGGCTTGCGGCAAGGGCCCGGTATGGGGGCATACTCGCAGGTCCGAGCCATGGCGGCGCGGAGAAGGCGAGGATCTGTGAGCGAGCAGACGGCAGTGGGTGTCGGGCCGGCGAAGATGGACATCGCCTACGAATCCCTCGGGAATCCATCGGACCCGGCGCTGGTGTTGATCATGGGTGGTGGCGCACAGCTGGTGCATTGGCCACAAGGGTTCTGCGATGGGTTGGTCGAGCGCGGTTTCCGGGTGATCCGATTCGACAACCGCGATTCCGGCCACTCGACCCACCTCGCCGACGCGCCCGCCCCCGACAACATGGCGGCCATGGGCGGCGACCTGTCCTCGGCGGCCTACGACCTGTCGGACATGGCGGCCGATACCGTCGGACTCCTCGACGCGCTCGAGATCGGGAGTGCGCACCTGGTCGGCCTGTCGCAGGGCGGAATGATCGCCCAGACGGTGGCGGCCGAACACCCGCAGCGGGTGCGCTCGCTGACCTCGATGTCGTCGACGACCGGCAATCCCGCCGTGGGCGCGGCGAAGCCGGGCGCGTTCGGCGCGGGCGGCCCGCCGCCACAGGACCGCGACGGCTATATCGCGTGGCGAGTCACGGTCACCCGCGCGCTGGCCTCACCGGGCTTCATCTTCGACGAGGCCGCCGTGAGGGCCACCGCCGCCCGCGCCTACGACCGCGACCACGATTTCGTGTCGATGATGCGCCAGCTGATCGCGGTGCTCGCCTCTGGTGACCGGACTGCGCAATTGCACGCGGTGCAGGCCCCCACCCTGGTCGTGCACGGCGCCGACGACCCGGTGATCGACGTCAGCGGCGGCGTGGCGACGGCCGCGGCCATCGCGGGCGCGGAGCTGCTGGTCGTGGACGGGCTGGGACACAGCCTGCCGCGCGAGCTGTGGAGCGAATTCGCCGACCGCATCGCCGATCTCGCGCATCGCGCGGACGCGGGCGCACAGCGGTAACTCGCGGGCGAGATGACGAGGGCCGCTGCTCGAGTGCGTGCCGGCGGCCACCGCGACCGAGGACGGCGTGGCGGCGAGAATCCGATTGCCGCACATCCGATCTCCCCGAGCCGGCAGATCCGGTGACGGGCCGCTCCCGTCCCCGGACGGCATCAAACCGAACTACGCTGGATCTCGTGCGCGGAACGATACCTCCCCTCCCCGCTCTCACTCTCATGACCGCGGCGCACACCTCGGCCTTCGCGGTCCTGCCCATCGCGGTGTCGAGCCTCGGTGAGCGCCACGGATGGTCCCGCGACCGGCCGGGTTCGGCGAACCTCGCCGCAGGCGTTCCGGTCCTGATCACCGGCGTCGGCATCTACGCCTGGACCGTGGCCACCCATCTGAAGCAGGCCCAGCCGGGCTGGCAGATCGCCCTGACCCCCGATTACCTGGCTCGATCCGGCCCCTATCGGCTCTCCCGCAACCCCATGTACCTCGCCCAGCTCACCCTGTGGGCCGGCTGGGCGGCCCTGTTCGGCAGCCTGCCCGTGGCCGGCGGCCTCGCGGCCTGGACGGCGTTCGTGACCGGTCTCGTGCGCTGGGAGGAGCGGTCCTTGCACAAGCGGTGGGGGGCGACCTATGACGCGTACCGGCGCCGGGTGCCGCGCTGGGCCGCACTGCCCGGCCGCGGAACCCGCTGAGCCCGAACCACCGGCACAGGGTTGCCCGGCAAGTTCGGCGCGAGCCTGCCGAATGGAACGGTGATCGCTTCTACAAGAAGGCTTTTCGCCCGGTTGCGCGGGATCGTTGCGAGCTGCGGGACGCCGACGCCGGGCGGGCCGTCGAGGTTCATCGGGCAGCAACCGCACGCCGTGACGTGCGACCGCGGCGGCGCGGCCGCGGAGTGCGACGGCGGCCACATCGGGTTGCGGGGTGGGGGTGGGCGGGTGTTTACTCGCTGACGCAAGGTGCCGTCGTTAGCTGAGGTTCCTGCACGGATACAGGCCGGCGACCGGAAACGTCGAGAGACGCCAATGGTCAGGACAGGCTTCCCCGGATTAAGGGGTTGCTCCGACCGGCTCCCACCCGCGCGGTGGGTTTACGCCGTGCAGTGCTGAAGGTCTTACGAGGAGTGGTGCCCCTACCTCGCGGGTCTCGCAGGTCTCCACTCCCGTTCGGTGCGTGTGCGCGGTGTCGAGGAGGTGGTTGTCGTGCCCGATGGATCGGACAGAGTTCCGTTAGCCAATCGTTCACTAGGCGACACTCCTTTTCGTTGCCGTGTGCTGCCCGCGTCCGGGTAGCGTCGGTTTTTCGAGTGCGCCGATCTCTGTGTGGGAGGCGTCGTGACGACGTGGGAAATGCTGTTGCGGCTCGGGGCCGGTGTCGGGCTGGGCGCGATCATCGGGTTCGAGCGGCAGTACCGGGCCCGGATGGCCGGGCTGCGGACGAATGCGCTGGTGGCGGCCGGTGCGACCTTGTTCGTGCTGTTGTCGGCGCACGGGTTCGCCGGGGCCACCGCGGATCCGACGCGGGTGGCGGCGCAGATCGTGTCGGGCATCGGGTTCCTGGGTGCGGGCGTGATCTTGCGCGATGGGTTCAATATTCGCGGCCTCAATACCGCGGCCACCCTGTGGTGTTCGGCTGCGGTGGGTGCGCTGGCGGGGGCGGGCATGTTCTCGACGGCGGCGGCGGGCACGGTGGTGGTGGTCATCGTGAACACCGCGCTGCGCACCGCGGCGCGCGCGGTGGACCGGCCGGTGGCCGACGGCAGCGAGACCGAGGCGCTGTATGCCTTCACCGCCGACACCGATGACGCGCACGAGGCGCATGTGCGGGCGCTGCTGGTGCAGTCGTTGACGCGCACCGACTTCCGGCTGGTGTCGATCTCGAGCCACGACACCGTGGCCGGGCGGGTGCAGGTGCGTGCGGAGCTGACCGGGGACCGCCGCGACGACCGGCAGATGGAGACCGCGGTGAGCCGGTTGAGCCTGGAGCCGTCGGTGACCAGCGTCGCCTGGCGCATCGTGCCGGAGAAGGTGACCGAGCAGTGACGCAGGTGCGGGCGTATTCGTCGCATCCGGGCCTGGACCGGCCGCGCTCGCGGTGGGCGGATGCGGCGGTGTTCGTCGGCGCGGCGGTGCTGATCTGGGTGGTGGTGAAGGTGTCGGCGGGGGTGAACGTGCCCTTCGACCAGGCCGACGCACCCGCGGCGGTGTCCACCGACCCCGATCAGCTGCCCTACTATGCGGCGCGGTCGCTGCTGCGCATGTTCGCCGCGCTGGGCCTGTCGATCGCGTTCACCTTCGTCTACGCCACCGCGGCCGCGCGGCTGCCGCGCGCGGGCAAGGTGCTGCTGCCGCTGCTGGACATTTTGCAGTCGGTGCCGATCCTGGGTTTCCTGTCGATCACCATCACCGGGTTCATCGCCTTGTTCCCCGGCTCGTCGCTGGGTTTGGAGGCCGCGTCGATCTTCGCGATCTTCACCTCCCAGGCATGGAACATGACCTTCGCGTTCTATCAGTCGCTGATCTCCCAGCCGCGCGAACTCGACGAGGCCGCCCGCAATCTGCGCTTGTCGCGCTGGCAGCGGTTCTGGCGGGTGGATGTGCCCTCGGGCATGTTCCCCCTGGTGTGGAACGCGATGATGAGTTTCGGCGGCGGCTGGTTCTTCCTCACCGCCGCCGAAGCCATCAGCGTCAACAATCGCGAGTACGCGCTGCCGGGCATCGGCTCCTATGTGGCCGGCGCGGCCGCCGAATCCGACACCGGCAAGGTGATGCTGGCGGTGGCCACCATGATCATCATGGTGATCGGGCTCAACGTGGCATTCTGGCGGCCGATCACGGTGTGGGCGGAGCGTTTCCGCGTCGAGGACTCCGAATCCGCCGACGCGCCACGGTCCCTGGTGCTGGATCTGCTGCGCCGCTCCCACCTTCCCGGCGGGCTGGCCAAGCTGCTGGGGCCGCTGGTGTATCCGATCGACCGGGGCATGGCCGTGTTCGGGCTGGCCGAACGCCCGCTGTATGTGCCGGTGCTGCGCCGCCGGGTCGCCGATGTGGTCTTCGGCGCGGTAGTCGCGGTCGCACTCACCGTGGGCGCGGTGCTGATGCTGCACTACATTCACACCATCGTCGGCTTCGGCGAACTCGCCCATGCCGCGTTCCTGGGTGTGCTCACCCTGGGCCGGGTCATCGTGCTGCTGCTCGTGGCCAGTGCGGTGTGGGTGCCGATCGGGGTGTGGATCGGGTTGAACCCCAAGGTGACCCGCCTGGCGCAGCCGGTGGTGCAGGTGCTGGCCAGCTTCCCCGCCAACTTCCTGTTCCCGCTGGTGACCGCCGTCCTGGTGGCCACCGGCGCGAGCCTGCAGTGGGCGGCCATCGCGCTCATGGCGCTGGGCGCGCAGTGGTACATCCTGTTCAATGTGATCGCCGGCGCCGCCGCGGTCCCCAATGATCTGCGCGAAGCCGCAGCCAACCTGCGGCTGCCGCGAAACCTGTGGTGGCGCAAGCTGATCCTGCCCGCCATCTTCCCCTCCTATGTGACCGGCGCGCTGACCGCGGCGGGCGGGGCGTGGAATGCCTCCATCGTGGCCGAGGTCGTCGAATTCGGTCCCACCACCCTGGTCGCCACCGGCCTGGGCTCCTACATCGCCGACGCCACCCGGGTGGGTGACTTCCCGCGCATCCTGGTCGGGGTGCTCGTGATGAGCAGCTTCGTCGTCGGCATCAATCGACTGTTCTGGCGGCGGCTGTACGCGCTCGCGCAACGCCGCTACTCGCTGTAGACGGGAGAATCCCCATGACACACACGGTCACCACCGGCGAGGTCCTGATGGATCTGCGCGGGGTGCGCATGTCGTTCACCGGCGCGGGCGGGGAACCCCTGCAGGTGCTCGACCAGGTCGATCTGCAATTGCGCGAGGGCGAGATCGTGGCGCTGCTGGGCCGCTCCGGCTCGGGCAAATCCACCATCCTGCGCATTATCGCCGGGCTGCTGGCCCCCACCGACGGCCACGTCGACTACCGCGGCACCCCGTTGACCGGCTCCAATCCCGGTGCGGCCCTGGTGTTCCAGTCCTTCGCGCTGATGCCGTGGCTGAGCGTGCAGGACAATGTGGAACTCGGGCTGGCCGCGCGCGGCATCGCCCCCGCCGACCGGCATCGGCGCGCCCTGGCGGCCATCGACCGCATCGGCCTGGACGGTTTCGAAACCGCCTACCCCAAGGAGCTGTCCGGCGGCATGCGCCAGCGCGTCGGCTTCGCGCGCGCCCTGGTGCTGGAACCGGATCTGCTGCTCATGGACGAACCGTTCTCCGCGCTGGATGTGCTGACCGCGGAGAACCTGCGCACCGAACTGGTGAACCTGTGGGCGACCACCGATTTCCCCACCAAATGCATCTGCATCGTCACCCACAATATCGAGGAGGCGGTGCTGCTGGCCGACCGCGTGGTGGTGCTGGGCGCCAATCCCGGCCACATCATCGCCGAGGTCGGCGTGGACCAGCCGCGCCCGCGCAATCGCCGCGCCCCGGGCTTCGCCGCCCTGGTCGATCACATCTACGGCCTGCTCACCGGCCGCGACACCGAAATAGCCACCGCCACACCGGATTCGGCCACCCCGTTCGCCACGCCGCTGCCGGATGCCTCCGTCGGCGGCATCGCGGGCCTGCTGGAGCTGGTGTGGGGCAGCCACGGCCGCGCCGATCTGCCCGAGGTCGCCGACGAACTCAACTTCGAACTCGACGACCTGCTGCCCCTCGTCGACGCCGCCGCCCTGCTCGGATTCCTCACCGTCGACTCCGGCGACGTCATCCTCACCAATGTGGGCGCGCGCATCGTCAATGCCGACATCCAGGGTTCCAAACGCATTTTCGCCGACCAGGCCCGCCGGCGCGCCCCGCTGGTGCGCACCATCTGCAGCGCGCTCATCGGCAGCGCCGAGGGCAGCGTGCGCGCGGACTTCGTGCTGGATCTGCTGCGGCGCGGCTTCTCCGACGAGGACGCCCGCCGCCAGCTGGAATTGGCCATCGACTGGGGCCGCTACGGCGAGTTGTACGACTACGACACCGATTCCGGCCGCATCACCGTCGACCCGGCCGCGGATTTGTCCGCCGACCGGTAAAGCGCCGCGCGCGGGCCGCCGCACCG